>JAHYJP010000086.1 GCA_019429055.1 Bacteroidales bacterium
ATCAAAAAATTTAAGGGGATTATTTCAGTTTGAAAATATGCTTTATTCTTCATAAAGACTATTTTAGTCAGTTTCCGTTATCGTTAACGGAACAAAGATAAAAAAAGAATCGGGAGGAAAAAATTTTTGCCGGATTTTTAACAGTAGAAATTCAATTTATTTATTTAATTCATTAAAAATAAATTACTTATACTCCTTCATTCTTTAAAATCAAAAGCAATATTGCTAAAATCGATGGAAAAACCTGAAGTTTCTTCAGGCCATTAACCCTACAGTTTGTAAAATTCCTCCCATCCTTTGCGGGGAGGGGCGCCAACCAACATTTGGTTTGCCAACACGTTATTGGTTACCTGTTTCTTTTTACGGTCGAAAATAATTTTTGAATTTAACTGCTGCGCCATGGTACCCAATGTAAATACCTGGCTTAGCGGACCGGCAATGTCAAACGACGAGCGGCATTTTTCCTCTCCTTTACAAGCCAGCAGGAAATTGGCAAAATGGTTCGATGGGCTTTTGGGTACTTCCGGCAGTTTCGATGCCATGTCTTTGGCCTTGTCTTCAGGAATAATCGACAAAGTGCTACCGTGCGAACCACCTTTGAACATCAATTCTTTGGAATAAATAATTTTCCCCGGTCCCAACTTTGCAGGCTGCATTTGCCCGTTGCTTGCAGGTGGAATATTCGGGTCAACTTCCAGGTTACCATACCCTTCGGGGACCTGCGGGATGTTGTTCGTCCCATCGTACCAGGTAATGGTAAGCGGCGGCATTTTTCCACGTTTTGGAAACTTAAACGCCAGAGTGGTTTCCTGTGGAAAAAAAAGTGGATTGTAACCATCAATGCGGACCGGGTCAACTTCATAAGGCAATCCCAAATCAAGAAATTCATGAGCGGTATCCATTATGTGAGCCCCCCAGTCGCCAAGTGCGCCCATTCCAAAGTCGTACCAGCAGCGCCACTGTCCGTTCACAAAGTCTTTTTGATAATCGTGGTGTTCAGCGGTCATTAGCCATGTGTCCCAGTCCAGAGTTTCCGGAATGGGCTCACCATTGGGAAATTTGGTCATGTTGGTATCCCACCCATGCCAGCGACGGCGGCCATTCATGTGTGCGGTAATGGCAGTCACATCTTTGATTATTCCCGCTTCAACCCATGTTTTAAATTGAAAATAATTTCCTTCAGAATGACCCTGATTTCCCATTTGCGTGGCCACCTTGTATTTTTTTGCACCATTAATCATCAGTTCAATTTCGTTGAAAGTACGGGCCATTGGTTTTTCAACATATACATGTTTCCCTTTCGACATAGCAAGCATGGTGATGGGAAAATGCGAAAAATCGGGGGTACCCACGCTCACTGCATCAAATTCATTTTCAATTTTATCGAACATTTCCCTGAAATCCTGAAAACGTTTTGCCTTTGGATAGGCTTCTATACTTTTAATGGTGTGGGGGGCACCCATGTCAACATCGCAAAGGGCCACAAAGTTAACCAGACCGGTTTTGTAGAAATCGCCCATAATTTGTGCACCGCGGTTTCCAATTCCGCAACAAGCCATGTTTACTTTATCGCTGGGGACCACCGATGCGTTTCGGACGATTTCGCCCGCTTTATTCCTTATTTCGGGTTTCGCAAATAAAACGTGAGCAGGAACAATGGTAATTGCCCCAAAAGTGGTTGCAGCTCTTTGTATAAATTTTCTTCTTGATGTCATTGATTTCAAAATTTAATGATTAAAATTTTCGGGGTCAATATGCAATTAAAAAGTTCAAAGTTCCGGGTTCCGGATACCGGATTTGAACACACCCGAAACTCTGAACTTTGAACTCTGAACTTATACTGTTGGTTCCCATCCCGGTTCATATTCGCGGCCCCACAATTTCATGGCTTCGCGGTCGAACATCCGTCCGGTTTTGTCGTCAATATCGAATCCTTTTCCAATGCGGTAAGCAATGTTGGAATAATGCACCATGGCCATACTTTTGCTGGCATCGCCGATAGGTGCGGTAAGTTTTGCTTTTCCTCTAATGGTTTCGAAGAAATTGATCACATGCGTAGTTGTCATATCTCCGCCGCCGCCAAGGGCAGTGCCCGCTTCGGCAGAACCGGATTTAACTTCTTTGATAACTTTACCACCTCTGTCTGTTAATACATATTTACCCCGGTCAACAAATACAGTTCCTTCGCTTCCGTAAATGATGGTACCGCGGTCGCCGCCATAGGTATCGTAACCGTTCCGGCTTTTACCGTCCCACTGAATAATTTTATTTCCGGCGAAACGGAAAGTGGTCTCCATGGTATCGTACATTTCCCAGCCATCGTTTATAAAATGGCGTTTTGCAGCTTCCACGTCCACCCGAAGAGGAAGATCAACACCCAATGCCCAGCGTGCCACATCCAGCTCGTGAGTGGCATTGTTCCCTGATTCTGCTGTGCCGTAATCCCAGCCATACCAGTGCCAGTTGTAATCCCAGGTTTCTTCGGTATAATCGCGGCGCGGAGCAGGTCCCTGGAAAAGTTCCCAGTCGAGGCCGGTTGGAACAGGGGCTTTCTTTTGTACCGGCACCTCTCCCCTTTTGTTGGTATAAAGCGCCAAAGCTTTGTAAGGTGTTCCAATTATACCGTTATGAATTTCCCGTACAATCTCGATGGTATGATCGGATGAACGCTGCTGGTTACCCATTTGCACCACTTTGTTCAGCTTTTTTGAAGCTTCAACCAGGATTTCATTTTCAAACATATTGTGGCTGCAAGGTTTTTCAACATACACATGCTTTCCGCCTTTCATCGCCATAACTGAACCCGGTGTGTGCCAGTGGTCGGGAGTGGCGTTAATCAAAACATCCACTTTTGGATCGTCAATCACTTTCCGGATATCGTTTTCCAGCTTTGGTTTATAATCAATTCGTTTTGAAAAATTTTCCAGCGCCCTTTCACGTTGTTTTTCCATTACATCACACAAATAAACCAGTTCCACATTGGCTTCTTTGTGCGCGATTGGAGCATAAAAAGCACCCAACCTGCGGCCCAAACCTGCAATAGCTACGTTTAACCTGTCATTAGCCCCGATTATCCGGCTGTAACTTTTAGCCGACATGCCCATAGCCGACCCGCCTACCGCGATTCCGGCAGCACCGGCTGTCATTTTTTTAAGAAACTCTCTTCTGTTTGCACTCATATTTATCTAATTTCTATGTTATTATTATTTCTGAATTTCAACTTGTATTTTTTAAACAATTCACCTAAATGACCGAAGTCGGAAGTCGGAAGACCATGGAATGAAATAAAAGAATCGTTGTCTAAAACCAAAGTCTTTTTATTTCATTAAATCCACAATTCTAAACTTCAAACTCTGTCCCGATAGCTAATGGAATGAACTTTGAACTTTAAACTTTGAACTTTAAACTCCTTCCCCCTATAGCATCGCCATCACTCCTTTGGTAAACCCAAACGATTCCATCATTCCCGGCAGCGGATCGTCGGCTTCGGCTTCGTATTCCAATGCCAGGGTTCCTTTGTATCCCTTTTTTACCACTGTTTTCATAAACGAGGGAAAATCAATCACTCCACGTCCGATGATGCATGTTTTTCCTTCAGCTGCGGCAGCCGTAACATCTTTGATATGAATATCCAGCACACGGTCGAAGAAGTCTTTTACATCCTGCTCCGGGTCGCGATCGATGCGTTTGGTGTGGCCAATATCGATACACAATCCCATGCGTTTGTCCATTTTTTTAATCAGGTTGTAAGCACTTTCGGCGCTTGGATACAGCTTATCGCCCGGGCCGTGGTTGTGGATGGCCAGTTTAATGTCGTACTGTTTTACTTTGCCCTCCACATATTCCAGCAGTTCATGATTGGGAACGCCCACAATCATCTCCATGCCGGCAGTTTTTGCATATTCGAACGCCCGGTCAACATCCTCTTTTGATCGCATGTAAACCACACCGGCGCCGTAAAGCGTGACTCCTTTTTTCTTGCAAAGTTCCACTGTTTTTTTGATGGTAGCATTATCCGCATCCAAAGGCAAATGCATGTCTTTAAATGTAATCCGGTTCACTCCGCAGCGCACAGTCATATCGAGCGCTTCTTCCGTAGAAAATTTCCGCAATGTGTAGGATGCCACACCAAGTTGAATATCACCTCTGGCTTTTTTTAATTCAGCATTACCTGCAGCGGCATTTGCCAAACCGGGAACTGCTGCTGCAGCCATCCCGATTCCGGCAGCTTTTAAAAAATTTCTTCTGTTAGTCATGATTTATAGTTCTCTTATTTTAATACTTCTGAAATGTACTTCATCATTGTGATCCTGGATATGGATCGGGCCTCTTTCGGCCATGCCAAAACCGTCCATTTTGGCAAATTTACTTTCTGCAACCCGTTTTTTAAACTCTTCGCTTCCGCGTGTAAATTCCACCACCTTACGACCATTCAGCCAGTGTTCAGCCCTGTTGTCGGGATAAAGGATAATGCGTCCGCGGTTCCATTGGCCGGGACCGTTTACAAAACGGCCTTGTTTTTCAGCAGGAATCAAATCATATAATGATGCCAGTGTGCGGTTTCCTTCAATTCCGTTTTTGGCATCGGGATGGTTTTCGTCATCGAGGATCTGGTATTCCAGTCCCACGGAAGGACCATTGTTTCCCAATCCATATTTGATTCCGCTGTTGGCGCCTTCGGTAAACATAAAATCGAATTTCAATTCAAATGAACCGAACTTTTCTTTGGTTTCGATACTTCCACCATCTCCACCGGGCAAAACACTAAGTAAGCCGTCTTTTACCTGCCAACCTTCCGCAGGAAATTCATCTCCTCTCACGCTTTTAAAATTATCAGCAGACTGACCGTCGAACAGCAGTTTAAAGCCCTTTTCTTTTTCGGCTTCACTCAGGTTGTTCGGCAACATATTCACTACATAGATTCCTTCGTTTGGCGAAGGTTCCAGGTTTTCGGTTTTAATGCGGATGTTCCGCCATTTAATTTGCCGGTTGGCCATCGCTTCATCGCGGATTGAATGAACCTGCAGAGCGATAAATCCTTTGGGTGTCATGTCGTCGAGGAGATGAGCCACGGGAACACCGTTGAGCCATGTTTTAATTGACGGCCCTATACATTCGATGCGGTAGTGGTTCCACTCGCCGTGTTTAAACGCAGATTTTGCATCTGGGTTTAAGTCCACGGGGTAAAGCCAGCCTCGACGGGCTTCATCGTAAATTCCTGCGCTCCAGGCGCGGTCTGACGGGTCCACTTCGCACTGGTAGCCATGCACACGGCCGTTCATATAGTCGGGCCTGCTTTCGCTGCGGAATTGCATACCCGAATTGAAATCGTCCACCATAAACATTTCGAGTTCAAGTACGAAATCACCGTACTCTTGTTCAGTACATAAAAATGAATTGGGTGTGTTGGCCACCGTAGTACCAACAATTTCGCCGTCTATGGCTTCGTAAATGGCCTCGCCGTTCAGTTGTTTCCAGCCGGTTAAATCTTTACCGTTGAATAAATCGGACCAGCCGTCATCTGTTGTGCTGTTGCACCCGGTCAAAATAATTACTGCAAGGAAGAGATAAAAAATCTTATTCATGATATTTAATTTTTAGTTTGTTTATCCATCAAATCAATTCCCGTGTACGAACACGACATTTGCAAATTTAATTATTTTTTTGAATTATGGTATGATGTTGCTCAATAGAAAAATAATTTACCTATAAATAAACTGCGGTTCTTTTCATTGATAAAAAGAGTTGAAAGCAATCAGTTAGAGTTTAAACCAATGTGTGTAAAAATCTTCTTTATCAACTCGAATTCTGTGTCTGTATATCTTGGATCCCAAGGTGTTTCTCCCGCTTCTGTATTAATTTCCTCCTCTATTATTTGCGCAGCATTTCTGTTATTGTTTAACATAGCTTCAGACCATTTTAAAAGCGGATCTCCGGGTTTTTCGTTCTGCCATCGGGCCAAAAAGCTATTTACCTGTTCATCCCTATCTAAACGTTTTAATGTAATTAGATACAAAAAGTCTGTTGAACTATATCTCCCTTCATTTTCATGACTATACGTTATTATTCCTTCATAAAGTTCATGGGCTTTATCTTTTTTATTCAGGCGCAGCAGATTTTCTGCTTCCAGAAAATCTTCAATCCTCTCGTCCACATCATAAGGCTGTCCTACCCCAAGATTTTCAGGCCAAAGCCTTGCTTTTCCTATGGTTTCTATAGCCTCTTCAAACTTTTGCTTTTCAAAAAGCTGAATGCTTTCCATAACAGCAGCCTGCCGGTATGTTATTCTTCCGTAGCGCGCGCCTTCAAAAGGTAATATGGTTGTATTCTCAAGTTCATTCAGGTTTTCTGCATATAAGCCATTTGCCAATAAACACTTAGCGTGGTTATATTTGAGTGCATCATTGGCAGAAAACATCTCTAATGATTCTTTAGACAGGCTCAACGCTTTTTCAACCAAACCTTTACGTAAATAAAACTCAATTACCTCCAGCGATGTTCGCCAATCATCAATCCCCAGTTTTCTTGCTTTCAGTAAATCCTGTTCCGGATCATAATCTTTTTCATCTCCCAGAAGGTCTGTTTTTGCCAAATAAAAATAAGGCGATTCAGGTAAATCTTTACAAGCATTAAAAAGATCTTTGGCATAAGTATGATTTCCTATATTCCAGTGTAATAATCCCAAATAATATTTTGGCTTCCAGTTATCTGTTTTACGAATAGCCCACTCCAACGGCGAGATCAACTCCTTTCTAAAAGGAAAAACAAAATCGGACGTACTTTGAATGAACTTTTCCAAATAAAATTCAGATTTTTCTTTATCATTATTTTTATATAACCAGGCTAATTGAAGGTTAATCAAAGCACTTTCAGAAGACAATTCAAGTAAAATAATTGGTTCTTCCACTGCTCCCAGATATTCGTACCATAAAGCCATCTCCATAAAGGTTTGATATGGCAATTCATTCTTAATTAATGAAGTAAAACTTTCCGATGTTTGTTTTCCCTGATTTAAAAATAGCCTTTCAGCCCGGGAAAAATGATTAAGCGGCGAAAGGTATTCCAATTGCCTGATGTATCTTTTTGCATCCTTTGTTTGGCCATACTTCCTGGAAATCATGGCCATCAGCACAAGTGCGTTCTGATTGGCCGCTTCTTTTTCAAGAACTTTTGCTACATATTGCTGCGCCATGTGCAGTTCGTTTTTTAGGATAAAAAGTTTTGCCAATTCCAAATGAGCCGCAACTCTGTATTCAGGAGAAATTGAAGCAACAGCAAAACCATCTTGTGCATCAACCAAATTATCCACATGTCTGCTTATAAGCCCAAAAATAAAGTTAGCCTTTGGATCATACGTGTTAATTGACAATGATTTCCTGATATTTTTCAGTGCATTTTGAAAATCAGATTTTCTTAGTTGTAGTTCAGCCAAATAATTCAGGGCCGGCACATAGAGGGAATCTTTTTCCAAACATGCGGTAAAACGCTCATATGCTCTGTCAAAATTTCCCTGGTAAACCCAATTAACACCTTCAGTAAATAGTCCGTAAACTGAATTCCAGTCAAAATTATCCGGGGATTCAACCGGCCGGGTAGTAAATGAACTTTCTTCTGTGTATATTAATTCCTTATTCGTTCCTACAATGATTTTTAAAGGTTCATTAGATTGGTTTTTGGCAATACTCGTTTCCCATATTTCCAATGGTTTAATATCTACATTAAAACTGTATTGAAGTTCACTCCCAAAATATATTTTAATTTCATCGTTGATGGATTGTAACGGAGAAAAATAAATTTGTTGATCTGTATTATTTTTAATGACATTTAAAGCACCTAAATGATTCGATTTCAGCACTCCCCCAATATTCATAACAGGATACCAGTATTCCTTAAATTCATCATACGCATGTGGTAAAAATCCAAAATGCTTATACGGTGTGCGGGTGCTGCCTGATACAGCCTGATTAAATAACCTGCCTGACTGCAACTCAACATACTGGCCATCTGTATCTGTTAATAAATCTTCCCAAATACCACCAGAACGGGCCAGCGACCAAAGAAATATTTTTCCGCCAAGTTTATCTCCATACTTTGAATAATGCCCTGATCCAAAATTCAAGTCATGCCAGTAAGCGCCATAAAAACCGCTTAGATCACCAATAATATGGTTCGATTTTGAACCACCAAAATTATTATTCTTGTAAAAGGACAAATCCCGCCCGTTTTCATCGATTGGCCAATTATTTGCAGAACCTCCATGGCCAATCCTGTACTTGCCCGGAAATATAAACTCAAGGTTTCCTTCAGCCTGATAGGCAGCATTACTCCATTGGTAATAAGGCTGCAATATAGCTGTTGGATTGCTCCATCTCGTATTTGTTGTAAAATATGCCTTATCGGGATGAAGATTAATCTCAGTTTCCCAGCGGGTTCTTGTCAATAAATCTATTGCTCCCACAAAACAACTGACACTCCCGTCATCATTTTCCCTGGTAACATAATCTACCGGAGTTGAAACGGTTGGAGAGTGTCCAATAATTCCAAAGTTAAGTTCTATTCCCCCGGAAGTCCACGGGCCCCGCATGGCAATATTGCGAAATTTAACAACCGAGTTATAATAAATAAATTCATTGTTGGTTGATTTCTCAATAGCGCCCCATATTTTACCGCCAATCTCAGGAAAGATATGTACCTTAATATATTTGTTCTCCATAGCAATTACCTTCCAATCAATACTATCAGAATTATTTGAATAACCATCAAATCTAAAATAAGGGTATGGTTTTCTTCCCGGCCTGGGTGTAGGGTCCGGGTCTGAATAAGTATATGTAGCAAAAGTTTTCAAACTCTCTTCAATTGTTGCAGTATCAGACGAACAGGCATATACTGTAACTAATAGAATAACCAGCCATTTTTTTATACTCATTTTTTGCTATATGAAGATTATAAAAATCTAATGATGTCCATGCCTTCCGGTTTCGCGCTCTTCCCATCCGCTTTTGCCTTCGTCCCTATAATTATTTTATTGTTGTATCAAAAACTGCAAAAAATTCACCCCGTTTCACCAGCTTATAAAGATCTTCTCCGGGATGTGTATAAAACAGAATTTGTAACGAAGCCTCATTTAGTGAATTCACATAAAAACTGCCATTTATAAAAACCCGCCCTTTATCATCTGCTGCCAGTGAGTTAGTAAATCTTAAGGCACGTCCATCCTGATCAACAATTTTACCATGGTCTGTAACTTTTTGATCAATGCCTCCTGTTATTGAAATACTTCTCAAATGAAGACTTTCATCATATCCAACAACATCCGGATCTCTCTCCCTTTCAAATTCAGCACCTACTGCCCGCTCATCTTCCAGATTTTCATATTGAACAAAATAAACTCTGTCACCACCTAACGCAGTATGCAAAAAGGTTGATCCAATATAGGCTATAGGTTGAAACGCTTCTCCGGATTCAATATCTTTTGATGGGTCAAATATCCATAATCTTTCATCACCTCCGCCCCAGGTTCCCATGGTAAACAAACATTTTTTATTTCCACTTCCCGGTAACACTTCAGACCAGGTCCAGGCACGTTCTTTTCTGTATGACTCTTCAGTCACAGGCGTTCCGTCAATTAACTCACCATAGGGAAGTACATCATAGTATGTTTCAATTTTATCCAGTGAAGGTCGGTAACAATATAGATTGCCGTTATCATTTTCATAAAAAGGCTGATAAGGACCTGTATTTTTATCATCATCATCTAAATGTTGATTCCTTTTCCATAGCGTAAACCAACAATTCCCTTCATGATCGATAAAGAAAGTCTTTGACGCAGCACTGCGTTTTTCAGCAACCAATCCCAAATCCTTCATTTCTCCTGTATCAATATCAACACTGTAAAGATGGCTTCCATCAGCTTCTACAAGCTCATCCAAAAACGGCACTACAAACACATACAATTTTTTTCTAACCGGATCAATATTAATTGTGGAATAAGTTGAATACCTGGGGCGAATAATTCCGAAATCTCTAAATTTTCCTGTTTCCATTTCATAACCAACAGCATGAGCCCCCGTGTAGTCCTCAATACCTTTTGGCCAGTAATTAGAGAGATGAGTTGTGAAATAAAGCCACCCATCGTGTTCAACTATCGGGCTATGGATTTTACCTTGTTGCGATGGTGTATTACCTTCGCCAAGAACTATGGTCATATCTTCTGCTAATAGAGTATGTGTCCTGGTTTCGGGATTAAACTTGTGAAATCCAGCACCATGTGCAGCAGAATGTGTAGATGTACCGAAATAACAGTTCCCATCAGAAGCAACTGTAATACCTTGCCATTGACCATCCCATTCTTTGCAAATCCTGTTCATTGAAATTGAATAAACCTTATATTCTTTTTCATTTACTGGTATGTTTTCTACTCTGGAAGTCTTACCGCAGGAACTTAATAAAAAAACAAAAGTTGCTAAAATCAGATAGATTTTTTGGTTTTTCATAATTTTCTTTTTTTAATAAAGGTGATAAAATCAATATTTTTGGTTATTATTTTTTTTAGTTATCAAATTTCTTTTTCTTAACTCATCCACTCCATTTTGCCAGGCTCCCCCGCTGCCCCATAAATAGTAAGAAAAATACATTTTACTTTTTTGGATAATTGGTGTCCACGGCTGGAATTCAACGTAGTAATGAGGTGCATCCGTATTCCTGGGATGATTCATCCACATATGAAGGAAAAGGGGCTGGGAAACCGGGAATGCACCAACAAACGATATGTCCTCCATAGTATCGTAGCCGGCATTCCATCCTTCCACTACATCAATTGCCTGACCATAATACTCTTCGGGCCTCATTCTGTACTCTATCAGTCCTTCCCTGGTTGGTACTGTAAATACGTCTTCAGTTCCATGATTTTTCCCAAGTTCAAGAATTGGTTGGGGCCCCAGAACATTTGCTTCCCGGTTTTTAAAATTCAGTTCAAACCTGACCTCGAGTAACGGTGAATTTCCGTAAAGCGTAAATATTTTTTTGAGGTGGTTCCCAAAATAATCGGTTTCCATTTCAACCTGCACAAAGTCTCCATCTTTTTGAATAATTCTGGCATCATAAATCCGGTGTGTTTCCATGCTGGCCTGTCCGAGAAAATCTTCAAATCCACCGTAAGGATAAAACCTGTTCATGCGGAATGGGCTTTTGTGGTTCCCGGCCTTTTCGGGCCATACTTTAAACAGAACGTTATCTTTTTTGCTTTTTACAATATATTCGATTACACGGGCACCGGTTCTGAGCAATGTAACCTGCACCGAGTCGTTTTCCATCCGGTATTCATCGACCCCATCACTATTTAAATCCACTTCATAAACATAAGGCCTGCCTTCTGCTTTCCCCACTCCCAACTGGCCTTTTGTCGTCGTGCCCAAAGCATTTACTTTTACTATATAATTACCCGGCTTTAGTTGTAAACGAAAGTCCGTTTCTTTGAAAGAAGCTATTGCTGTTTCACATTGTTTTGTAAGACTTAGTACCTTTTTTTGAGGGCGATCTTTTTCAAATACCTCTATTTCAACAGGGAATGAACCTTCCGCTGAAAAATTATGGATTGTTACCGGAAAACGGACTTCCGGTGCATGGGCATAAAGCAGTTGGTGTATTGAAATAGCAGGAGGCAAATCCAACATGGTAACCGTAGTTTTCTTTTTGTCATTCCATAAAAAATTGACGGCAATCGGGTTTGTTCTTCCCATTGATTCTTTTAAAGGGGTTAATGGTATTCTAATCTGCTTTGTTTCATTTTCACTTAAAGTTATTTTTTTCAATAAATCACCTTCAACATTAATGGCTAAATCAGAGACAATTTCCAAATTTCCTGAAATGAAGTCCGGCAAATAATTTTTCAGTGTAACGACCAGATCATACCCTTTAACCTCTGCATGTATATCGAGGTTATCGCCAAAATAATCCTCCAGATAAATTTTATCCAGATACAGAAATTGCAAAGCGTTTCTGTATTTAGCGGGTCCCATCATTTTGGCCTGTTCAAGTACAGCCACTTCTTTCCTGTTCATAATTGCTTCCCAGATGGATTCATTTGTGAATGGTTTTTCCTTTTCAATGAACAATACCATCGACGATGTAAGGTTTCCATTCAACATACCTGTTTTGTTTATAAAAGGGACATCTTCATTGTCAATCTGTTCCTTGTTTCCTTCATGAACGATGTAACCGTCAAACTGAAAATTGTCGCTCTCGGGATCATAAACCGGACGAAATGCGTACCCTCCCTTTTTACGGGCATAATCAATCCAGGCTTGTTTGGTTACCATATCCTGTACTTGTAACCCAACATAGTCGCTACATCCATAGATAGGAGAGAAACCAACATCGGCAACAACCGGAAGGTTCACTTCGCTCACCCAATTTTCCAATTCCTTTTTTGCAAGAAAATCCATGTACCCATCAAAAATAAACCATGAATTTCCTTCATTCATACCTATTCCGATTAGCTCCAAAGGGTGACCCGGAGTACAGGTTACACTTTTTAATAATGTTTTAACACCAAACCATCCCTTATGCAGTTTGTACTTATTTAAAAGATTGTTTGTATTGGCCAGTAAAGTTTGAATATGGTTTATTTGTGTTTGTGAGGAAGAGGAAATAACAAATAAGTAGTTATTGTTATGAACTAAATAAAATAGCTTAACCTTTTCCAAACCCAATGCATTAAACTGATGACTGGGTAAATTGTCTGCCCATTCAAAAACAACTTTTGCTTTTTTTTCTAATTCACGGCCAACTTTTGTTTCGGGATTAGTAATAACCAGGGTATTTCCTTCCACCAGTGTTTTTTCTAATTCGTTTAGTTCAGGGTTTTCAATAGTTTTGTATGGGTTCAAAAATAATTGCGAAAGAAACCCTTCCTGCATTAACAAACCAGGCAGACCCAAATCTTCGGCAATGTCAACCTTGCTTTGCAGTATAGTTGGATGCAAATCGGGCAAGGCAATTTTAAATAAATTACCATACCGGTGCCATTGCGTATAGTCATCGTGCCAGTGGTTGGTGTATCCGTTAAACTGTATATGCTGTGTCAGCAATTCCGCATGAAAATAATCAATAATGCAACTCTTTGAAAAAGAAAGGAAGAATAAATTTAGGTAAAAATATTTTTCTTGCTAATTTTGTTTCAGAAGGCCATAGCCTAAAAATTCATAATTCATTGACTAATAGTGGCTTATGGACGCAGGGCGGCCTGGCCGCCTGTTTGACCCAAGGGTTGTGGTTTATTCATAGAATTTATTTTAAAAAGCCGCCAAGGTTACCCACCTTTCTAGGCGGCTTTTGTTTTTAAATACTTGTTAAATATACTCATTTTTAGCGTAATAAACAAAATTTTTATTTTATTTATTTGATAAAATAGTTGTTTTTGGTAACTTATAAATAAGAAGACATCAAAAGCAAACAGATCACATGTTTCCAAGCCAGGAAAAAAGGCCGGAAAGCGCAAATTAAGCTGCAGGTACAAATTGCAAAAGTTTGAGAAGTATCAACTGGTTTGCCGGTTGGCCGTTACCATCAATCGCCATTTCCCGGATTTTTACAGACGAATCTCGGAACTGCCGGATTACCGGAAGCGTCCTGAATATGAAGTCAGGGAGCTGATTGTCAGTGGGCTGCTTGTATTTTTGTTTAAACAAAAATCAAGAAATCAGGCCGACAACACAGCCAAGAACTATGATTACCAGGATAATATAAAAAGCATCTTTGGTATCAAAGTAGCTGACATGGACACGGTGGATAGATACCTTCGTTGGATAAACCCATGCAAATTGGAACAGATTAAGCAGGATATGTTCCGTGAACTGGTAAAGTCCAAAGCGCTTCAGAAATACAAATTTGCCGGTAAATATTTCAAGGTGGCCATTGATGGTTCCGGCTTACAAAGCTACGACTATGAACCTTATCCGGGGTGCCCTTATAAGAAAAGCAAAAACGGAAAAAAAGTATGGACCACTTATGTATTGGAAGCCAAGGTGGTTACATCAAACGGCTTTTCTATTTCATTGGCAACTGAATGGATAGAGAATCCGGCAAACCGGACATTTGACAAGCAGGATTGTGAGATCAAAGCATTTGACAGACTGGCAAAAAGGTTAAAAGAAGAGTTTCCCCGTTTGCCGCTGGTTCTGCTTTTAGACGGTTTGTATCCCAAAGATCCTGTTTTCAATATCTGTAAAACTAACCGGTGGCGATCTATCATTACCCTGAAAGACAAAAGCCTGAAAAGTGTCCAGGAACAAATAGCAGATAAAATGCTTTTTAAGGATTACGGAGAACAAAACCATTTAACAACAGATAAGACGCATTGGCTTAAGAATGATTATAAATATTTTGAAGGGATTGAATATAAAGGACACACCCTATATGTAGCTGAAACATTATTTGAAAAACAGCATAAACTCACCGGGGAAATAGAGCAAACCCGTTTTGTTCATGTGACCGATATTCCTTTGAATGAAGATAATGTTCATGAGATAAGTCAGGCAGGCAGACTGAGATGGAAAATAGAAAATGAAGGCTTTAATAACCAGAAAAATAACGGGTATAATGCGGAACATAAGTTTTCAAGGACAAATTTTAATGCGACCAAAAACTATTACCAGCTTATGCAGATTGCCGACATTATCAATCAATTGACATACAAGATTGCTCATATACAGGGCTTTATAAGGAATTTTGGGCTTACGGTAAATGCACTGATAAAGGATATATTAAGCTATTTGAAAGCGATGGAGTTCGATGATTTTAAGCTGATTGAAGAAATTTTAGCAAAAAATGTACAGCTACGATATTGACTGTTGCATTTTAGAGATGCCCTGCTCATGAATTCAGGGAAAAACCACAGAAAAAAAGAAAAGGAGGTAGCCTATAAAAATCGAAAATATTAAAAAAACTTCCTGTTGAATTTTCAGCAGGCAATTATCCTATTGCCTTATTCTTCCATCTTGCTGTGGCAATTATTTTTTTAAATTTGCTGCGGAATTGCTGGCTTCCAGGAGCTTTATTTAATTCTCCTGGAAATCATTTTATCTTCCGGGTTTCTTCTGCTATCCCATATCAAAATGATTAGAATAAAATCTTCAAAAATTTCATAAATAATTTGATAATTATCGGTTATTAAAACCCTAACAGTTTCAAAATCAGTTCGGACACCCAGAAAAGGATTATGCGACAACAACTTTATTCGTTTCTGAAAATTTATATAAAGTTTTCTACTGTAGGTTGAAGATACATTTCGTTTATTATAGAAATCAAGAATATCAATCAAATCTTCTCTGGCCTCGAGTGACCATTCTATTTTGTATCGAACCATTTCTGAACCTGATGATGAATTTTTTCGTTTGAGATAGTTTCACCCTTTTTTACCTGCTCTCTGGCCATTTGGATTCGCTCTTTTTCAAAGTCATCCAATGTATATGTTTCTGAGGCAACTTTTGATTCCAGCAGATTTTTTAAATCTTGTAGAAATGATTTATCTTCTATATGAGTTAAATGTTCTGCAATGATATGTTTCAATTCTACTGTTCCCATGTTTCATAAATTAACACTCAAATATACATTTTTCCAAAGTGAATTCCAATGAAAGCCAATCAGATGATCAGAAAAAACCGACATACTTCAGTTTTTTACCCGCATAAATCTGAACATTTTTAGCAGCCAGTTGGGCAGCGGATGGTTTCCCCGTTTACGGAAATCCACAAACCAGCCAATTTTTTTCAGGATGGGAATTTTGTGGGTTTCCACAAATTCGATGAGCGTTCCTTCCGGCGCCTGGATGTAAGCGAAGTTTCCGGCTGCCTCGCCCATGTCGAAACTGTCTGAATCGCTGGCGCTGTCAACAGTAAACGGAAATCCTGCTTCCTTCACTTTTTCGCGTAATTCGTCCATGCCATTAATGTCGTAACAAATGTGAATAAATCCGGGGTCGCCCCAGATTCGGCCTTCGTAAATATCACGAGATTCGCGTCTTAATGCCTGCACCAGTTCAATATAAGATGAACCAAAAAACGGACTGAATGCGCCGCTTTTCACATCGGAATGTTTCAGCAATACACGCCTGAATTTCCCTTTTCCTCCCGGAATTTCAGCAAAAT
>JAHYJP010000338.1 GCA_019429055.1 Bacteroidales bacterium
GAACAGCAGCTATTTAATCATTTTGATAAGGTTAAGGAATATTTGCCGGAAAGCACAATATTAAGTGATACCAAGAAAGAACTGATTGGAGCATACTTTACTATGGAATATTCCATTGAATCGGCCGCCTTATTCAATCCTTCCATAGTAATGCACCCCGATCAAAGCGGGATTAAAAATGGCGAGCTACGTTTTATTTTGAGCCTTAGGGCAACAGGAGAGGGTCATATTTCGTCCATCGTTTTTCGAACCGGGATTATAAAAAAGGATGGCATTCTCCTTTTCGATGATGCTTCTGAATTTGTTGGGACACCCAGGGTTTTAAATGACCCCACATACGATAATCACCTGTTTCGTCTTAAATTGACAGATATGAATTCATGGGATGATACAAGTAGCCGGATTATTGAAAGACTACCAGATAATTTTACATTTGGAGAATTAAAAGCAAGCATTAATGAATTATATCTGGATATTGACTTTGCTCACAATGACCAAACAATCAAAAACATAAATTGGCTGGCAAACTCGAACTACCAAATAAAGTTTGATGAAGACTCAAAAATTTCTGAACGTGTAGTATTTCCTGTTTCTGACAATGAAAGCAGAGGGATTGAGGATGCACGGTTTGTAAAATTTTACGATGACAATGGAGAATCAATGTATTATGCAACTTATACATCTTACAATGGTGAATGTATTCTTCCACAATTAATGGAAACCAAAGATTTTTTAAATTTCAATATCATTACCTTAAATGGCAAAGCAGTTCAAAATAAAGGCATGGCTTTGTTTCCGCGAAAAATCAAAGGCAAATATGCCATGCTTTCTCGTTTGGATGGTGAAAATAATTACATCATGTTTTCCAAACACTTACATTTCTGGGACGAAGCTAAAATTATCCAGGAACCAATTATGCCATGGGAATTTATTCAGATTGGTAATTGTGGTTCACCACTTGAAACAAGCGAAGGATGGCTTGTGCTTACACATGGTGTCGGAGCAATGAGGCAATACTCCATAGGTGCTGTTTTACTGGATCTTGAAAATCCATCAAAAATGATTGCCCGGCTTGAGGAGCCACTTATTACCCCAAACGAGAAAGAACGTGAAGGTTATGTCCCTAATGTAGTTTATTCATGTGGTTCCTTGATACATAATAACATACTGATTATTCCATATGCAATGTCTGATATAACATCAGCCATTGCTACAGTTGAAGTAAGAGATTTGATACGCTGCATGAAAACATGTTGATGATGGCGAAAAGTTTAATATGAAAGTGCAATTTGACCTAAACACACGGACAGGCAAGAACCGCCAGTGCATAATAAATAGGACTCTGAGCGGCCCGCAAGGCCCAGCGAGGAGTCCATGTTGGACTACAACCGCCGGGCCACTTGGCTATGCACTTACTGACGGTTTTGTTGTTTTTTGGCATTGAAAACAGGAAGTGTTCTTTGAAGTTTTGGAGGTTTTAACTTGCTGTTATTCCTTCATGGATGTAAAGAACGGGATTTAAGGGGCTTTAGCGTGCTGTTTTTTAATAAGCATGACATAGCTTTTCCGTTGTGCCAAAGAGCACATTTTTTTAATTTTCATTCTGCAGGGCAGGAATATGACACAAAAACAGTGCAAAAACAGTGCATTCCGCAGGTGCCCTTATTGGAGGCAACTCCCTTACCACTACCATTCGTCCCTTTTTGCACACCGGGCATTGGCATGGATCAAATCCGGTAAGCCGCCGGAATCGCTCAAGGTTAGTTTCAGGGGGATCATTGCGTTTTACCAGGGTATCGATGGTGGGTTTTTCTTCCGGACGGAACTGTAGCGCAAGGCTGCGTTTGGTGGTGGGGTTGTAAATCCCATAACGCCTTATTTTCACGAAGCGTGCAGGAAGCACATGCAGGGTAAAGCGCCGCAGGAATTCAACACCCTCCAGGGTAACAGGCTTTTTAATGGCCCGGTCGCGATAATCTTTGGCGATGAAGGTCACCTTTCCGTCCGCAATATTCAAAATACGCTGGTTGGTAATGGCCACCCGGTGGGTGTATTGCCCCAGGTATTTGACCACGTGTTCAACTCCTGCCAGGGAAGGTTCACAGTGTACTACCCACCTGGTCTTGTATGCCTGTTGGATCTTATCGT
>JAHYJP010000087.1 GCA_019429055.1 Bacteroidales bacterium
TCTGATGCATTATCGGGTCTGGTGGATCAACTCGAGAGTGAAATTCCCCGTTTGATGGTGAAAGCCAGGGCCGGGGATTATTTCAGAATTCTTAAAGATCTTTACCTGGAAAACAACTCCCGGAAGGTAATCCTGTTTTTGGGGAGCAATATCGGGAATTTCCTGCCCGAACAACTGGATGACTTTCTTAAAACCCTTTCTGACATTACATCCACGGGAGATATGGTACTTATCGGCTTTGACCTGAAAAAGTCGCCTTCAGTTTTGCGCGATGCTTATGATGACTCCCATGGTTTTACCAAAGAATTCAACATCAATCACCTGGTAAGGATCAACCATGAACTGGGTGCTGATTTCAATACAGAAAATTTTATTCATCACGCCATCTATAACCCTTCAACCGGAGCCATGGAAAGCTATCTGATGAGTACTTGCAATCAGAGCGTTTATGTTGAGGCTTTCGACCGTACCATAAATTTTAGTGCCTGGGAAAGTATTTTCATGGAGCTGTCAAGAAAATTTTCTCTTGAAGAGATTGATCAGCTTGCCGTTAAATATGGTTTTGATAAAGTTGAAAATTTTCTGGATGATAAAAAGTATTTTGCAGATTGCCTTTGGGTCAGGAAATAAGAAACCACACGACTAATTATGGAATTTTTAAAAGTATTAACTTCAATTAAATATTAATATTATGAAAGCTATATGGAACAACCAGGTTATTGCCGAAAGCAATGATACTGTTGTAGTGGAAGGGAATCACTATTTTCCTGCCAATTCTGTTAAAGAAGATTATTTAAAGGACAGCGAGCATACTTCCACCTGCCCCTGGAAAGGAAATGCCAGGTATTATCATTTAGCAGTGGATGGAAAAACCAATGAAAACGCTGCCTGGTATTATCCTCAACCCAAAGATGCGGCTGCCAGTATCAAAGGCAGGATTGCCTTCTGGAAGGGTGTTAGGGTTACGGAAGATTAAATTCCTGAATGCATATTTTCACAAAACCAGCTTTATGAAACAGCTAACCACTTCTCAGGTACTGGAATTGCAAAAAAACAAATCAGCAGAAATCATTGATGTTCGTCCCACAGAAGCATACAATGGCTGGCGACTGCAAGGTGAAACCCGTGGCGGTCATATCAAAGGGGCACGTACCCTTCCGGTTAAATGGGCCGGATATATCGATTGGATAGAGATCGTAAGGCATAAACAAATCCTGCCGGATCAAAAAATAGTTATCTATGGTTATACCAGGGAAGACGCACTTAAAGTTTCTGAAAGATTTTCAGGGGCAGGTTATCAGGATATCTGTATTTATAATGATTTTGTTTCGGAATGGTCTGCCCGTCCTGATTTACCCATGGACCAAATGGCTAACTACCGTAATCTGGTGTACCCAGGTTGGTTGATGGAATTAATCTCGGGTAAAACACCCCCGGAGTATAGCAACGGTGCCAATTACGTGGTCTGCCACGCCCATTACCGCAATTATGATGATTATCTGCAGGGGCATATTCCGGGTGCCATTGCCCTGGATACACTGGCATTGGAATCTCCCGAAACCTGGAACCGGCGTTCGCCACAGGAACTAAAAGCAGCTCTTGAAAAACATGGTATAAGCAGCGATACCACCGTGATTTTATACGGCCGGTTTTCATTCCCCAATAATGATGACCCCTTTCCGGGAAGTGCGGCAGGACAACTGGGTGCCATACGCTGTGCCCTTATCATGATGTATGCCGGTGTGAAGGACGTGAGGGTGCTCAATGGTGGACTTGCCGCCTGGGAAGCTGAAAAACTTCCAATGGAAAATCAACCGGTAATGCCTCAGCCCATCAAGGACTTTGGTATTACCATCCCCGCAAAACCCGAACTAATTGTAGATATGGATGAAGCCAAAAGGTTGATTCAGGCCCAGGATGGAGATATCGTTTGTACGCGAAGCTGGCCTGAGTATATCGGTGAAGTGAGCGGCTACAATTACATTGAGAAAAAAGGACGAATCCCCGGAGCTGTTTACGTGGATAACGGTTCTGATGCTTACCACATGGAGAACTATCAAAATCTGGATTATACCACCCGCGAATATCAGGAAATTGAGAAAATGTGGGCCGAAAGGGGAGTGGTGCCCGAAAAACATCTTGCTTTTTATTGTGGTACAGGTTGGCGTGGGAGCGAGGCTTTCTATAATGCCTGGTTGCTGGGCTGGCCCAGGGTTTCAGTTTTTGACGGTGGATGGTTCGAATGGAGCAATGATCCGGATAATCCCATAGAAACCGGCGTGCCGGAAATGCAAACATCACTTTCTCCGAAGTAAATTGTTAAAGATCTGATTAACCGGGTTTTTCTTCATGCTCCGGGCAATCGATCCTTAATTCGTTTGTATCTAATTTTAAGTTTAAAAGATTACAAAAATGCTCTCCTTTGGGATGGTTTGGCCTGTAATGCACACAGGTAAAGCACATCCGCTGAAGGTTGATAATCCCCGATTTTTGCAAATGGTGGATAATGTTAATGAGATTCAGCAGAAAATCTTCCTTTTCAGTATCATTGAGTTTTATAAGGGGTACAAACAACTCTTTAGTGAATAATGATGTTTGCTCCGCAATATCACTTCCTTTGGAGGTAAGATGAATGGTGTAGCTTCGTGTATCTTCCGGGTGAAATTCTTTGGTGATCAATTCTTTTTGGGTAAGTGTTTTGATGGTATCGCTTACAGTGGCTTTGGTAATGTTGAATTCGCGGGCCAGGTAAGTTACGGTCCTTTTATCTTCAGTATGGTTCAGCAAAAAAATCAATGTCTGGATCTGGATGGGGGTAAGGGAAAGTTCCTTGCTCTGGTTCCATAGCATTATTCTGAAAGCCTGTGATATCCTTTCCAGGGCGGCAACAATCCTGCTGTCGGTATTGTTGTTCTGGATATCCAGGTTGAAAGGAGAATATTTCATTGACTTCGATTTTATTTTGTATAAAAACTGCCCCACAAAGATAGGATACCTAACCATGTGGGGCAATTTTTTTTTACCCTTTTACATCGGCCATGGAAGCACCAAAATTAAGGTGTAATACATTGCCCGTTGGGGTTAACAGAGCCGGAACTGACTTTACGCCCAGCTTTTCTGCTTCAGGTATTCGTGATTTATTTTCACCCAGATGTACGATTTCAACATTGGATGAACCTATCAGGTCTACTATATCCTGCTCAGCACTTATACATACAGGACAACCGGCGTGATAAAAAACTGTTTTACTCATAGTTTTACATTTTTTTAAAGTGATACAAATGATAATTTCAATGTAAATATAGTTAGGATAACTAACAAAAACAAATAAGATTTTGAATTAATTTTATTATAAACACTAATTGTCAGAAAATCAATTTAGTAAATAATTGTTTTTTCTTAAATGTATAATTAAAAAGGGAACTTAATCATCAGCATCGGCAAAGGATAGTATGAATTTCAAATTTTCAATATTACATAATAACTCCGATGCAGTTTTTTTAAAAAATATTTGACGTAATATTACGTCATTATAAAAATATAACGTATTTTTGCGTCACATTTAAAATTTTGGGTTATGAAAAGCATCAAAGAAACCACTTTCGACGAACAATTAATTTACAAGGCAAAGCTCTTTAAAGCTCTTGCGCATCCGGCAAGACTGGCCATACTGCAATATCTGGCTGATATTCAAACATGCATTACAGGCGATATTGCCGAAGAACTCCCCTTGAGTCGCACCACGGTTAATCAGCATTTAAAGGAACTTAAGGATGTAAATCTCATTCGGGGGACAGTAGAAGGTGTGAAAACTAACTACTGCCTGAATGCCAAAGCCATTGAATTGTTAAGAAAAGAAACCGACGATTTTTTATCTAAAATTGATTTGAAGAAGAACTATTGTTGATAAGCTCGAAGCACGAAACCCGAAACCCGAAACTTGGAGCTATTACTAACAAAAGCCTGATAACCCAATAACCCATCACCTATGAAAATCCTCGTCCTATGTACCGGAAATTCCTGCCGCAGCCAAATGGCCCACGGTTTTATGGAATCCTTTGATAAAAGAATGACTGTTCGTTCGGCCGGAACTGAAGCCTCCGGAAAGCTTAATGAAAAGGCCGTTGCTGCCATGAAAGAAATCGACATCGATATAAGCCATCATACTTCCGACTCTGTTGACAAATACCTTGGCGAAGAGTGGGATTATGTAATCACCGTTTGCGGTGGTGCCAATGAAAACTGTCCTGCATTTATGGGGAAAGTAAAACATCGCTTACACATTGGTTTCGACGATCCATCGCACGTAGCAGGAACAGAAGAGTATATCCGGAGCGAATTCATTCGCGTGCGTGACGAGATCAGGGAAGGTTTTTATAAATTGTATAAGGAAGAAATTGAACCACAGTTATAATTGAAACCGCAATAAGCGCATAGAGGCGCGAAGAACGCAAATTAATCCTTTGCGACCCTTGCGTAAACCATTGCGATCCTTGCGGTTAAACTAACAAATAATATCATGAAAGAAAAAGACATTAAATCCATCGTAAAAGAAAAGTACGGACGTATTGCATTACAACCTGAACCCGGCGGTTGCTGTGGTCCGGTTTCAGATTGCTGCGGGGTGGATTATACCATATTCAGCGAAAACTACGATAACCAGCAAGGCTATAATAAAGAAGCCGACCTTGGTCTTGGATGCGGAATACCTACTGAATTTGCGGGTATAAAACCCGGACACCATGTGCTCGACCTTGGAAGCGGTGCCGGCAATGATTGTTTTGTAGCCCGTGCCATCGTGGGAGATTCCGGCCAGGTTACCGGGCTGGATTTTTCAGATGAGATGCTGTCAAAGGCACGTCAGAATGCAGAAAAGCTTGGCTGCAAAAATGTGGAATTTGTGGCCGGCGATATTGAAGAAATACCCATGGAAAGCAACCGGTTTGATGTGGTGATTTCCAACTGCGTGCTCAACCTTGTACCTCACAAACAAAAAGCATTCGCGGAAATCATGCGCGTGCTCAAGCCCGGAGGGCATTTTTGTGTTTCAGATGTGGTACTCAAAGGTGAGTTGCCAGATAAACTCAGAGAAGATGCCGAAATGTATGCCGGCTGTGTTTCCGGGGCAATGCAAATGGAAGATTACCTGGAAACAATAACTGATGCAGGTTTCCGGGATATACAGATACATAAGCAACGTAGTATTGAAATTCCGGCAGAAATTCTGAAGATGTACCTCAATGAAGTAGAAATGCATGATTTCCGGAACAACAAAATCGGCTTGTTCTCAATCACAGTAAGTGCTTATAAACAAGTTTAAACGCAAAGAGCGCAAGGGGAGGCGCAAAGAACGCAAATAAATATTTCACGAACCTTACGTAATCCTTTGCGACCCTTGCGGTTTAAAAAACTTCAAAAAAATCTCACTATGAGAGATCCAATCAAAAAGACAGTAATCCCCGACCAACCCAAAAAAACCATTGGCTTTTTTGAAAAATACCTTACCATCTGGGTTGCCCTGGGCATCCTTGTAGGCATAGGCATTGGCCATTTCGTTGGCGATGGCATAGAAGTAATAAGCAGCATGGAAATTGCCAGGGTGAACATTCCCGTGGCCATCCTGATCTGGCTGATGATTTACCCCATGATGTTGCAGGTCGATTTTGGCAGTATCAAAAAAATAGGTAAGAAACCTAAAGGAGTTGTCTGGACCCTGATCATTAACTGGGCCATTAAGCCTTTTACCATGGCCTTTTTTGCATGGATATTTTTCGAAAAACTTTACGGTGCATGGATTGATCCCTCAATGGCAGGAGAGTATATTGCCGGGGCAATCATCTTGGGTGCCGCACCTTGCACAGCCATGGTGTTTGTGTGGAGTTACCTTACCGATGGCGACCCGAACTATACACTTGTGCAGGTTTCTGTTAACGACCTGATCATTCTTGTGCTGTTTATCCCCATTGTAGGTCTGCTGTTGGGAATTACTGACGTTATTATTCCTTACGATACTCTTGTGGCCAGTGTAGCAATCTTTGTGGTGGTTCCGCTGGTGGCAGGGGTTATAACCCAGCGTATCTTACTACGCAGCTATGGGATAAAGTGGTTTAAGGATGTGTTTCTACCCAAGCTAAAACCTGTAAGCATTGTTGCACTGCTAATAACCCTGGTGCTGTTATTTGCCTTCCAGGGTCAGAATATTCTGAACAACCCCCTGATCATTCTTTTGGCTGCTGTGCCCCTGGTAATTCAAACCTACTTCATATTTTTCCTTGCCTGGTTTGGTGGGAAGAAACTTAAACTCAGTCATGCTGTATGTGCACCGGCAGCTATGATTGGTGCCAGTAATTTCTTTGAACTTGCTGTGGCGGTAGCTATCGCCCTGTTTGGACTACAGTCGCCCGCGGCACTGGTAACCGTGGTGGGAGTGCTGGTGGAAGTGCCGGTGATGCTTTCGCTTGTAGCCTTTGCTAACAGAAACAGGTACTGATTCTCCGTTACATTCAGATTCCTGTTTTGAAGAGCTGATATGGCTTGGAAACTGAACATGGAATCCAATAGATTTATTTTTATAAAAAGGGATGAATTGATAAGATTCATCCCTTTTTGTAAAAGATTAAGAGCTTCTTTAAGTTCTGCCAATTAATATAAAATCAGACTATCTTTGCGGCTGAAATAAACTTGATAAATTAATTATTAACAGATCACAAATTTTCATTTTTTTATCTGGTTTTTCTAACCCATTTAATAATACTACAAAAGAGGTGCTTGATTTAACGGGATAGCCAAAAGCATTTCAGATTGGCTGAATTTTGTTTTTTCAGGTATTGGAAATTTGCGATTGTTTTTCCTAAAGTTAAAATGATGTTTCAGCCTAAGCTTCTGACTACTTTGCGCGGGTATAACCGGAAAATGTTTTTAAATGATCTTATTGCCGGGGTCATAGTTGGAGTTGTTGCATTACCACTGGCTATAGCTTTTGGTATCGCCAGTGGGGTGTCACCCGAAAAGGGCCTGATAACGGCCATCATCGCCGGTTTTCTTATATCGGCCCTGGGAGGTAGCCGGGTTCAGATTGGGGGGCCCACAGGGGCTTTTATCGTTATTGTGTATGGTATTGTTGAGCAACACGGAGTCAGTGGATTGGTCATTGCTACCATTATGGCGGGAATAATGCTCATTGCCATGGGTATGCTCAGGCTGGGCAGTATCATCAAGTTTATGCCTCATCCCATCATTGTCGGTTTTACCAGCGGAATAGCAGTGGTAATATTTTCTTCGCAGATTAAGGATTTCTTTGGGTTGCAGATAGATGATGCTGTGCCTGCAGGCTTTATAGAAAAATGGACGTTTTACTTTGAACATTCACATACTATAGACTGGATATCTTTTACGATCGCCCTGGGTACAGTGCTTCTTTCGGTGCTATGGCCAAAGGTAAACAAGAAGATCCCCGGGTCTATACTGGCCATTATTTTTGCTACCCTTGTGGTTTCCCTTTTCAATCTGCCGGTAGAAACAATCGGAAGCAGGTTTGGCGAGATACCCTCTACCTTTCCTTCACCCCGGGTTCCTTCTGTTAATTATTCTACTTTTAAAATGTTGCTGGGTCCGGCTTTTACAATTGCCATACTGGGTGCCATAGAGTCGCTGCTTTCGGCTATGGTTGCAGATGGTGCCATTGGGGGCAAACACCGCAGTAATACAGAGCTGATTGCCCAGGGTGTGGCCAACGTGATTACCCCTTTGTTTGGTGGAATGCCTGCAACGGGCGCTATTGCACGCACGATGGTAAATATTCGCAATGGTGGTCTTACCCCCGTAGCGGGTATCGTTCATGCTTTGGTATTGTTGTTTATTCTCTTGTTTTTTGGCAGTTGGGCAAAGCTGATTCCTATGGCCTGTCTTGCGGGTATTCTTGTGGTGGTCTCCTATAATATGAGCGAATGGAGATCTTTCAGAGGGTTATTAAGAAATTCAAAAAGTGATATTTCTGTATTACTTATCACTTTTTTCCTTACAGTATTTATTGACCTCAGTGTAGCCATTCAGTTTGGAGTATTGCTGGCAATGATACTCTTTGTAAGAAGGGTTATGGAAACTACCCAAATTGCAGTATTGCAAACTGAAGTAGAGGAAGATGGGTCATTATTTATTGATGAGAACGAGAAGATAGAAATACCGAAGGGAGTTGAAGTTTATGAGATAAATGGTCCGTTTTTCTTTGGCGTTGCCAATAAGTTTGAAGAAGCTGAAAAGCAGGTTGGGGCAGGGTCGAAGGTGCGGATTATCAGGATGCGGCGGGTCCCTTTTATCGATTCTACGGGTTTGAAAAACCTGAGGAGTTTTGTTGAAAGAAGTTTGAGGTCGGGTTGCCAGATCATTCTTTCCGGGGTAAATAAGGATGTGGAAAAGGCCTTGCAAAAAGATGGATTATCCAAAATCATTGGACAGGAGAATATTCATCCGAGTATTGCAGAGGCATTGAAAAGAGCTGAACAGCTTAGCAGGATTGATTGATTTTGCATATCTGACACTTTTCAGGAAATGGCAGTGGATATCAATAAGGCTCAGCGTTGAAAAGCTTGGTTTTTTGAATTACTTATCTCAGATCAGATTTTCTTAACTATCTGCAACTTTTGGTTAAGGCTTTTTTCAAAATATTTTTACTTTTGAAAGAGATTAGTCAAATACTTTTTGATTGATTGTCTTTTATCTTTATGAAGGCATAGAACTTTTTGAGGAGTTAAGAATTTTAAATCATTTTAAAATACAGGATATGAAAGATCTGGATAAAAACATTACAGAAAGGGTGAACCAGTGGTTGACCGAAGATTACGATGATGAAACCAAAGCCACCATCAGAAAAATGTTGGAGAGCGGAAGTAAAGAAGAGCTTACTGACGCATTTTACAGAGACCTTGAGTTTGGCACAGGTGGACTAAGGGGCATCGTGGGTGTGGGAACCAATAGGGTTAATAAATACACCATTGGTGCGGCCACGCAGGGTTTGAGTAACTATCTTAAAAAACAATATCCTGATCAGCCCATCAAAGTGGCACTTGCGCATGATAACCGAAACTTTGCAGAATACTTTACCCAGGTAACTGCCGATGTTTTTTCTGCCAATGGCATTTATGTTTACTTTTTTGATGGATTACGACCCACCCCCGAACTCTCATTCGCCATCCGGCACTTTGATTGCCAGAGTGGTGTTATGCTTACAGCTTCTCACAATCCCAAAGAATATAGTGGTTATAAAGCCTATTGGAATGATGGCGGTCAAATCATTGCACCACACGATACGAATATTATTGATGAAGTTTTAAAAATTGACTCTATCTCAAAAATCAACTTTAAAGCAAAGCCTGAAAACATTGAGAAGATTGGTCGTGAAATCGATGAACTATTCATCGAAAAGGTGAAACTGGTAAGCTTAAATCCAGATGTGATCAAAAAACGGCACGATCTGAAAATTGTATTTTCTCCTTTGCACGGCACAGGTGTGCATTTGGTTCCGGAAGGACTTAAAAGCATTGGGTTTACCAATGTTAACCTGGTAGAAGAACAATGTGTCATCGATGGCAATTTTCCCACTGTAATTTATCCCAATCCTGAAGAAAAGGAAGCGCTCACTATGGCGCTGGATAAGGCAAAGCAGATTGATGCAGACCTGGTAATGGCAACCGATCCCGATGCTGACAGGGTAGGAATTGCTGTTAAAGATGACAATAATGAATTTGTTCTTCTTAATGGAAACCAAACCGGCACATTACTTTTCCATTACCTTCTCGATCAGTGGAAACAAAAAAATATGCTCAAAGGCAAGGAGTATATTGTAAAAACCATTGTTACAACCTATTTAATTGACCGTATTGCAGAAGCAATGGGGGTTAAGTGTTATAATGTATTAACAGGATTCAAATTCATTGGTTCTCTTATGACTGAACTGGAGGGTAAAGAGACCTTTATCGCTGGCGCAGAGGAGAGTTATGGCTATTTGATTGGTGATCATGTAAGAGACAAAGATGCGGTGGTTGCATGCAACATGATTGCCGAAATGACTGCATGGCATCTTAACAATGGCAAAACTCCCTGGCAGATGCTTAAGGAAATATATGCCGAATACGGGTTCTTTAAAGAAGAGCTGATTTCCATTACCAAGTCAGGTAAGAAAGGAGCTGAGGAAATCAAAGAAATGATGACAGGTTTCAGAGAAAATCCCCCGAAATCACTGGGTGGTAAGAAAGTAGTAAAAACTATGGACTATCAGACTTCCCTTGAAAAAGATCTGAAAACAGGGAAAACAACTGAAATTGATTTACCCAAATCCAACGTACTGCAGTTCCTGACGGAGGGTGGTAATCTTATTTCTGCAAGACCATCGGGTACTGAGCCGAAAATTAAATTCTACATCAGTGTAAATACCCCTCTTGATGCCCCTGAAAATTATTACGAAAAAGAAAAGGAACTTAAGGACCTTATTCAGGCGATCAAAAAAGATTTAAGCTGAATCTGAATCAGAGTGATTTTGTTTGAACCATGTGGGATGAAATACTGCCTTTAGCTTTTGTTAGTATTATTGAAATGATCAGGTTTTGATAATCTTGCTATCTTTACGTTTATTACTTACGTTAATAATATTTAGCAAATGAGATTAATAAACCTGATTATTGTTATTATAATTTTAGGTTCTGCATGTAATCGCAAGCCACGTGAAATTATTGTTATTGACCCAAATAATACGGCCAGACAGACTGCAGTTGAAACGGATTCTGTTTATAATCCCCTGAAGGTTGCAGTATCCGCAATACTTTCTCCTAAGGAAACCTATGAGTCTTACGAGGAGATCTTCAGATATATCTCGGATGAAATGGGATTTCCCATTGAGTTTCATCAAAGAAAAACCTATGCAGAAATCAATCAGATGCTCGAAGATGAGCTTCTTGATTTTGCATTTATTTGTACAGGTGCATATGTTGAATTAGATGAAACAAAGGGTGTAGAACTTCTGGCTGTACCTGTAAGTGGAGGAAGAGCTGAATATAATGCTTACATTATAGTTTCAGAAGCATTTGCTGCTGAAGATTTTGCGGATTTAAGAGGCAGTAGGTTTGCTTTTACTGATCCTTTATCCAATACCGGCTATTTTTATTCCTTACATAGGTTAAAAGAGTTAAATGAAACACCTGAAAGTTTCTTTGAATCCACAATGTTTTCCTATGCCCACGATATCTCCATTCAACTTGTTTCGAAGGGAGTGGTTGATGCTGCCTCAGTAAATCAATTGATTTACGATTACCTTAAAACATTTCAGCCCGAAAGGATTGAAGGTGTGAGAATTATAGAAGTTTCTCCCAACTATGGAAATCCACCGGTAGTTATTTCCCAACGATTAAAAGGGGAAAAAAGAGAGCAACTTAAACAGTTACTCCTTTCTATGCATACTGTTAATGAAGCAAGATCAATTTTAGATGGTTTATTAATAGACCGCTTTATTGAAGGAGATGATGAAGATTATAATTCGGCAAGGGTAATGAATAAAGATCTTTAAGATTAATCGCTTTATTTATGAATCAAATCTCGTTAAAAAGCAATGAAAATGGAAAAGTAAAGATCCCGCTTTTCTGGAAATTTACCATTGGGATGGTGGTTGTCGTAGTGTTATTCGGCAGTATCAATGTGGTACTTGTACATCGGATAATTTTTTCTTCGCTTGAAGATGAACTTCGGGAAAAGGGTGTTTTTATGTCTCAGATCATTTCTCAAAGGGCCATTAACTATATCCTCTTTGATGATATGGTAGCTCTGAATGTCTTGCTTGATGAAGTAAAAGCAGCTGATGAAAGCATAGAGTATATACTTGTTTGTGATCCTGATTGTAAAATTAAAGCTCATACTTTTGATGGGTTGGTCCCTGAGGGTTTGGATAAGGTTCATAATCGTCAGGTTAAGGATAATGTTATTTCTGCTCATGTACAATTTATAGGCAGCGATAAGCTCATTCGGGACATTTCTATTCCATTGCTCGAAGGTAATATTGGCTTTTTGAGAGTTGGTCTCACGGAAGATAACATATCCAGAACACTGGGCAAAGCTACCCAAACCCTTTTGGGTATGATTTTGTTTTTAGTAGTTATAAGCCTTGTGGGTACTTTTATTTTCTCTTACCTGGTTACCAGTCCGGTTAAAGATATCAGCAACATCGCCGATAACCTCGATATGAAATCCATTCAGCAAAAAAAAGTTATGTTCGCATCACGCTATCCCGGAAAGGTAGAAAAAATCATGGGATTGTTGCCGGGGGATGAAATTGATATTCTTGTATCGAGGTTTAATGAAATGGTTAATCGACTGCAAAGAGCTTACGATGAACTGGAAGATGCTCAGAAAAAACTCATTCAGTCTGAAAAACTTGCTTCAATAGGTACCCTGGCATCAGGGGTTGCCCACGAAGTGAACAATCCCCTTGCAGGTATTATGCATTGCATCAGGAGAATAAAAAAGTATCCCGACAATAAAGTCGAAGCTGAGAAATATCTCGATCTGATGGAAGAAGCGGCATTGAAAATGGAACTTGTAGTGAAAAACCTTCTCGACTTTGCCCGGCAACCCGATATTCATAAAGTAGACCTGGACCCCAAAGAAGCTCTTCAGAAGGCACTATCGCTGGCAAAGCACAGACTGGAGAAAGAAAGGATTAATGTAACACTTAACAGTTGCCCGCACAATGTTTTGATAACCGGAAACAAGAACCAGCTCGAACAGGTTTTTCTTAACCTGATCATTAACAGTATTGATGCAATTGCAGAAAAAAAGAATGAAAGCCCTGGATTTTCCGGTGAAATTAATGTAAGCTGCGGAATCCTGGAAAATGACAAAGGAAAATTCAATATTAAAATAGAAGATAACGGTATCGGAATATCAATTGAAAATCTCAATAAGGTTTACGACCCCTTTTTTACAACCAAACCGCCCGGAAAAGGAACAGGATTGGGGCTTTCAGTAAGTATGAATATTATCAGTGACCATGACGGAGAACTGGTGATTCAAAGTAATTCAGGATCCGGAACCATGGTAAATATAACCTTACCGGTAAAATCATTATCATAAACATGAAAATATTTTTAGCTGAAGATGAAAGGATACTCAGGGTAAGCCTGGCTGATGAACTCAGGGATGCTGGTTACCAGGTTTTTGAATTCGCTGAAGCCTCAGGAGTATTGCAGAAAATTGCTGAAGAATCGCCTGATCTGTTAATAACTGACATACGGATGCCAGGTATTGATGGTTTGGAGCTCCTTGAAAAAGTGAAACAGATCTCTCCGGAAACCATTGTGGTGGTTATGACTGCCTATTCTTCGGTAGACACTGCAATTAAGGCTCTGAAACTTGGTGCATATGATTATCTTTCCAAACCTTTCAGAAATGAAGAGATCCTTCATCTTACAGAAAGAGTTGCCGAATTACGGGATATCAAGCAAGATAATAAAAGGCTTCAGACCCAGGTAAGCGAGAAGTTTGATTTCTCAAGCTTTGCAGGTGAAAGTGAATCAATTAATAAAATCTTTGATCTGATAAAATCAGTTGCCCACTCCAATGCTTCAGTATTGATTACCGGTGAAACAGGAACTGGTAAGGAAATGCTTGCCAACATCATACATTATAACAGCAACAGGAGTAATAAACCATTTGTAAAAGTAAGTTGTGCCATACTTGCCCGGGAAGTATTTGAAAGCGAATTGTTCGGCCATGAAAAAGGAGCTTTTACCGGTGCTGAAAAATCCCGGAAAGGGCGTTTTGAAATGGCCGATAAGGGCACAATTTACCTTGATGATATTGATGATGTTCCATTGGAATTACAGGTTAAACTTTTGCGGGTTCTGCAGGAGCAGGAAGTAGAACCCGTGGGCACTTCCCAGGCTGTTAAAGTAGATGTGAGGGTAGTGGCTTCAACCAAATTTGATTTAAAGAAACTCATTGATCAGGGAAAATTTCGCGACGACCTTTTTTATCGCCTGAATGTAATTCCTATCCATATTCCACCACTCAGAGAGAGAAAGGATGATATCAGGGTGCTTGTAAAAAGATTCCTTCATGAGTTCTCACAAGGTAAACCATTACAAATGAATCCGGATGCACTGATTATTCTTGAAAATTATAAATGGCCCGGCAATGTGCGTGAATTACGAAATCTTATGGAAAGACTGGTCCTTACTACCACTGGAAACCAGATTACTGTGGCAGATATTCCGGCAGAGTTTATAAAGCCTGATATTTCGGAAACTAACCTTGAACTCAGTGATCAATGGAATCTGGAGGAAATTATGGCCAACACGGAAATCAAACTCATTCAAGCGGCAATGGTAAGAAGTGGTGGGAATAAAACAAAAGCAGCCCGGCTCCTGAATATTCCCCTGTCAACTTTTCGTACAAAAGCAGAAAAGCATGATCTGGATTTAAGCTAAAAATCATTAAAATTATTTTTATTTAGTCTTAATAAGCTGCGGAATTTCGCATGAATATGCGGGATTCCGCAGCTTTTTTTGATGTATTTCCGCAATCGGGCACCGATTTGCTATTTACACTTTTTCTTATTAACTTCATTATAAAAGAGTTGCACTGATACAGCAGTATTTTAGCCTTTTTATACCTAAATGCGGTATAAGATTTGCCATAGAAGGGGCCGAGACTACAAAATATGTTTAACCCAATTGAAAATTAAAAATCGATGAATCCAATTTTAAAAATTAATCTTATGCGTTTCAATAAAAATTTGTTTTCGTTACTACTGGTAACTTTCTTCTTATTCAGTTCGGCAGTTTTAACTGCCCAGAATGGTTTTCAACTTGGCTCCAGCCAGGAGTTTAAAGTTTCCGGAACATCCACACTTCATGACTGGGATATGGTTTCTGAAGGAGCCCGCGGCCAGGCAACCATTATTGTTGAAAATGGCGAAATCAAAGAAATACAGAATCTTCGTGTTGATTTGCCCGTAAAGTCCCTCAAAAGTGGAAACAACAGGATGGATCGTACTGCTTACAGTGCAATTGATGCTGACAAGCACGATTATGTGCGCTTTGAATTAACAGGCGTTCGCAATATTACTTCCCAGCAGGTGCTGGCAACAGGTAATCTTACCATTGCAGGAACTACCCGTCCGGTAACTCTTCGTACCAATTATACTGTTAATGGAAATTCTGTTCAGTTTTCCGGTGCCCACAATATAAAATTCACCCAGTTTGATGTTGATCCCCCAACTGCCTTGCTCGGAACAGTAAGAACCGGTGATGAACTGAAGATAGCATTTGACGTAAACTTTAACCCTTCATCAAGAGCAAAGTAACCCAGGTTTAAAGTCTTGATGATAATTTTTTAATTCTAAATAATAAATAAATATTTTAATTCAATTAATATGAATATGAGAAAAACAATAATTGCAAGTTTATTAATAGCGGGTTTATTTGCCCCTTCATTTGCTCAGGAGAGGGATTTGCAGTTTTGGCGTCCTAATGACAAAAGAGGTGTTAACACCTTTGAATCATCCAAATTGGATACAGTAGAATATGAAGGTCTGAGAGTGAGGATAGGTGGCGCAAACACACTTCAGTTCCAGGCACTCGAAGCAAGTAACAGCGGTGCAGTTGCTATTTTTGATTTGGGTCCCAATTTTAACCTGGCAACATCTAACCTTGATCTCGATGTTCAATTGTATCCGGGTTTGCGTATGCACCTTCGCACCTATCTTTCATCACGCCACCATGCACAACCTTATGTAAAAGGTGGTTATATGCAGGTTGACCGACTCGATTTTATACAACCCGG
>JAHYJP010000088.1 GCA_019429055.1 Bacteroidales bacterium
CCCACATGAAAACACTGGTGGGTGAAGTCTCATCCAAATCCGCAAATACGCAGAAATACACAATTTACAAGATTTGCAGGAACAGTTTGCCACCATTGGCGCCTCACCAAACAAGTTCAGAATGAATTGTACTGGTTGTTGGTGGAGGGAGTGAGTTGTTTTGGGTAAGTTTGGGTGTTTAAGTTATTGAAAGTCTTGAAATTGAAATTATCCTTGAGCATTATTTTTCATTAATTTATACCTGACATTTGTATGGATGTCTGTATTTTTCATTTAAACGCTGAATTCTTCGGTTCAAGGATCGACCTAATTAACCGCAACAATAAGCCAAAGTAATCGCCTGTGGTATATTCACCCTTTATTTTATAATTTGGTTTGAGCCAAACAGCCTGATTTTTTTTTTCTTATTTCTTTCATAGCCAATTTGCCGGCTTCTAAATAATTTAAAACAAGTATGAAAGGCCGATGTGCTTCTTCAAGCTTCAGCCTTTCATACATATTTATTTTAACAAATGATTGTTGAAATTACCATCCCGGATTTTGTTCAAGATTCGGGTTGGTTAATCTGTCAGTTTCCGGAACCGGGTAAAAATAATTCTTTTCTTCCCATTTCCTTTGGATAGTATTTAGCCAGGTAATTTCTCCGTATGTGTCGTTGGATAACCGGTATGGATTAGGTTGCCCTCCATACATATCACTTACTGGTATTGCCGGATAGGGAGGAGTAGTTGCTGGTGGAGTTTTGTAATAAACCACATCCATAACGCCATCCTGGTTTAAATCGAGTGGGGTGTCAAGTGCAGGAACGTAAATACCATTCCATTCCATTTCCATTAATTCACCTCTTTTCCAACGAACAATGTCATAAAAGCGGAATCCTTCCATTGCCAGTTCAATCCCTCTGTCTCTCCGAATTTCAAGAATTACGGGATCTGAAATTCCGGGAAAATATTTTGACTGCAGGTAGGGATCAACAACAGTTGGTTTGGTTGACAAGCCTCCTGTAATACCTGCTCTGGCTCTGAGTGCACCAATTGTGGCTGCCCAGTCCCCATCAGTCAGCGTTCCCAGTTCTGCTTTGGCTTCGGCATAATTTAAAAGTACTTCTCCAAATCGAAAAATTGAAACTGAATTGTAATTTAAATCCCGGGTATCAATATAAATGTCATCCAAAGTCCATTTAATGGGTTGATAACCAGTGTAGGAGTAAAGCATATCTGGTGCTGCTTTAAACGGAACGTTATTGCTTAATCTTTCGTAATCACCCAATCTTATGGTTTGCTGCAGCCTTTTATCCCTGCCCATTGTTTCTTCATGGAACAGCATGGTTTGATAGTCAGGGTTGTTGGTAAAAGGTGTTCCGTCGAGATTTAAATAGGTATTTATAAAAGTTCGGATAAAATTAAACCTGACGCCAGTAGTTGTACTGGTATAATACCAATTTGCCGCATGAGTTACAGCCAGGGCATTATCCATAATCACTGCCATCATTATTTCATCACCAACCGGAGTTTGATTAATGAATAATTCCCTGTATGACATGTCGGTGCCTGCTCCTGTGTATAGTTTAAATCCGGATTGATCCATGACCACTTTTGCTGCACTGGCAGCTTCAGTTAACCAATTGTTTGCTGTTCCCTGAAGACCTAACTGTGTGTGATATTTGCGGAAAGTGCCTTCGAAAAGACAAACTCTTGCTTTAAACGCATAAGCAACCCATTTAGTAATCAGGCTTCTGGTTGGATCATTTGTAAGTGTAATGTTTTCGCAGGCAAAATTAAGGTCAGCCAATACAGAATCCATGACCATTGACCTTGGATCGCGTCCCTTGTAAAGATCAGGATCTTCAACATCCAAAGCCTTGCTAATCCATGGAACATCACCATAACGTTTAACTTTTTCAAAATAAAAGTATGCCCTGAAGAATCTGGCTAAACCGATGTAATGGTTTCTTACACCTTCAGGGATTTCCTCATCGGTACAATTTTCAATAAAAAAATTAAAATTTCGCAGGTGGCCCCAACCCCAGTTTCGATCACTGCCCAGGGCTACAATGTCGTTTCCAGATGCACTCCCGTCATCACTGGAAGTAGAGCTATAAGCACCTTCCATTATAAATGCAGGAGCTCCTCTGCGGGCTGCATAATCCGACATACCATCTGCCGTATGAATATTATTTGCACTGGGCAAAAAATTATAAAAGGAGTAGGAATACAGTTGAAGACCTTTTTCACTTCCAAAAACTGCATCCTTTGAAGCAGTATCTTGCGGTATTTGCTCCAAATCGCAACCGAATAACAGAATTGCGATTAGTGGGATCCATATTTTTTTGATATTAATTTTCATAATCTTATTAATTTAAATTAGAAAGTTACAGATAATCCAAAGCTTATACTTTTTAACATTGGGTAATTATATCCATCTCCCGAATTTCCTGAAGATAATTTTAAATCAGAAGGTCCGGTATTTTCCACATCAATGTCGCGGGTAATTTTATAAAGTGGAGACCATGTCCATAGATTTTCCCCTGAAAAATAAACTTTAGCATTTTCTGCCCGAATTTTCGAAACCAGATTTCCTGGCAAATTATAACCTATCTGAATATTTTTCATTCTGATATAAGCTATATTTTGAAGATATGCTGTTTGTGGATTATTCCGTAATATACCCCCGGATCTATTTGCAACTCTTCCAACGTATCTTGGCATGTATGCATCAGGGTTTTCAGGAGTCCAGTGATTATCCAAATGCCATCTTGGTAAATAATTATAAGGTCTGTTATATTGACCCCAAAATACACTTGCTTCACTGTTAGGATACCAATCTTGTTTCCCTACGCCCTGCAGGAATGTTGAAAAGAAGAAATTGTTCCAATCAGCACCAAGGTTAATTCCGTAGGTATATCTTGGCATTGAATTGCCGATTATTTTTCTGTCACCCGGATTATCCACCCGGTTTGTTCCCGGATCAACTTTTCCATCGTTATTAATATCCTTCAGTTTTATATCTCCGGGATAAATGATTCTTGCATTCGTTGTTTTAAACCTGCTTTGATCTGCATGACTGTCGATATCTGCCTGGTCAACAAAAAATCCATCGTTTGTATAACCCCAGATTTCACCTATGACCATTCCTTCGTAATAATCATTTAAATTTTTCTCAGGATTATTGTATCGTGTAACAACTGCTTTATTGTCGGCGAGCGTAAACCGAATGTCATAATTCACCGGCTCAGAATTCAACATGAATTTATCCCTCCAGGTAAGTGCAATTTCCCAGCCCTTTGTTTCCAGGTCAGCATAATTTCCTTTTGGTGAAGTTGCCCCGAAAACAGCAGGCAGTGTCATACCAATAGTAAACATATCGGTAGTTTTCCGCATGTACACATCACCTGCAAAAATTAACCTGTTTGAGGCCATAGCCATATCCAATCCCACATTGGTGGTGGTTGAAGTTTCCCAGGTGAGTCCTTCTGGAAGTACACTGGGACGACTCGTTAACTGCGGTTTTGTGCCACCCAGGATTCTGCCTGATTGGCTTATGCCAAATATTTCCTGATAAACGTAGGATGCAATATTCCCATTTCCAAGTGAACCATACGATGCCCTGATTTTTAAATTTGAAATTAAATTGTCTGATACGCCCCAAAATGATTCATTCGAAAGTCTCCATCCAGCAGAAAATGATGGAAAAAAGGCATATCTTTCATTGGACGGGAATTTGGATGAACCATCATATCTGCCATTAACCTCAAACAGGTATTTGTCTTTATATGAATAGTTAATCCTTGAGAAACCTCCTAAAATATTCCACATTTCATAGCTTCCGTCAACATTAATGTCTTCTCCCAATGCTAAACTCAGGTCGATTGCATCTTCGAATATTAAGCCGTTTCTTTCTGCTTCCAGCTTTTTGTAAAGTGACTGCTCATAGTTGTAACCAACCATCGCCTTAATGTAATGAACTTCATTGATTAAACTTTCATATTCAGTATAAAGGTTGGTTGCGAGGTATTTGGTTTCACGCCAGATGTCACGCAGGTCATTGGTAGAAGTACCTACATACGATATTACTCCTGGTTTTTTTGAATATGGAACCGGAACTCTTCTTCGTTTTTCATTATCGTCTGTATTTTGAAATGTGAAATCTCCTCTTACGTGCAGTTTGTCATCTAAAAACCGGGCAGTAAAACCGGTAGTACTTTTAAAAATACGTTTGTTGTTATCATATCCGTTTTTACCGTACCACATGTCGCCCACCTGATAAACAGAAGTATGTGTCAGTGTGCCATCCGGGTTAAACATAGGAGACATGGGATTGCCTTCATCAGAAATATTCCGCCAGATACCACTTCCTTCTCCCACGTTCAATGGAGTATGATATGTCATGTCAGAATACTGGGAATTGTTTTCAATGTTTAACCATGGAAAAACCTGTACCGAACCCTTGCCTCTGAAATTAAGCATTTCATAATCATCTGAATTGTATCGGAATAGTCCTTTTTGTCCCAGATATCTTCCGGTAATCATGAAGTTTGTAGTTTCTGAACTTCCGGAAATGGTCACATTATGCTCGTTTGAAGTGGTGAATTTTTTATACAATTCTTCATACCAATTGGTACTGTAATAATAAACATATTCACCATTAGCCGGGTTTATTTCCCATTGTTCCGTAAATTCACCAGGGTTTTCCGACCTGTATTTCAATTCTTCCAAATATTCCTGCGAAAACCGAATGGTTTTATTTGCGGCGCTGGGGTAAGAACCCTCCCAATTGTAGTGAGCCTGATTGAACATTTTTGCCCAGGTATAACCATCCCAAACATAATCTGGTAACACCACCGGATTTTTAACAGAAAAATTTGTGTTGTAAGTGATACTGGTCTTTTCCCTTGCTGGATTTTTTGTAGTTATAAGAACTACTCCAAATGCACCCCTTGCCCCGTAAATTGAAGCTGATGCGGCATCCTTCAATACTGAAATACTCTCAATATCGTTTGGGTTGATTAAGCTTGGATCGCCCTCAACACCATCAATTAAAACCAGGGCATCTCCACCCTGTCCAATTGAAGTAGTTCCTCTGATATTGTATGCGGGGGCCTGGTTTGGCCTGCCGTCCAGCAATGTAATGTTTAAGTTGGGTATAACACCTTTAAGTCCCTGGGTAACGTTAGTCATCGTTCTGTTTTCAAAAACTTCACTCGTTACCTGGTCAACAGCACCTGTCAGATTTGCTTTCTTTTGGGTACCATAACCTACAACAACAACTTCTTCCATTCCAATGGTTTCTTCCTCCATAATTATTGTAAAAGTTGTTCTGTTGCCAATAAGTACTTCCTGAGCTCTCATCCCCACAAACGAAAACTGAAGGATTTCGGCATCGGGTGGTAAGACCAGTGAAAATTGTCCATCAGCATTTGTTACTGTTCCTATTGTAGTGCCTTTTACAACTACTGAAACGCCAGGCAGTGGTTGACCGTTTTGGTCATTTACAGTTCCCGAAATGTTTAGCTGCTGGGAATATACTGAAGTGGAAATTAAAATGAAACACGCAATTAAAAATAAAAGTCCAGGCTTCAGTGCATAGAAATTTTTTATACATTTCTCCAAATCAGGAAAATTCAGCAATTTAAGTTTTTTCATAATTTTGCGATTTAAGTTTAAAACTATTAAGTGTACCGGACCCTAAACCGGATAATGAAATTCTCTAAAAGAAGCGTTTTCGCTGCTTTACTTTTTTGTTTTAGTTTTTTCATAGGCAGTCAGATTATTTTTATAATAATTTGATATGTTCTTTTTAACAAATTAAATCCCCTTTGAAATTCGAAGAGGATTTTTTAAGTATTAACCAGCCTAAACTATTTCATAAAAACGATAAATATGAATGTCAAAATGTTCTTTTAATGACCTTTTTTACGGTATAATAAAAAAATGGTTGTTTATTGTTAAAAAAATAAAATCTTCTATCTTAGTCATTAAGTTGAAAACAATAATACACAATACTATAACTAAATCTAATAGATTGATCTTTAAATTACCAACCCGGATTTTGAGGCATTTCATTAGTTAAATTAGCATCGATAACAATTTGTGGAATTGGAAATAATATATCTCTATCTGAAACAAGATGACCGCCATTTTTATTGTATTTTTTTACTCTTTCCAGCCATTTTCCTGTGCGAAGCAATGTCCATCTGCGATGTTCTTCCAAAACAAGTTCTCTTGACCTTTCATCCAAAATAAAATCAATACTAACTTCGGCAGCGGTAATATTGCTGGCATTGGACCTACTTCTTAAAATATTAATTGTATTTGCTGCCTCATTTGGCCTGTTTAGTAAAAACTGAGCTTCAGCCAATAAAAGATATGTCTCAGCTAATCTAATATAAATCACATCATTATATTGATTGCTACCTCCTACATTATTCGGATCAGTACCTTCAATTTTTCTGATATATGGCCAATCCGGGATTTGTGATTTTGTAACTGAGATATCTTCGTTCCAGTTCATCCAAATTGTATCACCATAGTTGTATCCTGGAGGTAATCTATCTGCCGGGTAAGGTGCATTTTCAGTTGCATCCTTTAGAATAAAGAATTTTCTCAATGCATAATTGCTTCCCCTGGCATCCTGGGGTTCATAGTAATCGATAGCCCACTTGGTCAAAGCTTGCCTGGATCTACCCCGGCCCCCTCTTTCGTAAGTGTCTCTTAGAGATCTTACACCATCAATTACCCAATCACTGAACCTGCCCGTATGGTACCTTCTTATCACATGAGAACTACCACCAATGGTTTCAATAGCAAATTGCCAAACCCATAAGGCTTCTGTGTTTCCCTGGTCTCTGTTTTCATTTCCTTCATAGAACATATCCATGAAGGCTACTCCGGGTTGATCTTGTCTGGTACCATACCTATCGGTAATTAATTTATACTGAGGTGTATTAATTACCTTTTCTGCCCAAAATAATGCACTGTCCGGTTTGTTTGCCACCAAATACATTTCAGCTAAATAATGCTGTATTGCGCCTTTAGTTATCCGACCCCTCATGTTTGGTTCTATCTGAATTTGTTTTTCAGCAAAAATAAGGTCTGAGATAATTTGCTTTCTTACCTCTGAAACCGGGGCACGCTGCCAATCGGTTTTAATATTCGACCCCAATGATTCCTCAAGTGAAAGCGGAACATCGCCCCAACCATAAGTAAGGTGGCGATATGCCCAGGCACGAATAGCTTTTGCCTCAGCAATTATTTTATTTTTATTTTCAACTGCAGAAAGTTCTCCTCCTGCCCAATCGATGTCATCTCTTCCTTCTGCCTGGTTAATAATAGTATTAGAAGCATTTATAATACTATACAGCCAAATAAACACATCAGCATAAAAATCTTCTGAAGGATTATTGGAATCACCCCAATGCTGAGTGATAAAATTAAAACCACGGCTAGACTTGTAATTTGAAACCATATTGTCAGTTCCACCAAAAAACATCCCGGCTCTTAGTTCAATATCCGTAGTTGTCTGTCTTTCTAATCGCAAAGAGGCATATAGCCCATTTAAACCCGTTTCAAAACCTGCCAGGCTTGAATAGAGCGATTCAGTAGTAATTAAATGCGGAGGTTTTTCATCAAGCAGGTCTTCTGAACATCCAAAAAGAAGGATAACCAGAAATATACTTAAAACTCTGTTTAATGCTGATATTTTCATGATTATGTTATTTTATTATTTTAGAATAAATCATTTTAAAAACTTAAGTTTACACCCAATACATATTCTTTTTGCATTGGAGATGATCTTTGATTACTTAATTCCGGATCAAGACCAATCCAGTCAGTAAAGGTGAACAGATTTCTGCCTGTTACATATAACCTAATCCTTTCAAATCCAATTTTTTCATTAAGATTTGTAGGGAAATCATAAGAAAAGGAAACATCTTTAATGCGTACAAAACTTGCATTTTGGTAATATCTTCCATTGGCATTAATGCCACCCATAATTTCTGCGTTTATATGATTCATTACCCATTCATTGGTTGGATTCTCAGGAGTCCACCAATCTTTTTTCATCGTATTTTGCCGTGCTTCAGCCAAAACATTGTCTGACATCAAGGAATTTCGTAAAGTGACTCCATGAATACCGTGAATGAATATGTCGAATTTAAAATTCTTATAGGAGAATGAATTGGTTAATCCCCATAATAATTTTGGGTCGCGTTGTCCAATAATTTCCTTATCAACTGCATCAATAATATAATTTCCATCCACATCCTTTAATTTAACAAAACCTGGTTGAGAACCATATTTTTCGGCTTCATCAGCTTCATCCAACTGCCATGTGCCTATCCAAACATAATCGTAATTAACCCTGATTGGTTTACCAATAAACCATGCATTAGCCACATCATCAACTTCATTTCCTTCATCATCCAACATTCCATAGAGCGAAATGATTTTATTTTTTACAAAAGCCATATTTCCTGATGTACTCCAGCTAAAATCATTGGAGACAATATTTCTGGAATTAAAAGACAATTCAAATCCAATATTCTCTGTTTCACCTATATTCTGAGTAATAGAACTGATTCCGTGAACTGGTGAAATTGTCCTGTCCAATAAAAGATCTTTGGTTCTTGTTTTATAAAAATTAAAATCTCCTGAAATTCTTCCGCCAAGAAGACCATAATCAAGCCCAAAGTTTAATGTTCTGGATGCTTCCCATCCCAGATTATCCTGTCCTAAAACACTGGGACGGTAACCGGGAATAGTTATTTTGGCATCAACCATATTATATTCTTCCAACCTCGATATGGTTTCATAAGCACCAACTGCCTGATTCCCATTCAACCCCCATGATGCTCTAAGTTTTAGTTCATTAAACAAATCACTAAAGGGAAAAAAAACTTCATTTGCAAGATTCCAGCCTAAAGCAGCAGAAGGAAAAATTCCCCATTTGGTTGCAGCTCCAAAACCTGAATAACCGTCTCTTCTACTTGTCAGGGTCAACAAATAACGACTGTCATAAGAATAGTTAAGACGTAACATTTGAGAAATCAAATTTGTCTCATTGTAAGTATAATCAGGAGAAATTAATTCAGCCTGAGTCGCTGAATACCATGATAAAATATCATGAGGAAAGGCTCTTGCTGATAAAAGGTTGGAACTGTTTTTATTTCCTTCGTAGCTATAAACCCCTGTTGCAAAAATGGTATGTACTCCAATATCCTTATTATAGGTTAAGATATTTTCAATTACTGAGTTATTGTACCTTGAACGATTGGTATCTGAACTTCCCCGAACATCCAGGCCTGCTTTTGTATTTCTGCCCCGGTAAGTCGCTGAATCTGAAAACCTGAATCTGAAGCCGGTATTTATTCGGTAAGTCAGGCCGCTAATAAAGGGAATATCGACGATGGCAAAATTATTCGTAACGACCTGGAAGGACTCATTTATATTATCATATAATAACCCCTGAAGAGGATTTGCAAAATAAAAGTTCCCTTCCCACGGGTAAATATTTATTTTACCCTCGTCGTCATATGCTTTTGTTAAGGGATTCATATTATATGCATTGCTCCAGCTTGGACCTACTCCACTTCGATCATCATAGGAGAATTGCGTTCTCGTTCCTAAAGATAACCAGGGCCTGATTTTCGTTTCAACATTAATCCTGTTTGAAACACGAAAATAATTATCATTTAAGGTCAATCCTTTAACATCAAGCAGGCCACCTGAAATATAATATTTGGTATCCTTTGTGCCTCCCGAAACTGAAAGGTTATGTTGCTGGCTGGTACCATGCCGAAGTAGCAAATCATACCAGTTTTCCCATGTACCTGCTTCATAAATAGCTTTTTCTTCCTGGGTCATAAAATGTGGTACACGATTCATTTTAAATTCATAAAACTCGGCTCCATCCATTACTTCCGGCAAATCTGTAAATCTTTGAGTTGAATAATAACCATCATAAGATAATGTTGCTCTTCCTTCTCTGCCTTCTTTGGTAGTTACCAAAATAACTCCATTTGAACCACGGGACCCATAAATTGCTGCAGATGATGCGTCCTTTAAAATTTCAATAGATAAAACATCATTTGGATTTATGTCTCTAATATTTCCCTCATACGGAATTCCATCAACTACAATTAATGGATTGTTGCTTGCCTTAATGGAATTTCGTCCTCTTACCATAATTACCTGATCCGGGGATGCGCCAGCAGAGGTTGTTTGAATCATTACCCCCGGAATAGATCCCTGTATTGCCTGAGCAATATTCAGATTTGGTACCATTTCCAAACGTTCTTTACTCAATGATGCAACTGTGCCAGTAATATCACTCTTTTTTTGAGTGCCATAACCAACAACAACAACTTCCTCCATCCCTATCGTCTCTTCTTCCATCACCATTGAAAATGTAGTTCGATCTCCTATCGTAACTTCCTGAGTCCGCATTCCCACAAATGAAAACACCAGCGTTTCGGCGGTTGCCGGAATAGAGAGGGAGAACTCACCATTATCGTTGGTAACCGTTCCGGTTGTTGTGCCCTTTACAACCACTGTAACCCCTGGTAACGGTTGTCCATCGGAACTGGTTACAATACCGTTAATTTGCCTTAAGGGTTGTTGTGCCGGTAAATTTAAGTAGAGAGGTGCTTTTTTTAGAATAATTTGGTTTTCAGCGATTTCTGCCACAACAGAAACCTGCTCCCCAAATTTTTTCAGCACACTTTCCAGCGTTTCATCCTTTGCTTCGATGGTAATCCGCCGGTTTTTATCAACCACCTCATCCTGGTACAGAAACAGGCAACCGGTCTGGTCTTCTATTTCCTTTATAAAATTTTGTACCGTGGCATTTTTGAGGTTCAGGTTCAGCTTCGTGGTTTGGGAATAGGTTTCAGCCCAAACCGAGGAGAAAATCAAAAATGAAAAAAGCAGTGTCAGTTTCATTTTCTTTAGTTTTAAGTTCATACCTCTTTTCCTGAAGAGGCATCTCATTCGTAAATTTTTCATACTTTTGACAAGTTTTATTTATAAAATTTAACTATCTGAAAACCGGGCAGTGGTGGAGCACAGTCCGGTTTTTTTTATTTACATCAGTACATAAGTTGTTTCATTTAGTTTTTTCAAATCTGCCGAAGCTGTTTTTGCCAATACTTTTAAAACATATTCCGTTTCATCTTTTAAATGCAATTTCCCGGTAATGGAACGAATACCGAGCATCGGGTCATCCAGGATTATTTTGATATTGTAATAACGTTCCAGCTTTTTTACAATTCGGCTTAAATCGGAACTGTCGAAGTTGAGGAAACCATTGTGCCATGAAACGTAATTGGACACATCCACCGCCGAAATTATGGTTTCGGCACTGATTCGGTTGAATGAGGCCAACTGGTTGGCTTCCAAAGTGTATTCTTTTCTGAACGGATTATTGCTGTTGGGACTGATTTTTACTTTTCCTTCCACCAAAACCGTTTCAATCATATTGTCCGAAGGGTAGGCTGATACGTTAAATCTGGTGCCCAACACTTCCACATTCAGATCGGTTGTCTGGACAATAAACAGCATATTTTCATCGCGGGCTACTTCAAAGAAACCTTCGCCAATAAGAAAAACCTCCCGGTTTTTTCCTTTGAAGAAATTGGGATACACCAGGCGCGAACCGGCATTTAAATAGGCAATAGTTCCATCGGGCAATAATATTGAAGAGTTTTTTCCGTGAGGAATAACCATTTGGTTAAGCTTTTGAGCCTGCCTGTCTGATTCTGCGGGCACTGTATCCCGGCTGTTGATTACAATTTTTCCATCGGCCCGGTATTCCACCGTGGATTCTTTCTGGTCAATCGGAACATTTTTTCCGTCGCCCAGGATAAGTTGCACACTGCTTTCGTCCGGTACAGAATACAATTGTTCCGCCAAACCACTGAAAGATTCAGGTTTCTGGAAGTAGTAATAACCGATTCCAAGGAAAAAGAACACCAACGCTACGGCGGCATATTTTAAAAGGGATAAAGTTATTCTGCGGAAATTCTTTTTCCGGTTTGTATTTTCGATTTGCTGAATGATGCCTGAAAGCAATCCGATGGCTTCTTCTTCCGTTGAACCACCCTCTTTTTTCGATTGAAGCTGTAATATCAGAAGACGTGCAAATTCAATTTCCTTTTTTTTCTGCGGATTTTTTTCCAGGTAATTTTTCCAGTAAGTATCTGATTGTTCGTTGTAGTGAAGCACCCACCGGACGAAGTTTTTATCCTCGAAATATGTTAAAAATTTTTCCAACCTGTTATTTGTTTATTTACTATCAGGGGTAGGGAAGGACTAAAACATGGACACGGATTCCGGACTATTTTTTGAAAAAAAGTAAAAAGAGTGTTTGCGAGATGGACGGATCAACGGTTTTTCGGAGGGTGAGCAAAGCCCGGTACAACAGTTTTCGGGCCGATTCCACTGATATTTTCAAAATAGGGGCAATTTCGGGATAATCCATTTCCGCTTCAAACTTGAGGTAGATAATCTCTTTTTGACGCGAAGGCAGGTTGTTGATGTTATATTGCAGTTTTTTCTTTATTTCATTGGAAATTTCCAGTTCCATGTATTTGTCAAGGAAATTGTATTCGGTATAAAATGGCCCGCTGTTTTCATCATCATTCCCAACAATGGAATCCAGTTTCCTGGTTTTTTCCACTTTTTTCAGAATGCAGTTTCGGAGCGATACAAACAGATATGATTTCAGATTAACAATCTCTCTGCTCATCTTTTTCCGTTTAAGGAACAAATCGACAAAAACTTCCTGCATGCAATCGCGCACCATTTCGCGGTCGGGGCATAGTTTTGAGCCATATAAAAACAAACCGTCGATATGCTGCTGGTAAATCAGCGAAAAACTTTTATCGTCACCCCTGAGAAAGGATTTCCATAAAAATTCGAGGTTCGTTTTTTTTAGTTCGCTCATAATTCTTCGCCAGATTCAGAATGAACAAATATATTTATTTTTTTTTGGGAGAGAGGTTACTGGCTGGTTTAAAAAAGTACGGATAGTTTATTTAATGAGCACATATATTTTCCGGGCAAATCAGCCAACCTGTTAAACTATTTTATGGTTACCCATAATTTACTACTTTTAACCCTTTATCAATTTTCGAAACCAGTTTAACCATGGCCAAAAAGAAATCGCTTCATGAAGAAATGAAGTTGTTGACCCAATATTTAATCAGTGACAGCAGTGAAAACGCCAAACGTCCGCTGCTCTATCCGTTTTTTCAAAATCTTTATCCTGAAAAATTCAAAATTGAAAACGACGCCAAAGGGGCCGACGGCTATGTGGATGGTGTTTTTATTCTCGAAACCAAAACTGATTACTCCGACTGGCTGGCCGGGTTTTACCAGGCGCTGCATTACCACCGGCAAAGTGGACTTGTTTACCAGCTTATTTTGGTGATTGCCCATAAATTTGTGGGAGTTTGGCGGGTGAACCAGATTCCCGAACATGCTTTTCTTTTGTACCACTCGGCTTCACCAATTGATGCCCCTAATTTTGTGGGAAAAGATAACGCCAGAAAAACCACGCAGCATGTAAAAAAGGAAATTGAAGAGGCAGCCCTCTATTTTATAGAACCCAAACGGTTTGATAAAATCCATCAGAAAAACGAAGCCGTCAGTTTCGACTTCGACGGGAATCCAAGATTTGGTATCGAATTTTTCTGGCATGAGATTACAAGTATTTTGAAAAACAGCAATGCCGGCAGGATTCAGGTTGACACCCGGAATTTTATCAACGAAATTGAACTGCTGAAAGAATTTTTTGACACGCCTATTGAGGCGGTTCATGCATTTTATACCATGATTGCTTACTGGGATATTACATCCACCGTTTCGGTGAGCGACTACACCGGTGAGGTACAACTTGTTGGTTTTAAAGGCCGGAAACACAGCGAGCCGCCGTTTACTGTAAAGCCGGCTCTGCTGAAAAAATTCATTAAACATGTGGAAAACCGCTATATTTTTACCAACGAAGGTTCGGGAATTACGGCCGATTACTATTTCAGCCGGTTCGACGAGGTGATGTCGCGCATTGACCCGGAATATGTGAAGCAGCACGGCATATTTTTTACCGATGTGAACCTGAGCCGGTTTGCCCTGTGGTTTGCCAAACGTATTCTGGGCGGGCAGGTAAACGAAATGTACATCTTTTTTGATCCGGCTGGCGGTTCGGGTAACCTCATTTCGAGCTGGCGCGGCAAACAAAAGCACAAAATTATTTCGGAACTGCAACCCGATTTACTCCGTATTATCGAACGCCGAATGCGCATCGACCCGTGGCACGTGGAAAAAGGTTTCACCATTATTCCGAAAACATCGGATAACAAAGGGCTGAATTTTCTTGACCGCGATGCCGCTTCTTACATTACTGAGCTTGAAAAGGAACTGAAACTGAAAAACCTGGAACTGGACAAACCCTTTGCCTTTTTGCTGAACCCACCGTATAAAAACACCGACGAGCATGAAAGCGCCCGCGAAAGTGCCGACGCCAATTACACCATTCACCCATCAATATTGGAACTTACCGGCGACGATGCTGGAAAGGAACGTTACCTGGCTTTCCTGGGGCAAATTCTGAATCTTTCAAAACATCAGGCTGAAAAACAGGACGATTGCGAACCAGTGGTGATGATTTTTACCCCCACCTCGTGGCTTATTCCGCGGCCCACTTATGTTTCGTTCCGGGAAAAGTGGGACCGTCATTTTCAGTTTCTCGACGGGTTTATTATTACCAGCAACGAGTTTTTTAAACTGAAGGGAAAGTGGCCGCTGGCGTTTACTGTGTGGAAATACCACCGCAACGAAACCCGCACCAACCGGGTGAACCTGTACGATTTTACTGAAATGACCACTACCCGGTTTAAAAACGTAAACTGGGCATCGGGTGACGAGAAGTTGAATGCTCAAGTGGGAATTGATTTTGAAGCATTGAGTAAAGTGAGTTTTGTAAATAATAGAAAATCAATAAAAGAATGGGCTGACCAAAAAATGTATGATTTTAAGCGTGACTCTACAAAAGCAGAAAAAAATAGTAACCAAATTTATGGAGGATTACCGTTAGAAGACCCACGTCGCAAGAATAAAAAAACTTATGGAATTGCAGAAAGTGAGTTTATCGGATTTATGGATGATTGTACACCGGTCAGAATAAAACAAGATAATTCGATGAGACTTTCCGTTAAACCCGATAGAATCTGGTTTTATTTAGACAATAGAATACAAAAAGCAAATTTGTTAAAGTGTTTTAACGGTCCAAGTGATAACAGAAGCTTTTGTTGTTTAAATATTGATTCTGCTAAAAGTTTACTTTCTTGGTTTTCAATAGGAAAATCGATTGTTGGACGTTATCCACTTTGGGCCAATCAATCTGATATTTGGGTCCCCGAAATCCCGGATGTATTGAAAGATTATTGGTATGCCCACTGTTTTGCCTTTGTGCTGGCCGAAAACCGGTGTGTGGTTACCAAATTTGAAAAGGATAATCCGGTGGAAGGGGCGCCGGAAGTGTTTGCCGACAATCCGCTTTGTCCGGCCAACCCGGAAGCGTTTTGGGCCACCACGCTCGACAGCCACATTACCCGCGAATACGGTCTGGCGTTTGAACTGGTTTCAGCCATTAAACAACTTTACAAACACTGGAACCTCAACTACTGCCAGGGTCAGTTCCTTTACAATAACGGCCTGCACGACGAACCGTATTTCAGGTATTTCAGCTATCCCGATTTTCTGAC
>JAHYJP010000089.1 GCA_019429055.1 Bacteroidales bacterium
TGCCTTTTGCCGTGCTGGTAGCCCTGCTTATGGGTTTTGCACATTTTCTGAAATGGGGAAAAAATGATGGAAAAAAGTTCATCCGCAAAACCGGGCTGTCTCTTGGGCTGAGCCTTGTTTTTACAATAATAATCGTGTGGCTTACTCATGACTGGCAAACCGCGCATATAATATTTCTTTTTGCGGGTTTATTTGCCTTTTTCTCCGCGTTGGATATGCTGCTGCGTTTTAAAAATATTCTTGCAAATACCCCTACTATCATCAGCCACCTGGGTATTGCACTGTTTCTGATTGCCATTTTGCTCACTTTTTCGCAACAGGAAACCATTTCCAGAAACACTTCGGGCTATTTTCTGGGTGATGCCTTTTCGGAGAATGAGAACCTGCTGCTGATCAAAGATGAAATCCTTCCCATGGGCAGCTATTTTGTAACTTACCGCGGGCACTACCACGAGGGAGAAGATATTTTTTATGAAATAGACTTTCTCAGGAAGAACAAAGAGGGGGAGTATTACAAGGTTTTCCAGTCCACACCATCCGTAAAGCTCAACGAAAATATGGGCAATGTTTACAATCCCTTTGCAAAGGTTTACCTGAACAAGGATATCTTTACCTACATCACATTTGCCGATGTTGACAAGCACAGCCAGAACCATAGCCACCATCACGAGTCGGATCTTCTGGGCACATTTGAAATGACCCTTCACGACACCCTGCACATTGAAAACAACCACATGGTGGTAAGTGCCATTGAAGCCGGCGATGAGCAATCCAACGAACATCAGGGAATTATTGTGGAGGCAACCATTGATGTTACAACACATTTTGGAGATGCATTTACCGCAAAACCCCAGTTTATTCTGCGTGGACAATCCTTATTTTTCAATGACGATGTGATCAGAGATCTGGATTATCGTTTCCGGTTCAAGGAAGTTTCTGATAAACCTTATACCATCGTAGTGGAACTTTACCGCGAACATCCTGATTTCATCATCATAAAAACAATCATTTTTCCTTACATTAACCTGTTATGGTTTAGTTGCCTGGTAATGCTTACCGGATTCTGGATGGCATTCCGCAGAAGGTGGAAACGAAGGAACAATAACAAATGAAGCCAATCAAAACAGTTATACTGATCGGGGCAGGCAATGTGGCAACCCATTTGGGTATGGCACTCAAAACCAATGGCATAGAAGTACTGCAGGTTTACAGCCGTACCGGAAAATCAGCTGCTGCACTGGCCCAGAAGCTTGACTCTTATTGCACTACAGATGTAAACAAGATACTGCCCCATGCCGATCTGTACATTTTTTCAGTTACAGATGGGGCACTGGAAGATCTGTTGAATGAATTTACTATTGAGAATGCGTTTGTGGTGCATACCTCCGGAAGTCTTGATATGAATATTCTGAAAAATCGTAACCTGAGATACGGTGTTTTATATCCGCTGCAAACCTTCTCGAAAAAAGTTAAAATCAGTTTTTCAAACATTCCGCTTTGCATTGAAGCACAGGATGATGAGCACCTGATGCTGCTCATGAAGCTAGGTCGCAAGATAAGCCGTAAAGTTGAACATATTACTTCACCGCAAAGGGAAGCGTTGCACATTGCAGCAGTGTTTGCCTGCAACTTCACCAACCATTTGTTTGCTATCGCCGATGAGATTCTTGAAAAAGAAAAATTATCATTCGAACTTTTACAGCCTTTACTTGATGAAACTTTGCGCAAAGTAAAAACCCATAAACCGGCTGATGTACAGACAGGTCCGGCAGTGCGCGAAGACCATGCGATCATGCAAAAACATCTTGAAAAACTTTCTGCCTTGCCCGCTTATCAAAAAATTTATAATTTTATTTCCCAAAGCATTATGGAAAGCAAAGGAAAAAATCAAAAAAGCTGAAACTACATGTCTAATTACAAAGCCCTTCTTTCGAATATTAATACATTCATTTTTGATGTTGATGGTGTAATGACCGATGGCATTGTTTTACTAACCCCCGACGGGCAAATGCTCCGCTCTATGAACGTAAAGGACGGGTATGCCATTCAACTGGCCATAAAAAAAGGCTACCGCATCATTATCATAACGGGAGGTAATTCAGAAGCAGTAAGACAAAGGTTTGAAGGACTGGGTGTTAAGGAGATTTATCTTTCCATCGGCAACAAACTGGAAGTATTTCATGAAATTGTAAAAAGGGACAACCTGAAAATGGAGAATGTCCTTTATATGGGTGATGACATTATCGACTACGAGATCATGAGGGAAGTAGGTGTTGCCGCTTGCCCTGCAGATGCTGCTGAAGAGATCAAACACATCAGCAAATACATTTCACCCGTTCCGGGGGGAAAAGGTTGCGCCAGGGATGTACTCGAACAGGTTATGAAAGTACAGAAAAAATGGTTTGATGAAGACGGGTTTCACTGGTAACTTAATCACGGAATTTAAATATCCCTAAAAAATATCGTATGGTGGCATACCTGAGATTATTCCGCTGGCCCAATCTGTTAATGGTTGCTGCCATTCAGTATCTGTTCAGATATGCTATAATACAGCCCCTTTTAAAAAGCAAAGGACTGGAGCTTGCCCTGTCGCATGGCGAGTTTTTCCTGATCGTGCTGGCCACCATGCTGATTACTGCTGCGGGTTATGCTATCAATGATTATTTTGACCTCCGTACCGACCGTATTAACAAACCCCACAGAATCATCCTGGGCAGGAAGATCTCGCGGCGTTCGGCCATTTTCTATCATTCTCTTTTCAATATCATTGCAGTATTGCTGGGCGCATACATGGCCATTAGGGTTCAATACTGGCCATTAGGGTTCGTTTTTCTGATTGTTCCTACCCTTCTATGGCTTTACAGCATAAGGTATAAAAGAAAATTCCTGATGGGCAATGTAATAGTGGCTGTTCTTGCGGGATTTGTGGTGGCCATAGTATGGGTATTTGAGTCACATGCTTTAGCTGCAGAAGGTGTCAGAGATTTTGATTTTTTAAATATTTCCTATTTTTCAAGAGTGTATGCACTTTTTGCGTTTCTTACCACGCTATTGCGTGAGATCATCAAAGACATTGAAGACATAAAGGGAGACGCCAAAACCGGTTGTAAAACCATACCTGTGTTGGCAGGAGTGCATTCCACAAAAAAACTGCTCATCTTTCTAACCATTACCATCATTATTCTTGTAGGATGGTTCCAGATCTTTATTCTTTTGCGCGACTTTGATCTGTTGTTTGCATATCTGCTGCTGGCTGTGCAGATCCCCTTTATCATCATGATCAACAAAATTATGACTGCCAAAGAAAAAGCTGATTACAGGAATCTAAGCCATTTCTCAAAGTGGATCATGGTGGCGGGAATATTTTCCATGTTTATTTTTTCTTTCTACCTTCAAGGCGGATTTCCTCTGGAATAATTAGTTTGGCAGGCATAAGCAAAGAATTTATCTTTGCGTGTGTTACAATCTCTTATTTATGAATTCATGAAGTTTTTCGAGCAGCTTAAAAGCATTGATCTCATCCTTGCATCGCAGTCGCCCCGTCGAAAGGAATTACTGAAGGATGCAGGGTTTCCTTTCCGGGTGTGGTCCATTCCCTGTCATGAAGAATTTCCGGAAGATCTTCTGCCCCATGAAATAGCACTTTTCCTGTGCAAACAAAAAGCAGAACCTTTTAAATCTCAGATATCGGAAAAAAGTATTGTCATAACCGCCGATACCATTGTGGTAAAGGATAAACAGATCCTGAACAAAGCCGGCAACGCTATACAGGCCGGGCAAATGCTTACGCTCCTTTCGGGCACTACTCACCAGGTCATTACCGGTGTTTGCATTACATCAACGAAAAAGCAGGTGGCATTTTATGAAACTACCCTGGTAAAGTTTGCCCCGCTTCTTCCCGAAGAAATTGACTTTTATATCAATACTTACAAACCTTTTGACAAGGCAGGAGCATACGGTATCCAGGAGTGGATCGGGTTAACAGGAGTGGAACGAATAGAAGGCTCGTGGCACAATGTAGTGGGTTTGCCTGTAGCTGCCCTTTACAGAAATCTGAAAGACTTCATAAAAGATCATATTCCTCTGGATAATCCCGGGCAATGATTGTACATTTGACAGACAAATTCAGCTAAACTGGTGAGATGAAGATAGCTATAAATACCCAATTGCTAATACCCGGAAAACTGGATGGAATCGGCTGGTACACTTACGAAACCTTGAGCAGGATCACTGCCCGGCACCCTGAGCATGAGTTTATTCTTATTTTTGACCGTAAGCCATCTCCTGAACTGAAGTTCCCATCCAACACACGATTTGTTGTATTATCTCCCCCTTCAAGGCATCCCATCTTATGGTTTATGCGGTTTGAGATCATTCTCCCCTTTTTGCTGAGAAAACTCAAACCCGATGTTTTTGTTACTCCCGATGGATGGATGACCATGAACTCGCCGGTTCCGTGTGTGCAGGTCATTCATGACCTTAACTTTGTACATTTCCCTGAAGACATTCCTTTCTTTACCCGAAAATATTATAATATCCTGTTTAAAAGGTATGCCCGAAAAGCCCGGCGTATCGCTACAGTGAGCAATTACTCAAAACAGGATATCATTAAGGCATGGGGAATCTCTCCCGATAAGGTTGACGTTACCCATAATGGCTGTAACGAAGCCTATAAACCCTTAAGCCCTGAAGAAAAAGAAATGACCCTGAAAAAATACTCAGGAGGGTTCCCCTATTTCCTTTATGTCGGGGCACTAATACCGAGAAAAAACATTGCCCGTATGTTTGAAGCATTCAACCGCTTCAAAAAACAGGATAAACAGAATACCCGATTACTGGTAGTTGGTCAGAAAAAATGGTGGACACCCGCAATCAGTGAAGCCTGGGAAAAACTGGAGTACAAGGAAGAGGTCATTTTCCTCGGAAGGTTAGATGTTGCCGAACTCAATCAATTGTATGCAGCTTCGGTTGCTTTACTTTTTGTACCTTACTTCGAAGGATTTGGAATACCTATCCTTGAAGCCTTCAACTCGGGGTCAGCTGTTATAACTTCAAATGTTACATCTATGCCCGAGGTGGCAGGTGACGCTGCATTGCTGGCCGATCCCTACTCCATCGATTCTATATCCGAGGCAATGATTTCAATCAGCACCAATGAAGATCTCAGAAACAGCCTTATTGAGAAGGGAAAAGAAAGGAGCAGGCAATTTTCGTGGGATAAAACCGCCGATGCTTTGTGGAAAATAATTGAAAAGGCTGCAAAGAATACCTGATATCAACCGATGGTAAAAGAATTTATTTTTTCCCCAGTTCAAGGATGCAAAACCAGGCATTCTTTCGCATAAAGGGGAACAGCTTAAATATCAACCTGTCAGCAACGGAAAGGATCATCAGCAAAGGTTTAAAAATCAATGTATTTCTGAAAGGAACGGCCGCAAGTGTACTCAGGTGGTGAAAATCAACTGAAACTTCATCAAAATAATCCTTAGCTAGTTTTATATCATGGATAAGCAAGGGATGTTCATCCTCTGTTCTCATTTCAGGAGTCGCCTTACGGTAATGGTTGATAAAAAAGTTATGTCCCAGGGGTTCATAAAAAATGGCCTTGCCTCCGGGCTTTAATACCCTCTTGATTTCACTGAAGGAAATATCCAGATCCAGGTGGTGAATAATAGAGTTGCCAAAAACCAGATCAAAAGAATTGTCATCGAACTCCAGTTCCTCAGCATTCATTTCCCTGAATTCGGCGTTGGTAAGATTTAGTTGTCTGGCTCTTTTAGTTGCGGTTTCAATGGCATAATCCGAAATATCGATTGCCACTAATTTGCTGGCATGTTGTGCCAGGAAGAATGCGTTATCGCCGGGTCCGCATCCATACTCAAGTACAGTTTTACCCTTTGAGTATTGTTCTAATGTTTTATTAAGCTTTTTAAGAGAAGTAGCATGAATGGTATAATACTTATCAGCGGCTTTTCTTACTCCTTCACTAAATGCTTTATTATGATATTCTTTTTCTCGTTTTAGTCGGTCACTCATTACAAGTATTAAAAAGTGGGCGTGCAAAGATAAGGAAATATGTACTTAACAAACAGTAATATTTCCTTATCTTTCTAAAGGCCTGAACCTATCTTCTGTTTCCGAGAAATATCATAATGTAATACAGCAATGTTGCCAGGGATGCAAGCGCGGCTACTACATAAGTAAGAGCTGCCCATTTAAGAGCGTCTTTTGCGTTGCTGTGTTCTTCACCTACGGTTAATCCGGTATCTCTTAACCAGACCAATGCCCTTTTGGTAGCATCAAATTCTACCGGTAAAGTAACAAAACTGAAAAGAGTTGTCATGGCAAACATGATAATACCGGCCAGCAAAATTCCGGGAAATGCCTGCACCGTAAAAATACCAATAAGTAATACCCACTGCATATAACGTGAACTGACACTTATGACCGGTACAAGGGCCGAGCGCATTTTAAGGAAGGCATATGCCTGTGCATGTTGCACGGCATGACCACATTCGTGAGCTGCCACCGCAGCGGCAGAGATACTGCGTCCGTTGTAAACTTCAGGACTCAGATTTACAGTTTTGTCAAGTGGATTGTAATGGTCAGTGAGTTTTCCGGGAGTAGACATAACACGAACTCCACTTACCCCGCTATCGCGAAGCATCTTTTCTGCTATTTCACGACCCGATAAGCCGGAACGCAGGGACATACGTGAATACTTGGCAAATTTTGATTTTAACCGGTTACCAACCAGCCAGCTCAGGAGCATAAAAACTCCGAAAATGATCAGAATATTAGTGTCGAACATCATATCTCAAAAAATTTAGTTTCAGTTACACAAAATCAGAGTAAAATTAGTCAAAAAGCAGACCAGTGGAAGTATTTATGACAATATGTCGCGCGTTAAAAATAGTTAAGTGTTTTTACCGGTTTTTTCTTCATTGATGCAAACAACCGTTAAAAGGGTTTGTTTAATTTTGTTAAGGGCAAAAACATTATGCCTGCATATCACAAAAATTAGTAACCTATGAACCGATCAGAGTACCTCTACAAAAAAACCCTTCGTAAGATTGTCAATTCATTTTTACAGGGATTATTGCTTATAGCTCCCATTTCCATTACAATTTTTGTAATTTTTAAGCTTTTTGAGTTTATTGACGGACTGCTTCCCATCAATATTCCAGGCCTGGGTCTGCTCATCATACTGGGGTCCATTACCCTTATTGGAATGCTGGGCTCTTTTGTCATTAAAACACCCTTCTCTTATTTGTTCAACCGTATTATAGATCAGGTTCCGCTGGTGAAGATGCTTTACACTGCCATTTCCGACCTGTTATCAGCATTCGTTGGGCAAAAGAAAAAATTCACAGAGCCTGTAATGGTAATAATGAACAGAGAAAGCAATATCAGGAAACTGGGATTTATTACAGAACGAGATTTGAAGAACATAGGCATAAGTGATGATTTTGTGGCTGTTTATTTACCCCACTCCTATAATTTCTCGGGAAATATGTTTATCGTTCCGGCAGAAAATGTGATTCCGGTGGTGGCTAATTCAGCCGATTTTATGAAATTTATTGTATCCGGTGGAGTTACCCGTGTTTAAGCCTTTTGAGATAATGCTTTCAAAACTTTTCTCAGCCAGAAACTTGTCATAAAGTGAATTCTTAATAGCTTTGCCAAAAAATTTCGAATATGCAAAAACCCGTAATATTAGTTACCAACGACGATGGCATCATGGCCCCCGGCATCCGTAACCTCATTTCTTTTATGCTTGAGATCGGTGAAGTAGTGGTGGTTGCCCCCGATAAAGGACAAAGTGGCATGGGTCATGCCGTAACCATAACCGAACCTCTCCGGCTTGAAAAAATTGCCGTTAACGGCGACCACCAGGAATTCAGCTGCAGCGGCACACCTGTGGATTGTGTTAAACTGGCTGTAAACAAGGTATTGCATCGCAAACCTGATATCCTGGTATCGGGCATTAATCACGGCAGCAATGCATCCATCAATGTAATTTACAGCGGCACCATGTCGGCCGCTATTGAAGGAGCTATGGAAGGAATACCCAGTGTTGGTTTCTCCTTACTTGATTACCGGCTGAATGCCGATTTTCTTCCGGCACGAAAATATATACAACAGATAGTTCGCAGTGTATTGAAACATGGGCTTCCCAAAGGCAACTGTCTGAATGTGAATATACCCGCTGTGCAGGAGCATGAAATCAAAGGAATACGCGTTTGCCGCCAGGCCAACGCCAACTGGGTGGAAGAATTTGACCACCGCAAAGACCCAAGGGGTAAAGATTACTACTGGCTTACCGGAAAGTTTCAGTTGCATGAAGATATGGATGAAACCGACGAATGGGCATTAGCCAATCAATACATATCACTGGTACCCATACAATACGACTTTACTGCGCATAAACTTATTTCCCAACTAAAAGACTGGAACTTTAATGCTTAAAAAAGACAATTGGGCACTGGGAATCATCATGGGACTTGTGGTTCCGCTGATCGTTTACGGAATTATCCTTACCATCGTAAGAACTTATGGTGTTGTGGATGAGATTCGGGGAATTTACATGATGAAAACATCCACCATGCAACTGATTGGCGTCTTCAGTAACCTTTTCACTTTCAGATACTACATGGTAAACCTGAAGTTTGACAAAACCGGCCGGGGAATTCTTTTGGCTACTTTTATTTATGCGGGGCTGTTCTTTTATTTCAATTTGGATTTTTAAAACACCAGGCAATATTTGATAAATTAACATCTGCAAATTATTACGATGGCTTTAACGCTTAATGCAAAGCTGTAAAGCAGAGAAACACGAAAGGTAAATATGTATCAGAAATTACATGACAATAATGATTTCAGGTAATAATCTAAACTACATTCCTTAAATCCTTTTCTAAGAAATCATATTTTGCAAATTCTCCGGAATCCAGGAAGTAACTTCTTGCCCTTGCCCTCATATTGTACCTGAGCATCATAGATTCGGCGTAGGCACCGCAACTTTTTATGGCAAGGATATGCCCTCGACGGGTAACAGGCAATTCAACGGCTTTGCCGAATACATCGCTGGATTCGCAAACCGGCCCTACTACATCGTAAAGGAAGGTTTCGCCGGCATTGCTGGTATTTTCAATTTTGTGCTTTGCCTGGTAAAGCGAGGGGCGCATCAGTTCTGTCATGCCGGCATCGGTGATCACAAATTCCTTATCAACACCTTTTTTAGTATACATCACCCGGGTTATCAGGCTGCCGCACTGGGCTACCAGGCTGCGGCCCAGTTCAAAATGCACCTGGATATGCTGTGGAATTCTCAGATTTTCGGCAATTACATCAAAGAAAGATTGAAAATCGGGAACAGGGTTTCCTTCAGGATCTTCATAATTAACGCCCAGTCCACCACCCAGATTGACTATTGTGGCACCCATGGATGATATATCAAACTCTTTCCAAATCTCATTCACTCTGTTGCAAAGCTCAGCAAAAGGTTGTAAGGAAGTGATCTGCGAACCGATATGGAAATGAAGGCCCCTAAAATCCAGCCGCTGCGAAGTGCGGCAAAGATCAAGGGCTTCCTGCATTTGCGACGGATGAATTCCGAACTTATTTTCATCCAGCCCGGTGGTAATGTATTTATGGGTATGTGCCTGCACTCCCGGATTTACCCTTAGAGCAATCCTGGCAGTTTTTTTCATTTCAGAAGCTATCTCATCAATGACCTGCAGTTCTTCCAGCGATTCCACATTGAAGCAGAAGATATCATTTTCAAGAGCCTGCCTGATCTCATCATCACTCTTTCCCACCCCGGCATAAACGATTTTTTCTGCCGGAAAGCCACGATGCAAAGCTTCCATAACTTCATTACCACTTACACAATCAACACCAAATCCGTAATCATTTATAATTCCCGTGACAATGGGATTGTGGTTGGCCTTAATGGCATAATGAATGTGATAATCATACCGGCCGGCAGCCTGGCGGGCTTCTTCCAGAGTTTGCCGCAGCAGATCAAGGTCGTAAAGATAATAAGGTGTTTTTATGCCTGAAGTTGTATCCATGATTCTTGTCGGTTAACATTATTATTATTTACCAGATTGTGCAATGCCTGTAAAACTTCAACTTTTTGCCCGTGCGGCACAACCAGTGTAATATTATTGGAACTGGCACCCAATGAAACCATATCGACGCTGAAAGGTTTTACTGCCTGTATTACTTCGGCCAGGTGTTCCTGAATATTTCCCACAACACAAACTATGGAGCGGTTGGTTTCCACACTCACCCTTCCCAGCGATTGCAACTGCAAAACCAGCCCTGCCAGTGCAGTGGTATCTTCTATGGTTACTGATACCGAAACTTCTGAGGTGGTAACCACATCAACCGGAATTTTAAACTCATCAAAAACCTGGAAAAGCTTATGCAGAAATCCGTATGCATTAAACATACGCCCGGATGTTATGCGCAGTACAGTAATGTTATCTTTTGCGGCGATGGCTTTGATACCTCCTGAAATCTGTCTGGATTGAATATGTGTTCCCCGTGCATCAGGATCCATGGTATTTTTCAGCTGAATGGGAATATTCTGTTCCCTGGCCGGCCAAACACATGACGGGTGCAATATTTTGGCACCAAAGTAAGCCAGCTCGGCTGCTTCGGCAAAGGACAGCTCGCGAATGGGCATGGTATCTTCCACATATCGCGGATCATTATTGTGAAGCCCATCGATATCGGTCCAAATTTCAATGAGAGAGGCATGGAGAGCCGCACCCAGCAATGTAGCCGTATAATCGCTGCCACCCCGCTTCAGATTGGAGACCCTGCCCTGCGAATCCATACAAATGTAGCCCTGGGTAATATATATACCCGGTTCGTTGAAACTACCGGTTTCTTTTATTCTTCGGGCTAAATCAAAAGGATCAGGTTCATCCTGCTCATTTAAACGAATAAGTTCAAGGGCATTTACATAGGTGGACACCTTTCCTGTATAACACAGATAATTGTTGATGATCCTGGATGTGACCCATTCGCCCAGTGAAAGAACATTACCTGTGGCATAACCCGAAAAAGGATCCTGCAAGAGCTCACGCACAGCCGCAAACATTTCCTTTACTTCCCGGCAGTTTGCGGTAATTATATCCTGTTCGTAAAATAATTCCTGGCATAGTACATCGAAACGATATTGTATCCGGCCAAGAATATCCAATGCTCCTGAATGATCATCCTGTTCCCATAATTTATTGACCTGTTCCAAAGCATTGGTAACACCTGCCATGGCAGAGCAAACCACTACACAATTATCGTGTGCATTTACTATTTCTGCAACATTTTTAATTCTTTCCGCACTGCCAAGGGAAGTGCCACCAAATTTCAGAACAAGCATTTTAGGTTAAGGTTAAGGTTGAGGGTGAGAAATTGTGATCTGTTTAAATATTTTATATTGAGCTTTTCCCTAAAGTTTTATTCAATACTGTTAGCTTGAAACCTTTAGATTTCTCCCTCTGGTCGAAATGACAATGAATTCGTATCTTTTGTGGGGTTGGTGGTTGGTGGCGGTGGTGCCGCCACCAACCACCAACCTAAGAATTATATGATACTGTCATTCCGAACGTAGTGAGGAATCTCATTTTAAAATTATTCTATTAATTTAATTTTTATCAGACAATAGTTTTTTCCTTAAAAGCTCTGCAAAGGAATAAATTTTATATTAGACTGTGAAATTTTTAAAAACATTAAACTTTTTTATAACTTTGCGTTAATATTTTAACATCATAAATTATGACCATAGCACAGGCAGTAGATGAACTGATTTCAGCTTCTCCGTTTCTGGAGGAAGCCCTTGCAGATGAACTGATCAATGTTTCATCGCTGGCACGAAAACTTCAGCCCATGATTGAGAAAAAACTGCACAAAGAGGTTCAACCGGGGGCCATAGTTATGGCTATCAATCGCCGGCCTTCGGGGTTATCCTTTCGCATCAGCAAAGAGATCAGGGAGTTTATGCGTAAACTGGGAGATGTTATTGTTAGATCTGATCTCAGGGATTACACCTTTGAAAACTCAGCAGGATTGATTGCCTGCAACCGGAAACTGATGGATGAAATTGCCGGTGAAAAGGAAATTTTCTGCACCATATCTCAGGGAGTTTTCGAAACCACCCTTGTGGTGAGTAATTTGCTTAAATCGCGCATCAAGGAAATTTATCAGAAGGAAAAACTTCTTGCCAAAAAAACCAGACTCAGCTCCATCACCCTCAGGCTGCCCGAAAGCAATACTGAGGTATCGGGGATTTATTACTTTCTTTTGAAAAACCTGGCCTGGTCAGGCATCAACGTTTGCGAGGTAATATCTACCAGCAATGAGGTAACCTTTGTGGTGGAAGAAAAAGATGTGCACCGGGCATTTTCAAGGCTGATGGACATGAAGCATTTGTAGAGTTAGGTGGTTTCGACAGGCTCAAGCACCGGAGTTGCAAAAAACCTGGCATCAGATGTGGTTTCGACAGGCTCAACCATCATGATCGCTGAGCTTGTCGAAGCGACGGTAATCTAATGTAGCTCCTGAATACAACGAACCGAAAACCCATAGCGATTCCAGCCATAAAACCGGCCCATCCTGCCTCTGTCCCATAAATTACTTCTGTACCATGCACTTATATCAGCATTGGTTGTACTGGTCCACCAGGCAGCACCTGTACCAAAATCGCTGAAAGGGCCATAATACTCCCTGAAACCGGCAGGTACAGAAGAATACCCGAACAGATCCAATGCCAGGGTATTAGGCTGATTCCATCGGGGATGTGCATCAGGAGCAGTACGTGTACTTTTTAACTGACCACCCTGATTGGTTCCACGCCAGCCATGAACATTGAGTTCGTTTTCGCTCATTCCGATTGCTTTTTCTACTTCTTTCCACTCTTCATCTGTTGGCAGTCTCCATCCTGCAGGGCATAAACCCCTCGGATCAGTAGCTGCCATCCAGTTGTAAAGTGCACCATAGGTCATTAGCATCTCCATGTCTGAATTAATTCCATCAACATTACTATGCGGATAAACAGCATAGGCTCCTGAATTGGTAGCGGACCACTCTGTGTCGGAAAGCCCTTTGGCAATGGTTGATCCATCATTATAATGCGTAACCTTCAGGTTTTCTGCCATCCATAGAAAATTATGGAGGATTATGGTCTCATATACATTACCGTCGACATCAATAACCTGCGGATTTTCTGCGACAAACTGCATTTCATCGCCATAAGCAACTCCATGGTCATTGATGGCATAAGCTTTAATGAAATAAGTCGTTTCGGGCACAAGATCCGTAAGACTGCTGGTAAACTCTCCCAGGCCTATGCCTTCCTCTGAAAAGCCAAGGTTATTGTCAATGGTAGGATTTTCAAAATCGCTCCAGACAAAACCTCTTTTTGTAACGGTAAGACCGCCGTCATCAGTTACATTACCAGCTGCTTTGGCAGATATTGAAATGATCTGAAAAACTGCAGTTGTTTTTACAACCGGAATTTCAGGTTCGGTGGTAAATTCTGCCTGATCCCCGTAAGAAGTGCCCTTCTCGTTGATTGCATAAGCTCTTACATAATAAGTTGTAAGTCGATCCAGGTCAGTAAGGTTGCTGACGAATTCACCTTCGCCGGTTCCGTCAGTTGTTATTCCCAAATGATTTTCTAATGTGGGATTTTCTCCTGTACTCCAGACAATTCCCCTTTGAGTAACTTCATGACCACCGTTGTCAGATACCGTACCTCCGCCCAGAGCCGATTCTGATGTGATTTCAGCTACGGGCGCTGTTTCAACTGTGGCAGCCACTCCTTCGGTTATAAATTCAATCTCATTCCCGTAGGAGATACCGATACTGTTAACTGCATAGGCCCTTAAATAGTAGCTGGTATTTGGCGAGAGGTTTGTGATCTGGCTGAGAAACATTCCCGAACCGGATCCTTCTGCGGTGATTCCGAGATGATTTTCAGGAGTAGGATTGGGAGATGTATTCCAGAGAAGGCCCCTGATAGTTACCTCAGCACCTCCATCGAAGGAAATATTGCCTCCGCTGCTCGCTGAAACAGAAGTAATTTCAGAAGCAGCAACGGTAGTGAGCGTGGCAGTTTCAACAGGATCTTCTTTTTCGCATCCCATCAATAATGAAAGAAAAAGAACCGGAATAATGAAAAGAAAAATGGATCGGGCCTGGATGTTAAGTTTTAAATCAGTTCTCATGGTTAAAGTATCTTAGAAAAAAATTTTAGAATTCACAAAACTAAAATATTTAATTGGAAAACATTTATAAAATTCTTTTAGAATGATTCTAAATTACAACCGGCGGGAAAAATTGATGATCCTGAAATTCATGTTACTTATAAAACCAACATTCAATCATTGGATTTTCAAGGAAATGAAGATATCTTTGAACCCGTTAAACCCTTAAAGATATCAATTACTTCTGGCAGGTAGTTATTAACAATTTTGCAGAGAAAAATCCGGATTATGCTCAAAATCTATATCCGTAAAAATACATCTTACCACTACCCGGTACTTTACACCCTGTTGCTCATTGAGAAAAACCGGGGTATAAGGTTCAACTTTACTGACTCTGCCGATACTGCAGATCTTGCATGGGATCATGAGTATCCGCGCAGTGAAATCATCAGTAAGGAGTTTTATGATGAACTGGCAAAGGAAAATCCGGAACTTTCACATACACGCATATTCAAAGACGAACAACTGATCCGTGACTCAAGCAACCGGAAAGACCTGATCGCCACAATCTTCTACATGGTGAATTGTCTGCAGGAATACTCTTTGGGAGAAAATGAACTGGATGGTTTTGGCAGGTTCCGTTATGAATCATCCTACCAGAAAAGATTCAGCAGCATAGAAAAAAACCTGGTGCAACAGTACATTGATGAGTTTTGTGATGAGAAAAATATCGGGGGCAGTCCGAAAGCCAGTGCCTTTTTCATTTCACATGATATTGATACGATTTACGGCTCGTTGCTACAAGATGGATACTGGGCCCTTAAAAATCTTCGTGTGGGTGCTATGCTGTCACTTATTGCCGGCGAGATCGGCCGTCGTCCCCATTGGAAGAACATGGACAGGATCATACGCATCAACTCGGAGTGCGATGTGAAGAGCACCTTTTTCTGGCTTGTAAACAAGGGCAAGGGCAGACAAAATATCAGGAATGCCGATTATTCTATCCAAAAGGAGCAATCACTTTTGCAGGAAGTCAGTGAAAAGGGTTTTGTAAACGGACTTCACAAATCAACTATGGAAATGAGTTTTGAAGAGGAGCTGGCCATGGGAAAAATCATTGAACCTTATAACCGATACCACTTTCTGAACTTCTTACCCCCGAATCACTGGCCTGAATTATCAAAATCGCCCATCACCTTCGACTCCAGCCTGGGATTTGCAGAACATTATGGGTTTCGAAATTCTTACGGCAGTGCATTTCAGCCCTACGATATCAAAAACAACCGGCCATTCGGTTTTGTGGAGGCCTCACTTACGTTTATGGACACAACTTTTCACCATTACATGAAGATGGAAAGCGAAAAGATTGCTGATATCATTATTAACTTCTACCAGACCAATCCGCACCATTGCATCTTCTCATTGCTCTGGCACAATACCTACTTTACGGATTACAAATACGGCGGATACCTGGCAGAATACAAAAAGATCC
>JAHYJP010000090.1 GCA_019429055.1 Bacteroidales bacterium
AAAAATGGTATTTCAGCATTTGACATCGACCTGATGTTGGAATATGTAAAACTGAATGCAGCACGAAAGTAAAAATTTTATCCTGATAAAACCTTTAAATTCAGGACAATAGATCGTGCTGATTTCCTTTTCGATTATTTTTCACAAAAAAATTTTTTTTTTGCGCAGCGTTTTGCCCGGCAATGCCGTCTTAGTAGTATAACGCTCTTTTAAAAACCGGGGTTATCGCCTTTCTGCCTTAATTATCAGACTTTTTAATTGAACCAAGACTCCCCCAACAATCATAGCTTGTCCATTGGAAGGTAGTCCCGGTTTTTTCTTGGAATTTTCAGAAAAAACAACATATAATTCTTTTTTGCTCTTTTACATATTGAAAATAAGAAAAATCAGGGAAAAGCATTCAATCGTCTATGCCTCCACCAAAGCATTTTTCAGAATCCATTGTTTCTCCTTATTTTTCAATTATTTATTTTTTGATCTCAGGGTTAGAGAAAATGGCCGCGAGCTTTTCTGTGTTTATCACCAAAGTATGAAAAGTTCCCGACAACATTAACCATATTCAGCTAACCTGCGGCCATACCCTGGATCAAAAAAGTTAAATATGGCTTTTCCCTGTAAAACTTATTTTTGCAGTCGGCAGGCTTACATTTGGTCATCCCTGCACAACCAAATTTAGCCTGTCTTTTTTTTTCTTATAAGTATTGAAGTTTATACATCAATTCATGAAGTTTCGCTTACTTTATATTGTACTGTTAATTTTTGGTTTATCGATAGGGTCTTCATGCTCCAGGGATGAAGATAACGATCATGCGTTTACCCATATTGAGCTCAGCCATTATGAACAGTTTTATTCCAACAAGCGTGAACTGATTTTTTATCTCGAAACTCTCGAAACTTTCCCCTGCAATAACTTCCAGATCAATACACAGGTGAGTCACAACCGCGACCAGGTTGAGATCTATGCCGATAATATCGAAATACCGTCGTATTGCATTACCTTAACGGGTCCTGCAACCCGCAATATTTCACTTGGAAATCCTGACGAAAATCCTCAAAAATTTTCTTTCTGGGTAAATGACGACAGGCATGATTTCAACCTTCTGGTGAAGGAAAATTCCATTGAACTGGTTCCAGGGCAGTTTTTTGACAGCCGATTGTCGTTTGCGCGGGAGAAGCTTATGAGAATTCCTGAAAATACAGTTTGGGGGTATCTGGTTTATGACGCAGAAAATAAAATTAATCTCCCCGAAGAACTGCTTCTGGTTTTTGAAGAATATGGAGCCCAGTTATTGACATTATCAGACGGTGATTATCATTATTTTCAGGTTGAAGAAGAGACAGTAATATTTTTCCCGGGAGAAAATGAAATTACAGGTTTTAGTTTATGGTTTGAAAAGGAAATAGAGATACTGGTTACTGCTTTTCAAAAATACCTGGCTGAAAACGAAATCACAAACCTTCAGATCAGGTTATTCAATACCCGTGGGGAGAGGTTTGTTTTTTAGGGTATTAAAAAATTGAAATTACCGACTTTAAAAATTCCGGTAAAAAAATATTCATTATTAAAGATCATTGAAATAGGGTTTTTTAAACTTAAAACAGGCTGCAAGTGCATTCGTATGCTTGAATGGCGTGCATTTTGCAGTAAGCAAAGGTGCAATATTTTTCTTACTTTTGTTCATAGCTCAATTCCTGTTTTTGGTGGAAAAACTCAAAGAAATTGTAAAGGGCTGCCTGAAGAATAACAGGCAGATGCAAAGCGAACTGTACAAAATGTTTGCTCCCAAAATGTACAGTTTGTGCTTGCGCTATTCTGCCAATATTCATGATGCACAGGATATTCTACAGGAAGGTTTTGTAAAGGTTTATGATAATCTTGAAAAGTTTAAATGGAAAGGTTCGTTTGAAGGGTGGATGAAAAGGATCTTTGTAAACCTTGCACTGGATAAGTACCGAAGCAAAATCAGTTTACTATCCATCGATGATGTTGCAGAGAACCAGGAACCATCAGATAATGAACTGAATGCTCTGGATGCCATTTCTGAAAAGGAAATTCTGGAACTTATCAGGCAATTACCCGACCAGTACCGGATGGTATTTAACCTTTATGTAATTGAAGGTTATTCGCACAAGGAACTGGGTGAAATGCTCAACATCAGGGAGTCAACATCACGTTCAAACCTGGCAAGGGCAAAAATGATTTTAAAGGAAAAAATACAATTCCATTCACAAAAGATTGATAAAGCTATCTGCGAAAATGGAAAGATTTGAAAAAAATATTCAGGAAAAACTCCGCGATTTTCAGGTTCAGCCACCTGAAGAAATATGGGGTGCCATAGAAAACCGGCTGGTTCAGAACCAGGGCAAGAAGTTTCTGTGGCTCAGAATTGCAGCTGCAATTCTGCTGTTGGTGATAAGTATAACTTCATTGGTTCTTTATTTACCCTCAGGTCGTATTGCTGAACCTGTGGCAGAAATATATGTTCCGGAGAATGAGCAAGTACCTGCCGATTCAGAACCACTCACTGCAGAACCGGGTGCTGACATCTTAGCTGAAAAGGATAAGACTGAAACCCTGGCTGCTACAACCCGTGAGACTTACCCTGCTGAAACCCTGATTACTGATATTGACGTTTTAAGTGATTATTACAGCATCCCGGACTTATTAGCGATGATGCCCAAAGGATATGAAAACCAGCTTGCATCTCAATCTGCTCCTGATCATGGTTATGCTGGTTTTTCGCTCAGAATCGAAGAAAGTCCGGATGTGACATATGAAATCGCTACGGAATTCCTGGCAATGGATTTGAAAGCCCCTGATTCCAGGCAAAGAGGTTTTGCTCTTGCAGCTTATCTTGCACCGCAGCAATCGTTTCGTTATCAGCGTAATACTGCTCCGTTTCCTTATGAAGCGCTCGAAAGCGAGATCTACAGCTTTGCTGCAGGTTTAAAATTCCATTATAATATCAATTCACGCTGGGAAGTTGAAAGTGGTATAGGTTATAATCTTATTGGACAGGCGGTAAATGGTATTGCTGCCTTCAGCCACCCGTCCATGATCCCACTTTACTCATCTAAGGGAGAGCTAATAAGCTCGCACCCCCAAAGCATGAGCACTTCCATGGGAGGTATCAATTTTAAAGATCAGAGTTTTTACTTTGCTGATATTTCATCATCAAGAATTTTTGCCTTAAAAGGAAGCTATGATGAAAGCAATGTGAATCTGCTGAATAAAACTGCTTCGGGTCTGATACAACATTTCGGATACATCGAGGTACCCATTGTTTTCAGCTATAAGATCATTGACCGGATGTTTTCCATGTCGGTAAAATCAGGCATTGCCGCCAATTTCCTGTATACCAATAATGTATACCTGCAGGGAAGTGCTTACACACGTTCTATTGGTGAAAGTGCAGGGATTAGCCCGCTAAGTTGGTCCGGAACGGGAGGTTTGTCATTCAGCTATCCCGTCAGTGATCGTGTCAATGTTGCCCTTGAGCCCACATTCACCATGTTCCTTACACCCATGGGTCAGTTCAGAACCCTTACCAGGGAAACCTATCCCTATAATTATTCCCTTTTTATGGGTATAAAGTACAAATTGTAAAACTGAATTAAGCCGGAGTATGTCTTAAAGTCTTGCTCTGATCAGTTTAATTATTTGAGTTTTCCTACCGGCATCATATAGAGAACCTTGATTTCGGGATCAAGATTTAGTACCTCTTCAACTTCTTCATCGCGGTAAGCGCCAATTACAACAGTGCCCAGGTCAAGAGCCGCAGCCTGCAAATGCACATTTTGCGATGCATGCCCGATTTCATTGTGCACATAACGAATACCACGCTCACCATAGCGGGCCATGGTTCTCTCAAAGATTGCTCCGAAAACCAGAACTGCGCCGGCTTCCGTAATCATTGACTGACTCAGCGATGCCCGCATCAACTCAGCTGAAATATCTTTCAAATGGATCACCTTTAGGGTATTATCATGTGGGTTGTAATGATAAATGCCCCGGTTCAACTTATTCACATTGTTGACTACCACAAACATTTCAAGGGGAAAAGTTGCCCCTGCCGAAGGCGCGGTTCGGAAACCTCTTTCATTGGTAATTCCCTGCGCACTCCATAGCAGTTGCGAAAGTTCAGAAAGAGAAAGTGCATCCGATGCATAACTCCTGATGGAACGTCTTAAGGTGAGAGCTTTTTCAAGGCTGATTTGCCCGTCTTTTACTACTTCCGGTAATTTTATCATTTCTCCTTCTTTTAAATTAAAATTTTCTGATGATTCTTCGATGTTTAGACCAGCTGCCTGTTCTTTCGAATTACCCCGCAATGAGTTAAATAACATAAAGCCGATTATTCCAAGCAGGATAAACACCCCGAATATGGTTCCAATTCTTTTTAACATTTCGTTTTTTTTTGAGTTTTTGAAAATATTTTTCCAAAAATAGGTGATAAAACACAATTAACATAATGAAGTTCTGCAATCGATTTCGGAAGATTCAAAATGCTGAAGTTTAGAATGATTATAAATTGAGAAAAGCAGGATTTTAAATCTTCCAAAAAAATTACCTTTGCCATCGAAAACCTTATTATTCAGGCAAGAGGAAGGATTTTTATACATAAAATTTATTACCAAATTGTATTATCTGTTTACCAAACAATAAAAATTACCGATGCGCAAGATATCTCAACATCCAATCATTCAAATACCTGATTCGGAAAAAACTGAATTTCAATACAATGGGTCAAAAGTAACAGGTGAAAAAGGGTTTACCATTGCTGCTGCGTTGCATCAGGCAGGTTTTCCCATTCATAGTCACAGTTTGAAGAACCGTAGCCGGAGCCTTGAATGCGGCATTGGCAAATGTGGGGCTTGCGAGATGCTGGTCGATGGTGAAATCAAAAGAATCTGCATTACCCTGGTTGATAAGGTAAAGAGGGTGGAAGAAATACCCCATGATTATGTTGCAGAGAAAACACAATATATCAAGTCAGAATCCATCAATGTATATAAAACTCAGGTGGTAATTGTGGGGGCCGGTCCGGCAGGTCTGGCAACCCGCGAAATTCTTAATCAGCATGGCATAAGTAACATTGTTGTTGACAGCAATGCCGAAATAGGAGGGCAGTTTAACATGCAGACACACCAGTTTTTCTTTTTTGAGAAAGAAAAGAAATATGGTGGATTACGCGGGTTTGAAATATCCAAACTCCTGGCAGGTGACGATCATGAAGGGATCATGCTCGATTCAACCGTATGGGATATTTTTGAGAACAACCGGGTGGCGGTTAAAAACTTCAAAACCCAGGAGATCTTCTACATTGACTGCAACTATTTTGTGGTAGCATCGGGAGCAGTTCCTTTTCTGCCCACCTTCCATAACGATGACTTACCCGGTGTTTATACTGCTGCAGTTGTGCAGAAAATGATGAATACCGAGCTTACTCTTTTGGGAAAAAACATCCTCACCGTAGGTGCCGGCAATATCGGTTATCTTACCAGTTATCAGCTTACCCAGGCAGGTGCCCGCGTAAAAGCCATTATTGAAGCGCAGCCACACGAAGGAGGTTTTCCGGTTCAGGCCAACCGGGTGCGCCGGTTAGGTATTCCCATCATGCTTTCACACCTGATTCTGGAAGCTATACCCAACGATAAGGGTGACGGAATAAAAGCTGCGGTAATTGCACAGGCTGAAAACTTCAAAGCCATTCCCGGAACTGAAAAAATTATTGATGGAATTGATGCCATAAATATCTGTACCGGGTTAATGCCCGACGATGCACTGCTTATCAAAGGCCGCGAAATGTTTGGCCGCAGATGCTGGGGCGCAGGCGATGCCGTGCGTATAGGCGAAGGAACCAGTGCAGTGCTTCGGGGAAAACAGGTTGCCTATGAAATTCTTGATGCCATAATGCAACCCTATAATTATGATGAATTTCTGCTGGTTTCCAAAGAGTACATCGATTCTCAGCAGCACCCCTTCAAGGTAATTGAAGAGCCTTTTTTGCCGGAACCCGAAAGGATGAAAAAACCGTTTGTGATCATCGATTGCTTATACGGCTTTGCATGTAATCCCTGCGCGTTTGCATGTCCCTATGGTGCCATTACCAAATCATCTACCAGCAATGTTCCGCTTATCGATTACGAAAAATGTGTGGGTTGCATGGACTGTGTTTATCAGTGTCCCGGTCTTGCCATTTTCGGATATAATATTGAAAGGGGAACTTTTTTCCTCCCCATCGAATTCGACATGAATGAGGGTGAAGAAGTATACCTGGTTGACAATAATGCCCATATTCTTGGAGAAGGATTTATCCAGAAAATAATCCGCAAGAAAAATCTTACACATGTGGCCCGCATCAAGTCGGAAGGCATGCAAGATGAAGATAAAACAAAAGTCAGGGGTTTTATTATCAAGCGCGATTATCCCGAAAAAATTGAATTAAAACCACATGGCGAATCTTTCATGTCAGATATGTTTATGTGCCATTGCGATGATGTACAGTTTGATGATGTGATGAGGGTAATTGGCGACAGGAAATTTATTTCGGTTGAAGAGATCAAACATACCACCCACCTGGGTATGGGTCCTTGCCGTGGAAAGCGTTGCATACAACGTTTGAAACAAAACCTGCGGCCCAAAGGAATTCGTCTGATTGGCGGAAGTACCCCCCGCGCTCCCATGTCGAACCAGATCAGTCTGGGTGAATTGTATCCGGCAGAAAAGCATGATAAGGTTATTACCCATTCGCATAATGTCCGGCGCAGGGTTGTAGATGTTAAATCCTTTGTGGCGGGCGGCGGCATTGGTGGAAGTTCGTTGTTCCGCTTTCTGGCCGAGGAAGGGTATGAACCTACTATGATCAATTTTGGTTTTGGAGGCTCCTGGCGCAATATTGCCGGTGGCCGGCCTGTTTTTAGTCTTCCGGAACTTACCGATATTGCCCGGCATAACCTTGAGATCTTTGAAAAACTATCACATAGTTTTGAAATCGATTTCCGTCTGATCAATTACATCACCTTTGCGCATGATGAGCAAATGTATAAAGCCCTTGAGGATTCAATGGCCTGGCAAAAAGCGGTAATGCTAAAACCTTCTCAGTTTAAGTCGGAAATCTCACCCTATTACAACGACTCCAACGACAAATACATTGCAGCATTGAAAACCAGCGAATGCTGGCAGGCTACTCCCGGCAAAGTGATTGACGCATTAAGAAAAACAGGAATGGCAGCTGGAGGAACTATACTGGAAGACACCCGTTTGATCGATGTGGAGAAAAATGGAGACGTGTTTAAACTCATTGTCAAAACACATGAGGGTGAATTTGTTGAATATCACACCCCCATTTTTATCAACGCACTGGGTGCCGAAGGTGATAAGTTTGCCCGGCTTTTGGGAATTGAAACAGGTTTGTATCCGGTAAAACACCAGGCATTCATAACCCGCAGACTGCCCATGCTGGGTGCAGGTGGCCGTCCGCTCGACATGCTGATTGACCGGAGAAACTACAAGGGTTTTACGGCAGTTTATGGCCAGCAACTGGGTGAAACCGGCCAGATCATCGGCTGTGCTTCTCCTGCGGTTGAACCCTATGAAACTGATAAGGATGTAAAGATCAACTCCAGGGAGTTTGCAGAAATAGTATCGGAAATTTTTGTGGACTGGATCCCGCGAATTTCGGCCGTAGGTTTCCAGGCACTGTGGGCCGGCTATTACATTGAACCCCGCATGATTGTGGATGTTGAAAAAGGATTGTTTCTGGGTTTACGCGGACAGGGATTCATGCTGGCTCAGTACCTGGCAAAACTTTATGTGGATCAGCTTGCTGGTAAAGATGTGCCTGATTATTTCAACAGGTTGCGCACCGATGGCGATGCACTGCTCGAAAAGGCTTTCAAGTAAGATTCTCTAAATTCCTGAGAATAGGAACTTTCCTGATCTGTACAGGAGTTTTTTCTTGTGAATAAATTTTTTATTTTTACTCAGATGTTGTATCTTTGCAGCCTTTGAAAAATCAGATAGTACTTTGAAAGCTTTAAAGCCATTTGAGATAGCATTTGTAGGTCTTTCCAACGGAGTTCATGAGTTCTCCTTTGAATTGAATGATGCTTTTTTTTCATGCTTCACAGATTCAGAAGTTACCAAAGCTGACCTTGCAGCCACACTGATTATGCATAAAAAAAATAATATGCTTGATCTTGAGTTTCTGGTTAAAGGCAAGCTGGAGCTTACCTGCGATCGGTGTCTTGAAAACTTTTGGCATCAAATGGATCTGCATAAAATGCTCTATATCAAATTTGGTGAAAGGTTTGAAGAACAAAGCGATGATGTGATCATCATCCCTTCAACCGAAAGCCATATCGATGTTGCTCAGTACTTTTATGAATTTGTGATTCTGGAATTACCGGGCAAACGCATACATCCCGGTGGAAAGAACAAGGAAGATAATTGTGATGCCGGAATAATTGAGCAGCTGGAAAAATATTTGTCTGAAAATAAAGAAAAAGCTAAAGAAAATAAACAGGACGATTCGCCCACCGATTCAAGATGGGATGCCCTGAAAAACCTGAAATTCAATTAACTTAGATTAAATTTAATATTGCTTAGATTATGGCACATCCAAAGAGTAGAATCTCAAAAACGCGCAGAGATAAAAGACGCACCCATTATAAAGCAACAGAACCAGCCTTGACATCCTGCTCAAACTGTGGCTCAATGAAGCTTATGCACAGAGTATGCCCTGAATGTGGATTTTACAGAGGACAAGTGGCAATTGAAAAATCCGCTGCTGTTTAAGCATCGCGGTTGATTGCCGTGTGAGAATAATTTGCTCACCAAATATTTTCCTATGAAAATCGGTTTAGATGTAATGGGCGGTGATTATGCTCCCGATAGTATATTAAAGGGAGCTATTCTTGCTCAGAAAGTATTACCTGAAGCTGACCGTATTGTTTTGATTGGTCAGGAAAACATAATTCTTGATAAACTCAGGGAATATAATTCAGATGCTTCACTTTTTGATATTGTGAACGCATCTGAAGTTATTTCTATGGGTGAACAACCTACCAGGGCATTCAGCCAGAAACCCGATTCCAGTATCACAAAAGGTTTCCATTTATTAAAAACCGGCCACATTGATGCATTCGCCAGCGCCGGCAATACAGGAGCAATGCTGGTGGGCTCGGTATATAGTGTCAACGTGGTTCAGGGAATCATAAGACCGGCCACAACATCTGTTCTTCCCAAAGAGAATGGTGGTGTGGGAGTTCTTATTGACGTGGGTACCAATCCTGACAGCAAGCCTGATGTTTTATATCAGTTTGGGCTTCTGGGTTCCATTTTTGCTCAGTTTGTTTACGGAATAGAAAATCCCAAAGTTGGACTTCTCAATATAGGTGAGGAGGAAGAAAAAGGTAACCTGCTTTGCCAGTCAGCATTCCGTTTGATGAAAGACACGCAGGATTATAACTTCATTGGAAATATTGAAAGCCGCGATCTGTTTAACGATAAGGCCGATGTTATAGTTTGCGATGGATTTACCGGAAATATCGTTCTCAAACAGGCTGAATCGATGTACCGCCTGATCAAGAAGCGCGGCATTGAAGATGAGTTCATCAACAGGATGAACTACGAAAATTATGGAGGAACTCCCATTCTGGGCGTAAATGGTACTGTTATTATTGGCCATGGAATTTCAAATGATATAGCTATAAAAAATATGGTTATCCTGGCCAGAGAAGTGCATGAAGCAAAGGTTTCAGAGAAAATTTCAGATGCCTTGAGCCAGTATACGCAATCCAGAAATTTTAATGGCAAATCATAAGCGAGTATAGTTTCAATTTATTTAATACCGTTTTGAATATGACTAAAATCAGGGCAGCAGTTACAGCAATCCATGGTTATGTTCCCGAGTATGTTCTTACCAATGCTGAACTTGAAACAATGGTAGATACTACAGATGAGTGGATAACCACACGCACAGGAATCAAGGAAAGAAGGATACTGAAAGGCGAAGGTAAAGGCACATCGGTAATGGCTGCAGAAGCTGTAAAAGGATTGCTGGAAAAAAGAGGTATCAGTCCTGATGAAGTCGACCTGTTAATCTGTTCCACAGTAACACCTGATATGAAATTTCCGGCAACGGCCAATCTTATTTGTCATAAAGTCGGGATCAAAAATGCCTTTAGTTTTGACACCAATGCTGCCTGCTCAGGGTTTATTTACACCCTTGTAACTGCTGCTCAGTATGTTGAATCAGGCAGATACAAAAAAGTTGTGGTGGTGGGTGCCGATAAAATGTCATCCATTGTTGATTATACCGATCGTCAGACCTGTGTGATTTTTGGCGATGGGGCCGCTGCAGTGCTTCTCGAACCCACAACTGAAGAAGTTGGGGTAATGGATCACATTTTCCAGTCAGATGGATGCGGACATGTGCACCTGCATATGAAAGCCGGCGGTTCTGCGTATCCTCCCACCCACGAAAATATTGATGCCCGCGAGCATTATGTTTACCAGGAAGGACAAGTTGTATATAAATTTGCTGTAAAAAATATGGCAGATGTGGCCGCAGAGATCATTCAAAGAAACCATATTGCTCCCGAAGATGTTGCATGGCTGGTGCCACACCAGGCCAATCTCAGAATTATTGAAGCCACTGCCCGCAGAAGTGGTTTACCCATGGAAAAAGTAATGATCAATATCCATAAATACGGCAATACCACCAATGCCACCATTCCGCTTTGCCTGTGGGAATGGGAAAACCAGCTCAAAAAAGGTGATAACATCATACTTGCAGCCTTTGGCGGTGGTTTCACATGGGGCTCTATCTGGCTCAAGTGGGCTTACTGATAAAACTTTTCCTTTTACTATTTTTCGGTTAGAATTCAATTAACTGGTTTATAACTCCAACTTGTCTGACGACTTGAAGTCGCGACTCGTCCGCCGACTCCAACTCGTCCGACGACTAACCTTCAAGAAACCCCCAGTTTCAATTCATCGATAAAAACCCCCGAAACGCACACAATATTTTTAGAATCATTCTAAATTTTGGTTTACCCTCCCCCTAAAAAAATATGTTTATATTTGACATTCATTAACCATTATTAACGGAAAAAATTACTGAAACAGTTTAGGTATATTATTCCTGATAATTTGTCAGAGAAAGCCTTTTCAGAAAAAACACAAACCAAAACGTATACGTGAAATATAGAAAGTAACGGAAGAAAAAGGGGAGGGAAAGTACTAGCGTCTAAACCGTATTTCCCACCCCGGCCTCTTCCTTAAAAGGAAAGGAGGTGCAACGGCAAAGATAAGCAATTTTGATTACCGGCGGTTGATTTAACTGCGCCCTTGACATGATATATAGGGCATTAATGAAAGAATTAGTGAATTAAAATTGAATATTATGAAAAAGAAAATCTTATCTCAACTGATTATTCTGAGCTTTGCTTTTGCCGGGTTGTTTTTAATAAACAAAAATATTAATGCACAAATATCTGATCTGGATCCAATAGGAAGGTATTGTACTTGGGGTAGGGCCTATTCGGATGATCCCAGTAGCGTGGCTGTATTGTGCTCAGATTGTATCCCTCAATTTGGATATGTAGGCATAGGCAATAGTGGTACTTGTTTTTAGTAATTTGTATAGAGGTGATTCGTTATTTGAATCACCTCTTTTATCTTATTATTATTTTTTTAAAAAAATTTCTATATGGTACAAAAAAGTATATTCAGGTTTCTGCTTTTTCTATTCATTGGTCTTTTATCTGGTTCTTGCAAACAAGAAGCTAAACAAGGAACTTTTAGACACTTTCCAGCGGAATACTCATTGCATCCAAAATTTATTGAACTTGATGAGATTTATATTGGTGGGTCGGTTATGATTTATGATACCCTTTATTTTTTAACCAATACCCCCAATGATACTTTTCAGATCCATATTTATAATCAAAATTTTAATTATTTAGGCTCAGGAGGCATGGTAGGAAGGGGCCCTGGTGAAATCATCAATCCGTTTATGACCAGAATTGATCAGCAGGAAGGAGTTTTATGGTTTGCAGATATGGGGCGACAGGAACTGTTAAAATTTCCTGTTGATACACTTGTTAAGAACCCTCAGTTTTTACCCTGGGAATCTGTGCCTGTTCCTGAAGACATATGGTTTATAACCTTATATGACCCTTTGCCCGATAACCTATTCCGTTTTGCAGATTATCAATCACCTGATGACCTGCTTTCTTTTTTTAATAAAGATGGTGAAAGGATTGATTCGATAAGGATTACACGAAATCCCGATTTATTAAATCTGAAAAGCAGATACGAGCAGGATGTTATACCAACTTTTTCGTATGAATTTCATCCGGAGAAAGATATTTTTGCTTTAGCCTATGTGTATTCGGATATTTTAGTAATTCTTGATTCAAAGGGCGAAATAATCCAAATGGTTCAAGGACCAGATGAGATTAATCAGGTACCTGATGTCAGAGATGAGAATCGTATATGGTGTTATTCTCAAATGCAAGTTGATGAAAGATATATTTATTTATTGTATAGAGGGAAACCGATTATTGATGCCCAACAAAATTTAAATATCCCCAATCAAATTTTTGTATTTGACTGGAATGCACAGCCTGTTGCATCATTACTATTGGATCATCCCATCAGCAGATTTACACTGGATAAGGTTAATAGAAAATTTATTTCTCTGTCTATAGAAACAGGCGATATAGTAATTTACGATATACCGGAAGAGTTGTATTATTAAGGCAGAACCAAAACTTATTTACGAATAAACCTAACTTTATGATAAAGACAGTTCAATTATTGCTTGTATTATTGGTTCCAACTTCAATGATACAATGCCAGGTTTCTTGTCAGAAAGAACAAGCCCGAAAAGAAATCGAAAAATTGATTAAAAAGCATGAAGAGGCTATGCCAGAAAAAGAGTTTGTAGAAATATTTGATTTATTGATTGAAGAAGACGGAAAGGGAAACCGAAGGTTAATGGATAGAAATAATACTATCAAATTTACCTTTATGGGAGGAACGATTTTTAGGTTTTATACTTACTCGGCGAATATTAATGCAAGAATTTATTTGAAACAGCGTACCGGAGGAGCCTTCGAAAAAAAAGAAGAGAAAACACTTTTAGACGTGGTGAAAAAAGGTGATGATAGTAGAATTACCTACTATGATTATGAATTTGAAGAACATAATGATTTTTTACTGACCTTTTCCCCATTAAATGCTAACGAGGGTTGCGCCATTTTGATAGTATATTCAATGGTGGATAAGGATCTGCTAAGGAAGTATAGAAGAAACGTGGATTAAGTTTAGGTTATTAGTTTTCAATAGAAACTAACGCCATTATTGTTTTCTAAAGGTTAAATCCGGAAGAAAAAGGGGGCAGGAAACCACAAGCGTCTAAACCGTATTTCCCACCCCGGCCTCTTCCTTAAAAGGAAAGGAGGTGCAGCGGCAAAGATACGAAAAAGTAAACGAAGCATGCCTGGGTGCATGGGCAGCAAGCAATAATGCTTAATTGACAGGTATTTTTGTTTTAACTATTTCTATTAATGGATGCACAAAAGAAAGAGTTTTATTAATTTTAATTTTATTTTATGAAAACAAAGAAGTATGTATTTTTATTTGTTATAGTAATAACCCTTGCAATTGGAAGTTTTAATAATCTAGCTATTGCGGTACATTGTCCAAGCGGTTGTGGTTCTGACACTAGATGTGACGGTCGTTACGAAACTATGGTGGTCCTTGGAGAAAACTATTGCTGTGCTACCTGGCATTTTTGGCGTGGTAGGACATGCGGTAAAAGTAGTAGTATTGAATAGTAATAGCTACAGAAAAATTACTTGGTTTTAAAAATGCATCAATTCTTTTTTAATTTTAGTTTATAATCATTTTTAAAATCAAGTAATTTTTCACATAAACAATTGTTTAACTTAATTCTGTGTTACATGTATAAATTCTTAATAGTTATACTTTTTTTTGCGAGTATCTGTAGTTGTGATACTAAAGATTCTTACGAAATAATAAAAGTAAACTTTAACAGTATAGAGAATAACAATATCAGTATAACTGTTGACAAATTAATTCCGTTAGAAACTTCTGACTCCAGTTTTGTAGGAACTATAACAAAACTTAGATATCTAAATGGAAAGTTTTTTGTTTTTGATATAATCCATAAGAGGACTGTAACCTGCTTTAATAGTAAAGGTGATTTTATGTTTAGTATACCATTCGGTAAAGGCCCAGGTGAACTTATTATGGCCGATGATTTCGATGTCTTTGATAGAACATTATATATTAAAAGCCATCATGAGATTCATCAATATAATTTAGAAGATGGTATGTATAAAAAGAGCTTACAATATACAGAGCATTTCAATAAGTTTTCTTTTTTGGATTCAAAACATCTGATTACGTTTGGCTATAGTCCTTCAATTAATGATTTAAAAAAGTACTCACATGATATAAAAATGCTTGAAAATAATATAAGTTTATATAAGATAATTGATTTGAATGAGAAAATGGAATCAATGACATTTCTTAATGGAAAATTTCACTTTAGTACATTTCTGCCAGCTGATCCTGTTTCTAAATATGGAGATAATATTCTTTGTCTATATCCTCCATATAATAAAATCTATAATTATAATGGACAGAATATGGAATTAAAATACATGGTTGATTTTGGCAGTTTTTCATTTAGAAATGATGAATTGAATTCCGATATTTATAATTGTATAAATCTCATAAGAGAAGGGGAAAGAGCAGGCTTAATTGATTATATAATTGAAACCAGAGATTTTATAACCTTTGGATTCTTAAAGCAAATTGGACATAATTCTTATAATATTTATTCTAAAAGTTCCCATAATTCAGCACTCTTAGAAGATATTGTATCAGAAAATTTCCTTACAAGAATGTCAATTCTTTCAGCTTTTGAGAATAAGTTACTGTGTATATTAGACCCGTCTGTTTTAGATGATTTTCAAATTAACGAATTAAACGAGAAATATCATTTGAACCCTTTAATTACAAATTCTTCAAATCCAATAATAGTAATTGCGAAAATTTATGAAAAAAAATAAGATCAACCAGCAAATTCATCTTTTTTATTTAGTATCAATCTTATTACTGATACTCCCATCATGTGGGGAAAATAATAATTCACGTGTTAACAACACGAGTAATATATTAAACACTGCACCATCTGACACTGTTATCAGAAATATTAAAGTTTTTGCACTGGATGGTGAAACCATTTTATTATACGATACGATAAAATCAAAGACATTGTTGTTTTTTTTTGATCCCAAAAATTCTTGTGTGTCTTGTTTAGATAGGATTATTGATTTTCTAAATGAATTACAAGGAAATGATCGTCACGATAAAGTTGTTATGATAACAGCATACGAAAATTTACGATATCTGAATATAATGAAAGATAAATATAACATTAAGTTTACCTGCTTTAACTATAATGATTGTATGCTTGATGAATGTAATGAATATTTATATGGCCATTTATTTATTTTGTTAAATGGACAATTTATAGATACTATTACACCCATATATTCAACCGAATCGTTTGATTTCGATAACTACTTTTATATTGTAAAAAGTTTCCTTAAAATATAAATGCTCTATTGCCCTTAATTCGCTAT
>JAHYJP010000091.1 GCA_019429055.1 Bacteroidales bacterium
AAGAACCAAAAAAGAAAAGCTGTTAATATCGAGAATAACTCTTCGAGTTATTTCCCGAAATTAACAGCAATAACAATACAAATAGGATTAATAAATTCAATTAAGAAAAACAGATCCGTGGTCTAAAAAATGGGGAGTACTTTATAGTTCTTCATCGTGCTTATTATACTTGAATCTCCTATACTTCATTGAAAATTCTTCAACCAACTTAATGATCTCCGACGATAACAGCCCTAACGCCTTCTCCACAATCCATTCTGGAATCTCCCTGTAAAACGCTTCCGCGATCCCGCCCGTAATGCACGCAACCGTGTCGCTATCCCCACCAATGGATATTGCCAGCCTGATGGCGCTCTCATAATCTTCGCTCTCCAGAAAGGCTAAAATGGCTTCTGGAACGGTTTGCTGGCAGGTTTCATTGAATGTATAGACATGTCTGATATCATCAATGCGCCTTTCCAGATCATATCCAAATGCGTCCTGAATGTACTTTTTAATTTCAGCCTTTGAAGAACCAGTTCGTGCCAAAAACACGGCAGCGGCAGTTGCCTGAGCTCCTTTGATGCCCTCTGGGTGGTTATGGGTTACTTCCGCGCTTCTTTTGGCTTGATGCAACACTTCTTCAATCGTATTATATGCCCAACCGACTGGGCTGACCCGCATTGCCGAACCATTCCCATAGCTGTTGTACGGCTTTGGGTAATCTGAACGAATCCAAGATCGGAAATATCCGCCGTAACCCCTGTTTGGAAATTTCCTTCCATAAGTCTGGTATGCCGTGGTATAATCAATACCGTGCAGGATGCTATCTATTGTGGCAATGGTCAGCACGCTGTCATCTGTATAATCAGTTTTTTCGGTGAATAATTGAAAATCGGTGGTCTTCACATTATGCCACTCGAAGACCGAGCCAATGATGTCGCCAACGATGGCTCCGAGAATGAGTTGTTGTTTGGTTGATGCTTCTTTCTTTGCGGGAGTGCTGGTTGTGTCATGCTCAAACAAATCTGGCGTAAAATACATCCTGCCGAAGATGCTCCAAGTATTAACGGTATCCATTTGTTCCTTTATCTGTTGCTCTGAGTAGAATCCCCTGACATCTATTTCCAGCAATCCCCAAGCGACCAAGAGGTAAAATATGTCCCTATCGTGATCATCGTTTCTGTTTTCACGAATTTCTGGATTATTCTCAGCCCAAAACTCATTGATGTAGTATCCGCCCTTTTCTTTTATGAGTCTTGCCTTGTATATTCCAATCCCTGTCCAAGAACGATGGAAATAAAGCCAGCCTTTTTCATAGAAAATAAACCATTTATCTTCCATTTGCTCAGGGATCAGCCCCTTTTTGATCTGGGAATACTGCTTGTTTGTAAAATGAAGGTCAATTTCAATCCGCTTGGGGTTGGTGATCGGTAGGTTCTGCCAAGAAGTGCGGGTTGCTGGTTCTTCCATAGTATTTTGATTCAAATATTAAAGAAGCATTCCATTAATAAAGCAAACCCAATGATCCCCAGAATGATCAGGTACGAGAGCGGACTGGCAAAATTCAACGTCCAGCCCGCCCATTTAATTCTCTTTGGCACAAAGACGCGGGTGTCGTCTGGGTTATAATAAAACATGCTCCATTTATAGTGGTCGGGGTCATTCCTGCCCAGTTCATCTGGTTCAAACCGTTTTTTCATTGATTTGGCATTGAAAGAGCTGTTGAGCAATAAAGGTATCAATAATTCAACCATATACCCCCCAAATTCCGCCCCATATTTCGCGTCCTTTTTGGTTACAAATGGAATTATGGAGCCAGAATATGGTGGGGTGAGGCTGATTATTCCATTTTGGGTTGCTTACCCATTTTTTTCTTGAGCAACCAATGGTACACATTTTGGCTTCCAGAAGTAACAACATATGCTTGTACAAACTCCCATCCTTTTTCACCCATATAATTAAGGGCATCTACCATAGAGTTAAAAGATTGTACTTTCCCTGTTTCTTCATCTCTCATTCGAGAATCTTGGAAAAATTTTCTTTCTTCACCAAAGTCAACTGTGACAGTGACTTTGTTACTCAATATTTTCTGTATTCCCATTAGTTCACAATAAAGATATTTAACCGTGTCAACTGCTATTTCATTAGTCTGGGCTTGAAATATGTTAACAAATCCCAACGTGAAAATTAGTGTTAGTGCAATTAATGCTTTTTTCATTTTTAAAATTTCATTTCCTACTCATAAGGCTTTTCGGGTTCGCCCCGTTTTTTAAAGTGGGTTCTGGGCTCCACCATTTTTATTATATGCCTTTTAGGTTGTTATCCGACACCTTATAGTTGCTTGAACTGATCACTATTAACAATATTTTGCAATAAACTGTAAGATGCCGCTGGCGCATTTCTTGATGAAGGGTGATAGAACGAAATAACTTTTGCCATTTTATGTCTTCCGATAAACACCCTGTAGCCACTGCTTTTCCATTTCACATCTGGGAAAAGCCCATTGCGCAAATCATCCCAAGAAGTACCAGTAATGATGACATTAGGTGAAATGATGTCAATCTGTTGATGTAAAAACTCTATGTTCATTTTCAGATGTTCCATCATTCTGTTATTATCGGAATTTGCAGAACCACCAGTTTTCTTTATATTCATAAACGCGATATGATGAAGGGCATTGATCGCAGCACCTTCTTGAGCCCAAATATCATCGTATTGAGGGAAGTTGTTCAGGAGCCCGAAACTCCATTCAGCAATACGATAGGAAAATGAAAATGCAAGTTCCTTCTGCCACCATTCCCTGAAATCCCCTGCTTCTTGCTTTGGGTTATTGGGTTCTTTCGCAATGAACAGGATTTTTACTGGGGCATTATCATATAGTCGTTCATCGACAATGCCATCCTTAACGAATTTGCCCTGATAGTCTGTAACTGCTTGTTCCCATCTTGCAAACAGGTCGTTAAGTTGTTGGGTTTTAGTATTCATTATTAGCCAATCCTGTTTTGGAGTTTATGGGAACGGTTTTTCCAACCCGCTTCTCTTTTTGAATTTACATATTGGATTTTCAGGTCAGCAAAGTTTTTGACAAACTGTACTTTTTTATCTGGGAACGAATTGTCGAAATACCAGATGCCATCACTGCTCTTTGCTTCCGATTTGGTTTTTGTAACGTACACAAACAGGTCGGGGTTTGACGAAACGATTTGGACTTTGATGTCCGCGAACGAGGTTACTTCTTTGATGGTTGCCATAATGTTATTTTTTTATTACACATCATTAATATAGATTGTTTCAATTTCAAATTTCCTGAATATACTCCTTCACATCATCCACATTTTTAAAGATCACCGTGGGATTATTATAGGGGAACTCGTCCGTATTCTGGGGGCTCAACATTTCGCCATTGGCAATTTCATCGCCGTATGAGGGTGTTTGCCTAAATTCACCTTCCCCCCCTGAAATTTAGTACTACGGCTTTCACACCGCTTAAAACGCATATCTGCAAGCCCGTTTCTTCACTTTCGAAGAAATCCCATCCATTCAGGCGCATCCGAACTTTTTTACCGTTCATTAATTTGCTCTCTGGGCAATAACCGTCCCACATCGTGGGGATTGTGAAATCTTCCATATGTTTATTTTTAATGGTTCATCACAATAATCCGTACCTGTGTTCATGGAGGGCATATATTAAATGCTCAGATGGTTAGGGGAGGTATAGAAGATGAAATACTACTCCTGGGGGATTGGTATTTTGATGGTTTTTATTACCACTATGGTTTGTTTTATTCAAATGATAAAGGAGAAAGTATTGGACAGAGCTGATGATTTTACCAGTCCGCGCCGGTGGATACTGACCATTTGAATCCTTCATTAGCCTGGCATTTGAGATGGTCAATTTAAATTGGCTTAGATTTGTCAATCTGTCCAGCGTATGCAGATAGTTCTATATATCTACAACTTACCATTACACCCAGCCTTCAAAATTTAGATAATAGCGAAGGTCGGGTTTCAGCCCCTATCCCTAACCCTTTCCCCAACCGGGGAAAGGGAATGAGACCTCTCCCAAAACATTATGAGTTAATCATAGGGGTTTAAACGTTACCTTTGGGAGAATAAGTTCCCATATTTCCATCAATTGACAATCTTGATAAATAAATCATTAACTTGATGTTCATGGAAGATCAGATCAGACTCACCGCATTTGATTGGCTGAGAACACAAATTGATTTTTACGGAGAAGTGATCCCGCGAAAGAAACTGGAGTATGGCTTTGAATTTCAAGGCCAAAGAATTACACTGGTCGGCCCTTCGGGTATCTGGAAACCCAGGCAATTTGACATTATCCCTTTATCAATCACAACGATCCTCAATGGCCCATATGTGGATAGAATCTCGGAAGATGGGTTTCTCTCATACAAATATCGTGGCACCAATCCTGATCATAGGGATAATACAGGACTCAGAATGGCTATGAAATCCAAAACACCTCTGATTTACTTTGTCAGCCTTTCACCCGGCCAATACATGGCAAATTTCCCGGCCTATATCATCGGCGACAACCCGGCATCATTGGAATTTTCGGTGGCTTTGGATGATGAGAAATACCTCCGTAAACCAGAGGAAACAAACCACGTTAATGAACCATCGGAATATTATCGAAGGAAATATATCACTACCCTGGTCGAACAAAGAGCCCATCAGCAGTCTTTCCGCTTAAGAGTTCTTGCCGCTTATAATTCTCAATGTTGTCTTTGTAAATTAAACCATTCCGAACTTTTAGACGCTGCTCATATCATCAACGATACAGAGCCGCTGGGTGATCCGATTGTTCCAAATGGATTGACATTGTGTAAAATCCATCATACGGCATTCGATGTGAACATTATTGGTATTTCACCGGATTATCATATTCATGTTCGTGAGGACATTCTTCATGAAATTGATGGGCCGATGTTAAAGCACGGCCTTCAGGAATTGCATCATCATAAAATTATCTTACCAGGCAGTAAAAAGGATTATCCAGATAGGGAGAGGTTAGACTGGCGATTTCAGAGGTTCCTGAAAGTGGGATAGCTCATAATTTGGATCTTAGCCAGCAAAGCCGAGCGGTAATAAAAGCCCTTCCGTCTCCTCCCCCGACTTGGGAGCTTGTCCCGCCGAAGGGCGGGAGAAGGGTCGGGTGGGGGCTGCAGGGCTTTTTTCATCGGGCGAAAGAACGATCAGCCGATATTCGATCTGACATTGAATATGCCATGGAAGATCGCCTGTTCGCCTGATCGGGTTTTCGCCTGTTCATTTCGCCTGTTCGCCTGTCTTTTTGGTACTCCGACGGGTGAACCCGTCGGTTCCAATTTTTGGAATTTGTGTTGTGGAATTTTTCACAGCCGACCGGGTATATTTTGAAAAAAAGCGGATAAATAGTAAAACTAACTGGTAAAAACTTGTGACCAGTATTAAAATCCCGTTTTTACTTAAATCAAAGACATATGAATGACAAAAATGAAATGATGATCCCGGAAGAAGTGATCCTGAGCAAAATTTACCTGATGCGGACTCAAAAAGTCATGCTCGATATGGATTTGGCAGAACTTTATGGAGTTGAGACCAAACAGTTAAAAAGAGCTGTTCGAAGGAATGAAAAGCGTTTTCCACCGGACTTTATGTTCGAGCTTTCACAAGATGAATTTGAAAACTTGAGGAGCCAATTTGGCACCTCAAGTTGGGGCGGAGTCCGGTACTCTCCAATGGCCTTCACAGAGCAAGGAGTTGCTATGTTATCCAGTGTTTTAAACAGCGACAGAGCCATTCTTGTAAACATCCGGATCATACGGATCTTTACAAAGATGCGGGAATTACTTATGACCCACCGGGATATCCTGGAAAAACTCTCCCTGATCGAACAGAAAATAACTGATCATGACGATAATATCCTGCTCATCTTCGAATACCTCAAACAATTAGAGCAAACCAAGCAACAGGAACTTGATCAAAACCAGCGCAAGCGTATCGGATTCAATCGGGATAGTGGGGCATAATGCCTCTGAATAGTGCCCTGAATCGTTTGAAAGCGGCATCCTATGGCGAAAGAAGCGGGGGGGCGTGGAATTTTGGAAAATATAAGGTGCCGGAGATAAGTTATGATTACAACGGCAACATAACCAGGCTGGTGCGGTATGGTTTTTGCGGTCAGAGTTATACGTGCATCGACAGTTTGAATTATTACTGCGGGAACTTCTAATCCTATATCTAATGCCAATGCCAACAAAAGTCTTAAAGTAATTATAAATGAAATCCATAAGGCAATACCATACAAACCGCGGATGAATATTTAATTTTGCTGTTCCAGCAACAAAATATTATGGAACAGCAAGTAAAATTCGATCAGGTCATCCAATGCGGGTGTGGCATAGATGTACATCAAAAGACAGTGGTAGCAACAGTTCGGCGTAGTGACACCGATTTTGAGACCAAGGAATTTAACACCTATACTCGTTCTTTGAAATTGTTAAGAGAGTGGTGCAAATCTGAAGGGGTTACCCATATCGCTATGGAGAGCACAGGCATCTATTGGAGACCTGTATTCAACATTTTGGAGGAAGACTTCGAAATAATCCTTGTCAATGCCCGGCACATTAAGAATGTTCCAGGGCACAAGACAGATAAAAAAGACAGCCGATGGATCAGTAAGTTATTGCTAAGTGGGTTGTTGAAGGGGAGTTTCATTCCACCTCGTGATATACGGGAGTTACGAGACCTGGTTCGGTACAAAAGAAAGATTGTCGGACAAATTTCCTCTGAAAAGAACCGGATTATCAAAATCCTTGAAGATTGCAATATAAAACTCAGTAGCGTATTTAGCAAAGTAAGTGGGGCTAGTGCTTCAAAGATGATCAAAGATATCATTGAGGGCAAAGATGAAATAGAAGGGCTAATGGATCACATCCATGGAAAAGTCCAAGCTCCTCGTTCGGAGATACGTCAAGCTTTAGAAGGCACCCTTACTGATCATCACCGTAGCATGCTCAAGTTGGTCAAAATGAGTATTGATGAAAAAGAAAAACTTGAAGAAGAGATTGATCGGCAAATTGAAAAAGCAATTGAGCGTTACGCTATTGAGATCGATTTACTTGAAACAATACCTGGGGTTGGTAAAGAAAGTGCTATCCGGATGATCAGTGAAATCGGCGTTGACATGAGCAAGTTCCCGAACGAAAACCATCTGAGTAGTTGGGCCGGAATGAGCCCAGGGAGCAATGAGAGCGCTGGTAAAAAAAAAAGTTCCAGAGTAATCCACGGCAATAAGTATCTTCAATCAACCTTAGTCGAGTGTGGATGGGGAGCAACACGAAAAAAAGATTGCTTACTTAAGCGAAAATATGAGAGCATGGTTACACGAAGAGGGAAGAAAAAGGCACTTATGGCAGTCGGACACAAGATTATTATAGCAGCATATTTTGTTATCAAAAACAAAGAAGCTTACAAAGAGCCATTGCTAAATGATAATCCAAAACGCAAAAGCAAGCAAATCAAAAATTACCTGGCCAAACTAAAAGGACTTGGTATTGAAGTTGAAGTTAAAAATGTAGCTTAAAATCCAAAAGATGGTGTTTGAATCCATTTTAAGTTTGCTTAGTAAGACATGGTCATTAGTGGCCGAATGTGTAAACCACACCAGCTTGGGAATGGTTTCATCGACATTAATAACGGTATGTACCTTAATGCCTCCTTTTCGTCTTCCATTTTTTGGTTTTCGGCCAACACATTTTTAAAATGTCCTTAAACAGGCTGATAGTGGTGCTATCGAAGATTTCAATTTGTTTGTTAATGATATCTTTGATCCGGCTGTCCGAAAACCGATTGCCCAAAAAAATACGTAGTTTTGTTCATTGTAGTTGAGTGTTTTAGCGAATCAAAACTACAAATTAAAGGAGCCGGGCTTAAGGTTCGGCTTCCTTTAAATTTTTACCGGACACCAGTGATAAAAGTTACTATTTTTGGTACTAATAAGTAGAAGGGGTTGTTTACATATATTTCAACCTAAAACCAAAAACCCCCTTAAATTTTTAACGAATATGACTCTAATCAAGATACGAAAACAAAGAAAGGAGATTGCTGGCAAAGATAAGTAATGTTTTATAAATATGAAAGGTCGAATCTTAGGGATTGTTTTTACAATATGGATTCTGTCATAGCCTGTCAGAGGATTTAAGTATTAAGCCTTTTATTATTTGTAAGATAATTAATTATTCACTCTAAAATATAGAAAAATGAGAAAATTATTATTAGTATTAAGTTTATTGGCTGTATTCTTTGTTGGTACAGGTTTGAAATCACTTGAAGCACAAAATTGTTGGCTTGAACATACTATTACATGGTCAGGTAATTGTGTTTATCCGGATGATAATACAGCCTACTACGCAAATTTGACAATAATTGATGTTTGTGACAACAACAATCCGGTTTTTTCTGAAACACAAGAAATTGCAACAACCGAAAACCCATTACAAGCAGACTTTTGTGTTGAAGATGCCTTGTGTACTATTGACGATCAGGCACTATGTTTTAAAATGGTTTGTACTGTTCAAAAGCGCAATAAAATTACGAATGCAATTATTTGTAGCGGACAAACAATCCTTCCTGCAAAAAACTGTGCAGGACTTCTGCAATTAGATGGTCTATCGACAGATGTACAATTGAATTGATTTAAAAATTTTCTTATATTCTTTTTTTATATCTCAAGCGTACACCGATGAAATATCTTCTTATAACATTGTTTTTTTTGATACTGCCTTGGCATTCCAATTCCCAGCACAAACAATCCAACATTTGGTATTTTGGAGAATTTGCAGGCTTGGATTTCAATAGTGGTGAACCGCAAGTAATCCCAGGTCACACATGGAACCCTAAGGGAACTGCTGTTTATAGCGACACTTTAGGTAATTTACTCTTTTATTCGGATGGCATTGATATTTTTAATAAAAACCATTCTGTTATGGATAATGGTAGTGATCTTGCTGGCGGTGATTACTCCGTAACCCAAAGGGTATTAATTGTAAGACAACCGGGTTCATATAATACTTATTATGTTTTTATTGTAGGAAGAGGAACATTCAGCAACACTGGATTGTATGGCCTCTGGTATAATATAGTTGATATGAATGGTGATAATGGATTAGGTGAAGTAATTGAGCGTGATGTATTTTTAAGTACTGCCTACGATGCTCAGGAAAAATTGTTTGCTGTAAAACATGAAAACAACGAAGATATTTGGGTAATTACGCGCAAGATTAAAAACGATAAATTTGCATCGTTTTTACTTACTTCATCAGGGTTGAATACTACTCCGGTACTTAGTGATGCTCACCCTATGCAACACCCTGAAGGTGATCACACGAAAGGATATATGAAAGTTTCATATGATAAAAAATATTTACTTGCTGCTTATCTTTTTTCAAATCCATCATTCATAGTTGAAGTATGCAAATTTGATGCTACCACAGGTGCAATTGATTTTTTGTATTATGAAATGAAGTTTGATGAACAGGGTAGAAAACTTATTCCTTTTGGTATAGAATTCTCCCCTGATTCCAAATATGCTTATATTGCATTTACTACTGATGATAATGATGTGGATATTTATCAGTACGATATGCAATACATTGAAAATGCAGGGCTTTTTACTCATTCTGCTGTAAAAATCAGTAGTGGACCAGGTCAAGGTTTACAGTTGGCAACAGATGGGAAAATATATTGTTCATGGCCAGAAGAGGGAGGAGGTCCACTTTATCATTATGTAAGCGTTATTCATAAGCCCTGGATACGAGGCACAGCATGTGATTTTGAGGCTGATGCCATAGATATGGGAAATTATACAGAAGTAAAATGGTGCTTCCCAAATATATTACTTGACCACCTCTATAGATTTGAGTGGGAAGGAAGCTGCTCGGGACCTCACAATAGCATTGCTTTCCAACCAAATTTTCAACCAACACCCGAATCAATAACATGGAACTTTAATGATCCCGATGCAGGTGCAGACAGCATTTCAACCGAACTTTACCCAGTTCACAATTTTACTCACGGTGGTGAATTCGAAGTATCGGTAGATGTTATCTATTCCCCTACTCCAAACTACCCTTTTGGCAGGTTTGAGCATACTTCACGAATAGTTACAGTAGCACAATCCCCTCAACCAAACCTGGGTCCCGATACATTGATCTGCAGCGGCAGCAGCGTGACCCTGGATGCAGGCTGCAACGCCCAGTTCTTCACCTGGAGCACCGGGCAATGGGGCGTCAGCTCCATCACGGTATCCGACAGCGGCAGCTACTGGGTCCGTGCCTCCTATGCCAACGGCTGCGATAACTATGACACGATCCATGTCGGCTTTCACCCCGAAACGCAGTTCGATGAGACCAACCTTACAATAACCCCCACCGTCTGCGGCGGAACCAGTGGTTCTATTACAGGGCTCTACGCTCTGGGCGCTATGCCCTTAGCATATGAATGGAAAGATCTGTCCGGTACCGTGCTGGGCACCACCACAGACCTGTTCAACCTGGGCGTGGGCCAGTACTATCTTTCGGTTACCGACGGCAACGGCTGCACGGCCGAATCGCCAGTCTATACCATCACCGACGCGGGGAACCTGCAGGTGGACTCGGTGAGCGTGTCAGGCGCCATATGCGGACAGGGCAACGGGACGATCCACATCCACGCCACCCCCCAGCCGGGCGGAACGTTGCTGTATTCGATCGACAACGGCGACAGCTATTATGACAACAGTGGATTGTTCGAAGATCTTTCCCCGGGAGATTATGTGGTGATGATCAAGGACCTGGACGACTGCGAAGGGGTGTTTGCGGATAATCCTGTCAGCGTCGCAGACCTGACAGGTCCAAATATAACCTCCGCAGCCTCCCTTCCCGAGATCGATTTCCTGCAGAACGGTGAGATCATGATCAATGCCACGGGGAGCACCGCCAATCTTTATTATTCCATCGACAACGGCTCTTTGTGGCAGGCCAATAACGGCAATTTCACCGGGCTTTCCACGGGCATCTACGATTGCCTTGTCCGGGATGAGAATGGCTGCGACACGGCCTTCCAGGTTGAAGTTACACGCCTGTGGGCCACGATCCTGCAGGCCATGGCCGGGGATGCCGACACGTGCGAAAGCACGGTGTTCGAGATACCGCTGCTGGTGGAAAACTTCACGGACGTGGCGCGTTTCCGGATGCGCCTGTCGTACAACCGCGACCTGCTGACCTGCCTGGGCTATACGGCCGTCCATCCTTCCTTGGCCGACTCGCTGCAGGCTTTCATCAATGATATCACCGGCGACATCGTCTTTCTCTGGCACGATACCCAGCCGGTTACCTTTTCATCACAGGCCAGCGCCCTGAAACTGGTCTTCACCGACAAGGCCACGGGGCAGGGGACGATCGACTGGTATGGCCAGGCACAGGAGAGCTATTTTGTAAAGAGCACAACCGATACCCTGCCGGCGGCCTTCACCACAGGCACGGTAAGGATTTCCAGCCCTCCCTCTATCACTGGCTTCAGCGACCTGACCCTTTGCGAAGGGGAAGAGCTATTGACCTTTGCCATGGTGCAGGGGAGCAACCCGATATCGGAGCGCTACTGGGTGCATCCCGACGGCAGCGCCCACACCGGCCCGGGGCTGATATTCTTTGCCGTGGAACCCGGCCAAAGCGGCACCTACACCTTCGTAGCCACCGATGACCGTGGCTGCAGCTCGGAGAAATCGATGAACCTGACCATCGTCGCCACCCCCCGGTCGGCCCTGCCCCACGGCGACACGCTGCTGCTAAACCCCGGCGAAAACCTTGATGCGGGCGGCGATTTTATTTTCTATCAATGGAACACCGGGGAAACCCAACATGTGATAACCCCACAGCAGGAAGACTGGTACAGCGTCACTATCACCACCGTAAACAACTGCCAGGCCACCGATTCGGTGTTTGTCCTTTTCCGCGAAGAACCGGCGGCAGAGCCGTCAAAGTACTTTTACATCCCCAACGCCTTCACTCCCGATGGAGACGGAAAGAATGACGTGTTCATGGCATTTCCCAATGACAATAACATTTCGCATTTCTCAATGCAGGTATTTGATCGATGGGGAGGAAGAATCTTTGAGTCAGATGACATCTCGATTGGCTGGGACGGCACGAAGAACGGAAAGCCCTGTCCTGTTGGAGTGTATGTTTACCGGATTACGTTCCGGGTGGATGGCGTTTCTGAGGAACAGGTAGTTTCCGGGACGGTTGCTTTGGTGAGGTGATTCCGAATTATTATATGATTTTTTTAATATGTTCCCTTAATTCAGGAATATTATTTTCGATGATGAGCCAAACGATCTGGTAATCAATTCCAAAATAATCATGTACAATCCGATTCCTGAACCCCTTGATACGATTCCATTCGATTTCATCATACTTCCGTTTAAAATCATCCGGTATTCTCCCGGCTGCCTCGCCTATAACAGTGAAATTGCGAACTACAGCATCGACTACCAGGTAGTTTTTCTTGAACTCTTCGAAAGAAAGACCTTTTGTAAATTCCATGATCTTTTCACATGATTCCAGCATATCCTCCAACAATAATTCAGCAGAACGCTCAGACATAGTAAAGGTCTTTTTCAATGATTTTCAAATACTTTGGCTTAATGCCGGATTTAGAGATGAGATCAACTTTCTGATCCAGAATGGATTCAAGTTCATTAGCAAGATCAATAAATTCAATACCGATCGGTTTCTCAAATTCTACAATAATATCTACATCACTATTTTCATGATAATCACCGCGGGCGACTGACCCGAAAATCCCAATGTTTTTAATAGGATATTTTTTTTGAAGAATTGGCTTGTATTCCAGGATTATCGATAATATGTCGCTCAGTGTTTGCATAATGCAAAAGTAATCCAATTTTTAAGAACATTGCTTGCTCTGTTTTCAAGTATTCTTCATTTGTCCACTTCAGGAACAATGTCCTCGGCGGTTTAAAAACCACCTGAAATATCAGCCGTGTTTTCTTTCCCTGAGGCTGTATTTAAAGCCTATTCAATCGAATTACTGCCTGGAATAGGGTCGTGCTCCAACGACTAAAGCCGTTGGTTCCAAGCATGTTACAAAAGATTGGAACCGACGGCTTTAGTCGTCGGACTACAAATAAAAGAGACTTTTTGACTTTTAAGACACCGTCTTTTTCAATCGTCCCGTTGGGACTCCGATTTTAACACAACGCATCCTTTTCCCTGCCAATAAATTAACGGGCTATTTTCAGATGTCCTTTCAGGACAATCACCTCCCCAACATATATTACCAATTGCCATTTTTCCGATTAATTATTAGATTAATCCACCCGATGTCTGCCCACAATAAATATGAATTTCTTACTTACGGTGATAAGGCTTTCAGTCAAATACACCCAATATTCAACCTTCAATTTTCAACGCTAAGGCCTTCCGCTCATCCGCCGTAGGGGACTTCCTGTCCCCGACAAAATCAATATCTGGTATCTAACCATTCTATCAAAATAATGAAATTTACCAACAATTTAATATTATAAAAATGAAAAAGATTATCTTTATAACAGCTTTACTGAGCTTGGTTGTTGCCAATGCTCTTACATCAATGGCCCAGGTGAATTATTCTGTAAAATTCAATTGGGATGATTCCAACTGCCATTGCAATGAACCTGTAACTATGAAAGGTAAGATCATAATAAGGGAATATCCGGGTGGAACTCTGGTTGATGAGACAGTATGGTTTACCATGACATCTAATCCCTGGACATACAATGGTTATGCCAGCGGTTTAAGGGATTGCGTGGATGAGCATCCCTGTTATACTGTTTATGTATTTGTTGCTTACACAGATAATACCGGAGTTTGTTGTTCAGGTTCCGATAGTGCAAATACCACAGGGGAATCATTGTTCGAAACCTTTTATTTCCCAAACACAATTATCCTTAATTGATGATTTTCTTTAAAGGTACAATCATAATACAAAAATCGGGGATATATCTTCACGACAGGCTGAAACGAATTGTTCAATTAATATCCCCGATTTCGATAATTAGTGTTTTACTCATCAGCAACCCTGTTAATGCCCAACCTAACCGCCGGGCATTTCATTGGTATTTCAGCATAAATGTAGGACTGGATTTCACCAGTGGCAATGCAGTCGAAGATTCCGCAGGTATGGTATTTGCTCCAAGTTATGAAGGTAGTTCTGCGATAAGCGATACAAATGGCAACCTGTTGTTTTACTGTGACGGAGAAAAGATCTGGCACAGGAACCATGATTGGATGAAGAATGACTTTGGTTACCCTGAAGTCACTAGAGGATACCAGGGAACAATCACTATTCCCAAGCCGGGTTCAAATGAAACTTATTATGTTTTTGTGATAAGCCGTTGCAATGGATTAAAGCGATTGCCATTATATTATTTTACTATTGATATTTCAAGGGAAGGCGGACTTGGAGAAGTAGTGGCAATCGATACTTTAACGGCAGCCTGGGATGCAGCTGATAAATTGACTGCAACTTTTCACGCTAATAAGAAAGATATATGGGTGATTACAAGAAAATATACCCTGGATAGTTATGCGGCTTTTTTAGTTACTGAAAATGGGGTGAATCCTAATCCGGTGTTAAGTCCGGCACCTAATCGAGAACTGTCATGGGGGCCTACTAATTTTGGGCCAATGAAAGTATCCTATAACAAACAATTTTTGATTAGTACCTTTATGGGGGATCACACTCAATTAGGCGGATATGTTGAGATATGCAAATTCGATGATAATTCTGGACAGATTTCATTTTTGTATGATTTTCAAATGCGTTACTCATTCACTCCTCCGAACTTGCCTGGATTTTATGAAGAATCTGCCTGTGAGTTCTCCCCTTGTTCAAAATTTCTTTATGTGGCTGCTGAAGTCCAGATAGTAGGAGTGTTCAGGACTGATATTTACCAGTTTGAAACTAAATATTTGGAAGATTCTTTAGCATTCATTCAATCGGGCGTGCTGATTGATACGATCCAGGGTTCAAATTTACAATTAGCACCTGATGGCAGAATTTACTGTTTTGGTAAATGTTCTATGATATATCCATTAAATCCTCTCAATAATAAAGTTGGTAGAATTAATAACCCGGGCGGATATGGAATTGATTGTGATTATCAGAGCGATGTTTTTGAAATTCAGCATGGCCAGGTAACATACGGAATTGTTAATTTTTTAAACGGCTTCCTCCTTCGCTTCGATTTTGAGGGCCAGTGCGCCCTGGATACCTTTTATTTCGATCCCTGGTTTTTTCCTGAGCCGACCTGGATCCAGTGGAACTTCGGCGATACGGCCTCGGGCAGCCAGAATATCTCTTACGATCTGCGCCCGAAGCATGTTTTTTCCCATGGCGGGGAGTATGAGGTGTCGGTGCTGCTAACCTACCCCAGCGGCCGGGTGGAAAAAACATCCCGTATGGTGGAAGTCGACAGCATACCCTATCCGGACCTGGGGCCCGATACGCTGATCTGCCGCGGCAGCAGCGTGACCCTGGATGCAGGCTGCAACGCTCAGTTCTTCACCTGGAGCACCGGGCAATGGGGCGTCAGCTCCATCACGGTATCCGACAGCG
>JAHYJP010000092.1 GCA_019429055.1 Bacteroidales bacterium
AGACGGCCTTAGGTTTTACAGCAGCGGTTCTACCGGTTTTGTTGATGCCCGCGATGTGGCAAAAGCGATGAAGCAACTTACAGAAAGTGAAATTCATGATGAAAGATACATTCTGAACAGTGAAAACATAAGCTACAAAAAGCTTTTTGAAATATTTGCGCGCCACGCCAGAGTAAAACCTCCATTCTTCAAAGCAGGAAGAACACTGAGCGAAATTGCATGGAGACTGGAAAAACTCAGAAGCCTGGTTACGGGAAGCAATCCCCTGATCACCAAAGAAACTGCCCGAAGCGCTAACAGTCGCTACCAGTTTTCCAATGAAAAAATCATCAGCGAACTGCGATTAAAGTTCTATACCGTTGAAGATGCTGCAGAAAATACAGCTGGTTTTTTTGAGAAGTTTCCCAAACTGAATTAGCCGTTATAATCTGCCTGTGCCCGTTTTTCGCCTGATGATCCTTTGAGAGATCATGTAGAGTATCAGTAATATCGTGAGAAAAATGGAGAGTCTGCCAAGATAATCCCCGTTTTTAACATAGAAAGTCATCTCTGTATTTTTGTGGATTTCCCGTTTTACCACTGCCGGCTCCCACCAGGGAGTTTGTTCGTAAAACTCTCCCTTCGGGTCAATAAAACCCGAGATCCCTGTTTTGGCAGCCCTTGCAATGCTCCTTCGGGTTTCTATGGCGCGTAACCGGGCATATTGATTGTGCTGTCTGTAGCCCGGTGTATCTCTCCACCACCCGTCGTTGGTAATGATGAATATCAGTTCGGCCCCGTTTTTAATGTAATCATTGAGGTACTCACCATAAATGGACTCATAGCAAATTACCGGTGCCACTTTGGTGCCATCAATACCCGTAAAAACTCCCCTGTATTCCTGTACCCCCATACTCCCTGCAGTTCCACCAAAATACTCCACCGCTTTACCAATCAATCCAAGGTAGCGTGCAAAAGGCATTCGCTCTATACCGGGTACCAGTTTCGATTTAAAATAATAATCGGTATTTTCTTCAGAGTCAACCATCAGTGCAGCGTTGTAGGCATCAAAATGACGATCATCATCACTGCTGAATTTTCTGGCTGTTTCGGATAGCTCATCTCCGGGCTCATACAATCTGTACATCATAACTCCTGCAAACCAGGTAAGTGAATCATGGCCCATTGCATGATCCTTTAAAGAAGAATATCCATAATGGCCATTTTTATTATGCATCCATAAATTTACAGGAAGTGCTGCTTCAGGCGCAACCACAAACCGGGTTTGATGGGTAATCTCAGAGTTGGCAAGGGTAATCATTTCATCAACCCATTTACGGGCTTCAGCTTCGGATGAGGGTCGCAGATATGGATCACGACCCGGTTGAACCATAACTACCTCCACAGGATCATCAGGCATTTCATAGCGATTCCAGATTACGAGCGATATAGCAGTGGGGGTTATCAAAAAGAAAAATGTAACCAGACCCAATATTGCCCTTTTTTTTACCAGTTGATACTGCTCCAGATTTTTCAGGTAGATTTCACGTCGCTGCTTTTCAGTATCCTCTGTTGTATCAAGATTTCTTTGCACAGTAATCTTCTGTAATGGTGTTCTCCATGCTTTGTAAAGTGAAAAGAAGCATAAATTGAGAATTATGATCCAGACAGTACCACCCAATGTACCTGTATATTCATACCATTGTACCCACATGGGTAAGGTAGCGAAAGCGTTACCCAGGTTTAGCCAGCTCCAGCTTAAATCCCAGTCGAGGTGCAAATACTCAAAACTCAGCCAGAAGATCAATAATGATAATGCGCCCTGGTTACCCTGCCAGATTCTTCGGGCAGCATGCATAAGGGCAAAAGGGATTGACATGAAAAAAGAATTCAGAAAAATTGCCATCAATACCCCGGGCACAGATGCAAAAACTATCCACCAGGTGGTAAGGGCATTAAAAACAGCAAATGCAAGCCATGAATAAAGCAATACTGAATAACGATTATATTTCTCCCTGTTGCGAAGAATATGATCTTCTGCCAGCAGCAAAGGAACCAAAGCAACAAAAATTAAAAGCGGAACGCCACGAGCCGGCCAGCTCAGTGAAAGTAATACACCACTGAGCAAAGAAAGGATCAAGGGGTAGTTAGCTCGAAAATACTTTACCATGAATTATAGTTAGATGATTTCACAAAACTAAATAAACCGGAATAATGTATATTTCCGGAACGGTAAAAGTAATTAATTTCAGCGAAAAGCAGCATCCACGTTAAGTTTGCAGTTTTAACATTAATCAATTAACGTATAACCCGGAAAATTTCAAAATTATATTTAAAATCAACGCTCGGGAATTGTTTAAAATCTAGTTTAAAACAATATTTTTTCTACATTTGCGAAAATATTCCAACGTAATAAAATTTTGTAACAACAAACGTTATGGCAAAAAATAAAAACACAGAGCAAAAGATCTTCGACGCTGCTACAGAACTTTTTATGGAAAAAGGAGTTGACCGCACCAGCGTGAGAGACATTGCTTCCAAGGCCGGCATCAACCTGGCTTTGATGAATTATTATTTCCGCAGTAAGGAAAACCTTTTTGATGCCATCTTTACCAATCTGGTAAAAGAAAACACAAAGGATCTGCTGAATATCCTTGATTCTGACCTGGGGCTCGAAGAAAAAATCCGTAAGTATGTTGATGCTTATATTGATATGCTGACAACCAACCCCCTGTTGGTTCCTTTCTTTATGGCCATTATTCACCGTAGCCAGGAAAAGATCACCCAGATGAAGGTTATCAGCAATCTTTATGGGACTGAAAAATTCAGTCAGCAAATTGTGGATGAGGGAAAGGCAGGAACCATCCGCCGTACCGACCCAACCCACTTTTTTGTTGATATGATTAGTCTTATTACTTTCCCGTTTGCCATCAGGCCATTGATCATGGATCGCAATGAAATGAGTGAAGAAGATTTCAATAACTTCATCATTGAAAGAAAAGAACACATAACAGGCCTTCTGCTGAAAAGTATGAAAGAGTGCTGAAACATCACCACCTTAAATAAAAGCCCCCGAAAATGTTGACAAACAACTTTTTCGGGGGTTTTTTCTTTTATTAAACAGGAACCTGGTTCCTCAATATTCTCAGCATCCGCATTTTTTCTCGTGCATAAACGGATAGCGGAAGTCTGTTGGGGGCAGGAAGGTTTCTTTGATGGTTCGCGGTGAGATCCAGCGAAGCAGGTTCAGATAGCTACCGGCTTTGTCATTGGTACCTGACTGGCGTGACCCGCCGAAAGGCTGCTGGCCAACTACTGCACCTGTGGGTTTATCGTTCATGTAAAAGTTACCTGCTGCGTAACGCAGAATCTGGCATGCTTTTACTGTTGCATAGCGGTCCTGCGAAAAAATAGAACCTGTCAGACCGTAAGGTGAAGTATTATTGCATAGTTCAAGCGTTTGCTCAAACTCATCATCTTTGTAAACGTAAACTGTAAGCACCGGACCAAAGATCTCTTCTTCCATGGTAATGAAATGAGGGTTGGTGGTTTTAATCACCGTGGGATCGATAAAATAACCCACAGAGTCATCATATGTTCCACCGGCGACAATTTCAGCTTCAGGCGATTCTTTAGCTTTATCAATATATCCTGTTATGCTTTTAAAAGCTTTGCTGTCAATAACTGCATTTACAAAATTACAGAAATCCTTAACATCCCCTTTTTTTATCAACCGGATGTTTCTTTCAATTTTCTTTCTTAGCTCAGGCCACATAGACTCGGGGATATAGGCTCTTGAAGCTGCAGAGCATTTCTGTCCCTGGTACTCAAAGGCTCCCCTTACAAGTGCAGTAGCCACTTCTTCGAGTCGGGCAGAGGGATGAACAAAAACAAAATCTTTACCTCCGGTTTCGCCAACTATTCGGGGATAGGAACGATAATTTTCAAGATTATTGGCAACCCCTTTCCATAACTGGTTAAAAGTGCCGTTGCTGCCCGTAAAGTGAATTCCTGCCAGATCTTTATGGTTCAGAACTATGTTCCCAATTTGTGAACCCTGACCCGGAATAAAATTAATTACCCCATCAGGCATACCTGCTTCTTTATAAATCTGCATGAGATAATAGTTAGATAAGAGAGCTGTAGTGGCGGGTTTCCAAACAACTGTATTTCCAAGTAATGCCGGAGCGAGTGCAAGATTGGATGCAATTGCTGTAAAATTAAAAGGAGTTACAGCAAATACAAAACCTTCAAGAGGCCTGTATTCAACACGGTTTAGATTGCCTATTTCGCTGTGGGGCTGGTCATTGTAAATTTCCGAAACATAATGTGCATTGAATCGGATAAAATCAATGGTTTCGCAAACCGCATCAATTTCGGCCTGGTAGGCATTTTTTCCCTGCCCAACCATGGTGGAAGCATTGATAAGGTTTCTGTGCTTTTTACTGATCAGTTCAGCAACCTTAAGGATGATTGAAACCCTTTCAACCCAAGACATTACCGACCATTGCTTATGTGCTTCAAGAGCAGCATCGATGGCCATCTGAACTTCCTTTTCCCCGGCTTTATGGTAGGTGGCAATTACATTCTGATGATTGTGCGGGCTGACAACCTTGCCCAAATTACCTGTTTTTACCTCTTTGCCGCCAATGATAAGCGGAATTTCAATCTGGGTAGTGCTTTGCCGTTCCAGTTCTTTTTCCAGAGCAATCCTTTCCGGCGTTCCCTCTTTATAAGTGTAAATGGGTTCGTTCTGCGGACGATCAAAGAAGAATTGAGCGTTGTTCATAAAAATTTAGTTTTGAGTTGTTTGATATTGATTTGTTTTCCTGATTTAATTAAGAAATGATAAAGCAAAACAAGCTTACCGCCCAAAAGTTTAGAATCTTTGAACAAAAAGTAACTCCATAAACAAAAGTCCACGGGCAATTAAAATATAAAAATTAAAAGCGGAATGATCAGAGTCTTACATCCAACCCAAAGCGGAAAACAGGATTTTGGTAGTACACAACACTTTCGGAGTTAAAATTATAAAGGATCATTATATTTAAGTAAGCCCTCGGACCCAGCGGTGCTCTGTAGCCGCCACCGGCAAAATAGTTATACTCCCAGAAACGGCCATCCAAAGAGGATCCGGTACCAAATCCCATTTGCGAATCCAGATTAAGAGCCTCGAATTCGGTATGGGCAAAAAACTGCCTGGTAATATTGTAGCGGGCAAAAACACTCCCTCCTAAAATATTGGTAGATGCTGAAAACTCAGGACTTATACCCCAACCCCGGTCGCGATAATACTGGTAAGTACCTCCCACTCCCATGGTATAACGATTGGTAAACCGGTAAGCTACAGTTGGCGAAATAACAACTGCCGTTATAGTACCGATTTGCAGGCCTATATAGCCACCTACATAAATGCGTTCGCGTGTGGGCAAATCGCGCACATTTTCTTCATCATCAGCATTGGCCTGAAATGGTAATATCAGTAATAATAATACACTGGTAAATAGAAAAAATTTCTGCATAGGATACTTCAATAAACTGAACTTAACCTTCAACAAAAAAAATACCAATTTGTTAGGAATTTGGTTTTTTAATCTTTATTATTTTTTGATATAGAGGCCCTTCATGATCTTCGAGTCAAACTTACTTCCCACAGGCAGATAAGCTATATTTTCGTGCACCCCAACCAGCAATATCCCCTGACTGAAAAGGCTTTCATGAAACATGGACACAACCTTGTTCTGAAGCTCAGCGTTAAAATATATAATCACATTGCGGCAGAAAATTATGTCAAACCTTGAAAAAACAGACCCATCGACCAGATTATGATATTTAAATGTGGCCTTATCTCGCAGAAATTTCTTTACCCTGTAAAGTTTGGTTTTTTCATCCTGTTCATAATACTTATTGTAAGTAATATCAGGATTATTACCATTGGTGATGGGATTTGCCCTAAGCACCTTTTCAGAATTATTAAAATAAGAATGGTTGATTATTTTATTAAAAACTCCTTCTTTGGCTTTACGCAGAATATCGGTATTGATGTCGGTACCCAATACATTTGCTCTGTCAAGCAGATTCATTTCGTTAAGAAGAATAAGAGTTGAGTATACCTCCTCCCCGCTTGAGCAACCTGCATGCCATATGTTAATACGTGATTTATTCCTGAAACCATTGAATACATTGTGCCTGAGACTCAGCCAAACATCCGGATCCCTGAAAAGTTCTGTAGTATTAACTGTTATATCATTGATGCATTTGCGAAAATAGGCTTCATCCGTGGCTGTCTTTGCCAGTAGTTCTTCTATCCCCGAAAGATTATGGCTAACCAGCAGATATTCGATACGTCTTTTGAAAGATAACTCAGCATAGTTCTCAAAGTCAAAATTGTAGTTCTTTTTGAACTCTTGGATAACTTTAAGTATATCTTTCCTGGTTAATTCAACCTGCACAGCCATATATCAGTCCTGTTCTGTTTTTAGGTTTACTTTGAATTATATGATAAATAATTCAAAATACATTACCGGAATTCTGGAAATCCACCCATCCCATATCTGTAAAGCGATTACTCACACCGGTTTTTGGCGCCCCAAGGTAAGTAATATAAAATTTTTAAACCTATGTTTTTCACGGAATTTCAGCTTTTCTGCCATAAGGCAAAAAGTTAGCGGGAAACATGGTAAGTATTCAGATTAACCTGATCATATGGCCGTTTGGGGAAATCAGAAAATCATTAAAAAACCAATATTTTTTCGGTTGTAATGATCCTGTCTGGACTGCTTATGGTTACAATGTAAGCCCCTGCAGCGATTTGTGACAAATCAAATATGTTTGTTTCACCAGCTTCAGAATTGAATATCATTTCAGATAAAACTGAAACCCCTCTCATCCCCGTTACATGAATACGTAATTTTTTATTTGTGAAAGTGTTTGCTTTGACCACAAGCTGGTTATCTCTTTGACTGAGATATATTTCAAAAGCATCAGGATTTATCCAATCACCAATAGTAGTTTCTATCTCAGTGAACACTGCAGTAACATCAAACTCCTGATCAACTATAATTTCAATCAAACTGTCAGTATGTTGAACCCCATTTACCAAAAAATGATCAAACAGCCAGCCCGGATCAGGAATTGCTGCAATACTGATCTCATGGTTTTCTTCAAAACTGTAAGTGCCGGGTCCGGGGTCGGTTGCACCCATGCCCTGTGTATCAATATTCACATCGAAATATTGAACCGACATGGCAGGAAGAATATACCCGTTGTAAAGAACATCAAAAACTTGTTCTTCAACTTCGTAAAAAGCCGAATTCCAGCCGAAGAAATAATTCCCGGCGCTGCCATTGGTAATAAAAACCAGCCCGAAATCAGGATCGTTATGAAAATACATATCGGAAATAAGACCGTAGGCTTCTCCGGGATGTCCAACCATGTTATAACCGGGAATAACAATATCAGCTTCCTGCTGGTTAGTGGTCAGATGAAAACCCAATCCCCATGCATTAAAAAGGTTCCAGTAGTTATTACCATTATTACCGTTATATTCCCATTGCATTTGCTGCATAAGATCAACGGTTTCTTCCTCAAGAATCCTGATGCCTTTATACTGGCCTTTATTCATAAACATTGACATAAGAACCGACAGATCCTCAGCCGAAATTCTAAGTCCGCCCTGCGGAGCGAAAATTAATCCGTTATGGCCGGGTGTATAGTCTGAATAATCGATGGGCTGGGGAAATCCCGAAGGATAATTATCAGCCTGGGGCACCCATTGATCGCACGACATACGGTAAAGCACAGCCAGGCCGGCAGGACTCTCCAGATCATGAATATTAAAACTTCCCTGGATGGAAACAGGAAGCAGAATGCTGTCTCTCACAAAAATATCAAATCGTGTATCAGAAACTTTTTCAATGATACTCGCCAGCAAACCGTAACCCAGATTAGTGTATTGAAAATAATGGCCTGGAGTTTCATTTAGCCATATGTTGGATGAATAGTAACTCCCACCCGGCACAATTAGCTGGCCAATTGCCGGAGGATTTGGGTTATTTGCGGTTGCCCCCAGAAAGCTGCTGTAGGTGCTGCCATCATTCAGGGTAGCAGTATGCGACAAAAGCATTCGTGGTGTAATGGCAATGCCGGGATGTGAGGGATTCTTTATTTCAAATCCCATGATGTCAGAAATATTATCATCAAGCCCAACCAGACCCTGCTCATACAATTTCATGAAAGCTGTTGCTGTTATGGATTTGGAAATGGATGCAATTCTGTACATTGTGCGGCTGGTAACAGCAGTTTGAGCTGCAAAATTTGCCAGTCCGAAATGACCGCTGTAAATCATTTCACCCTGGTATACTGCAACCACCGACATACCCATCAGGTTGTGGGTTTGAAAGATCTGCTGTAATTCTTCCTCGGGAGTTTGGGTTGAAGCAGTAAAGGAATTAAGAAGATAAATACAGGTAAACAGGTAAAGATATTTTTTCATCAGAATACTTTTTCGTCAATCATTTCACGACTCAAGTTATTGGAGATTTGTATTTATAATATACGCCATGGAACCGGCCTTGAGCAGGCATTCTTCGTACTCTTTTTCAGGATCTGACTCTATGGTAATGGCACTTCCGGCCATAAAACTAAGAAATTTATCAGTATGGTTGTACAGAATACTCCGGATAATAACATTGAAATCAAAATCTTTTTCCGGATCAATGTAACCCACAGTCCCTGAATATAAGCCGCGGCGTGTGGCTTCATAATCTTCTATCAGTTCCATTGCTCGGATTTTAGGGGCACCTGTCATGCTGCCCATGGGAAATGCAATCCTGATGGCATCCACAAAATGCATGTCGTTTTTCAGAGTTGCGGTTACCGTTGAGATCATCTGATGCACGCGAGGATAAGTATAGATACCGAAAAGCTCTTCAACCTTCACTGAACCTCTTTCGGCAGATCGCGAAAGATCATTCCTGACAAGGTCAACGATCATAACATTTTCGCTTCGCTCCTTTGGGTCATTTAACAGTTTGTTTTTAAAAATTTTATCCTCTTCAGAAGTTTTACCACGTTTTATGGTTCCTTTGATGGGCTGAGAGACAAGCTTTTTGCCTCTTCGGGCAAGAAAACGCTCGGGAGATGATGAAATAAGATATTTTTCATCCAGCTTGTAAAAACATGAAAAAGGTGCGGGGTTGTGAAGATTTAATCTCAGATACGCTTCAGCAGGATCAATCTCAGCGGATTCACTGAAAAACTCAATGCAATAATTTGCTTCGTAAATATCTCCGATCTGAATGTGATTCTTGATTTTCTCAACATTCCGGATGTATTCATCCCTGTTTACCCGGTGCAGGATCTTTTCCACCTGCGAACTACCGGTTTTAAATGTAAAACCTGAAGCTGTTTCCCACAATTCATTATGCCGCCCGGAGTATTCATTTTCGCTCAGTATACCCATTTTAACTTCATTCCCTTTGAAAAGAAAAACGATTTCAGGAACAAAAAAATGCATCAATGGCATTCGGATGCTATCGGCATTTTCAGATTTCAGATTTTCAAGCTGGTTCTTAAGGTCATAGGAAAGAAAGCCAAAAATCCAGTCGTTATTCTGGTCGGAAAAATCTTTTAGTGCAGAAAATGCGGAAGTATTTTCATCAGGGCAAATATGTCTCCGGGCACCCACAGCCAGTATAGCATCATATCCTGACGAATAAGGATCCTTTATGGCATGGCTGGAATTCAGAAAAGCCAATGAAGAATAATTTTCCTTTGCCCAGTAAAGCAGGTGAGAATACAAAGCAGGTTTATTATTCAGAGAAAAAGTGTAAAAAGTTCTTTCCATCCGGGGATAATTCTGTAATAAAAAACCGACCCGGCAAAACTGACCGGGCCGGCTGATAAACTTTCTGGCTTTTTATTACTGGTTAAATTTCCCAGGTATCACCACTGTTAAGCAAATCATCAACACATTGAATCTTGGCTGACTTTTTCGCATTAACTATCTGTTCTTCCACCATATCATCATAAGTAGGGGCTTTAGCTGAACGAATTACTCCCATTACTACCGGATAGTCAGGGCCCATCATACGTCCGAGCATTCTATGAATCCCCGGATCCGGGTTAAACTGATCATGAATAAGTATATCCTTTTCTGTAATGCCTCCTACACCTATTTTTACAGCGTAAAGGCTTGTGCCTTTAAGAATAATACCCATATCATTATCTTTCCCGTATATCATGGGTTCTCCGTGCCTGAGTATGAGTTGGTTTTCTACACGTTTCTCTCTGGAAGTTACGGAAGAGAAAGCCTTATCGTTGAATATGACACAATTCTCGAGAATTTCCACAACCGATGTGCCATCATGTTTGGCTGCTTCATATAAAACTTCGGTCATGAGTTTTACATTGTTATCAGGCACCCTGGCAAAAAATGTTCCCTGGGCACCCAAAACCAGGCCGGCTGTAATAAAGGGGTTTTCAATAGTCCCTTGAGGAGAAGTTTTGGTTACCTGTCCCATGGGAGTTGTGGGGGAATATTGCCCTTTGGTAAGACCATAAATCTGGTTATTAAAGAGCAGAATATTCACATCAATATTACGGCGGATAATGTGTATAAAGTGATTGCCGCCAATGGCCATAGAGTCACCATCGCCGGTTGCAATCCATACACTCTGATCTGGGTTTGCAATTTTTACACCACTGGCGATTGCCGTTGCACGACCGTGAATTCCATGAAAACCATAGGTGTGGACATAATATGGAAACCTTGATGAACATCCGATACCCGATACGATGGTAAAGTTTTCTTTTTTGTATCCAATTCTGGGGAATACATTCTCAACGGCAGCAAGTATGGCATGACCACCGCAGCCGGGGCACCATTTTACCATCTGGTCGCTGGCAAAGTCTTCCTTTGTTAAGGGAACGGGTGATTTTTCTATTCTTTTATCTAACATTATTTTTCCTCCAAAATTTTAGTGAATACCTCGGAGAGTTCTTTCACATGGAAAGGTAAACCCTGTACTTTATTATGCTGCCTGTACTTAAATTCAGGAAGTGTCATTCTCAGATACTTCACAAACTGTCCGTTGTTGAGTTCGCAAACAATGATCTTTTTGAATTTCGAAAATACATCAACAGTGTTTTTTGGCAACGGCATAATATAATTAAATTGAGCCATGCTGATTTTATGTCCTTCATTCTGCATCTGACTGACAGCTGATTTAAGCATTCCTTCTGTGCCACCCCAGCCAACAACCAATAAATCGCCACTCTCATCACCGAAAACCTCCTGCTCCGGAATGTAGTTAGCCACACGCATTACCTTATCCTCGCGAATATTTACCATTAGCTCATGGTTAAGAGGATCGGTAGAAACATTACCATCAATATTGGTTTTTTCGAGGCCCCCGATTCTGTGTCTGAGACCTTCTGTTCCGGGGATTGCCCATTTTCTGGCAAGTGTAACCGAGTCACGGCGATAGGGTTTAAAATCAGGATCCCTTGGCTGTGCAATGGGTGGATTGATTTCCGGCATATCAGCCACTTTAGGGATTTTAAATAGTTCCGATCCAAACCCCATTTGCCCATCCGTTAGTAACAAAACAGGCGTCATATGTTCCATCGACAGCTTTGCTGCCATATAGGCATAGTGGAAACAATTGGCCGGACTTGATGCGGCGATAACGATCATGGGAGCTTCACCGTTACGTCCAAACAATGCCTGCAGCAGATCACTCTGTTCACTTTTGGTGGGCATACCGGTAGAAGGGCCTGCTCTCTGCACATTAACTATTACAAGCGGCAATTCGGTAATCACAGCCAAACCCATAGCTTCACTCTTGAGCGACAATCCAGGCCCTGATGTAGTTGTAACAGCCATTGAACCTGCAAAACTGGCACCGATTGCAGAGCAAATCCCCGCGATTTCGTCCTCAGCCTGAAAAACTTTTACTCCAAGCGATTTGTGCTTTGCCAGTTCCATTAAGATCTCGGTAGCAGGAGTTATGGGATAAGAACCCAGGAACAACGGTCTGCCGCTTCTTTCTGAAGCAGCAAGTAAACCCCATGATGTAGCAATGTTACCTGTAATATTCCTGTATCGCCCTTTTTCCATTGGGGCAGGACCAACCTTAATGGTGGAAGCAATAGCTTCAACCGTCTCAGCAAAATTATAACCGGCTTTGAGTGCTACCTGGTTGGCTTTTACAACCTCTGGTTTATTGCTGAATTTCTTTAAAATAAAATCGAGTGTGCTGTCAAGATTTCGCTGAAAAAGAAAATACATCATCCCCAAAACAAACATGTTTTTGGTTTTTTCTGCCATTTTCTTATCAATCTCTACATTTGAAAGACTTTCTTTGGTAAGAACTGAAATGGGAGCCTTGATGAGATGGTAAGAGTTTAAACTGCCATCTTCTAAGGGGCTGGTTTTATACCCGGCTTTTTCTATACCTTTTTCATCAAAAGCCGATTCATCGACTATAATAGTTGCGCCAGGTTTAGCCCATTTTAAATTGGCCTTCAAAGAAGCAGGATTCATGGCTACCAACACATCGCACATGTCGCCCGAAGTAAAGATCTTTCTTTGCCCCAGATGAACCTGAAATCCGCTCACCCCGGCAACAGTATTCTGGGGAGCCCGTATTTCGGCCGGAAAATCAGGAAATGTTGCAAGGTCATTGCCAGCCAGAGCAGCTGTATCGGAGAATAATGTGCCCGTAAGCTGCATACCATCTCCGGAATCGCCGACAAACTTAACCACAACATCTTCTAATTCTAAGATATTCTTTTGTTTTGCCATAGTTGTTTTGTTTTGATCTTTATATAAGGATTTAAAAGTGATTCTTATACATAGTTCGATATAATGCTGATCAAACCCCTTTTAAGTTCTATATTTTAAAAGCCCTGTTTTTACAGGCCTTTATATCAACATTTACCTATTAGTCTGCGAAGTTAATTGTTTAATTTTGAACTGATCAAAAAAATCGGATACTTTTTTTCTGACTAATTATTGAAGGCATTTATGCATCTTTTGAATGGCAAAATCAGCCCACTTTATTTAAATCAATTTCAAATTAGAGGTTTGGTTGAAATTTTTGTCTTCGGTAAGATTTAAGAGCTTATATTTGCACGTGGAATTAATTCAATTTATTCATTAAAATCTTACACTAATGGCTTATATTATCACTGAAGATTGTACTGCATGTGGCAGCTGCATCGACGAATGCCCCGTAGATGCAATTTCTGAAGGAGACATCTATAAAATTGATCCCGATGTATGCACCGACTGTGGCTCTTGTGCAGATGTTTGCCCGGTTGAGGCAATTCACCCAGCATAAGTTCTGAGCACTGCTTTAAGCAGTTACCTTAAGAAGATAAAGGTTGTTTCTTTTCAAAGAGGCAACCTTTATTGTTTTTCTTCAATTGGTTTAAGTTTTAATTTGTTAAAACAAACCACAGAATTTCAAAGAGGGCAAAATGATAATTGAATAATCTGTATTAATTTAGCGGCCTGAAATAGTTAATTATCCAATGGCAGAAAAAGAAAAAACAAAAAATCAGGAAGAAGGCCAGGCTATGTCGTTCTGGTCGCATCTGGAAGAGTTGCGCGGACATCTGATACGCTCTGCTGTGTCGGTTTTCCTGCTGGCCATTGGTGCCTTTATTGCCAAGGATATCATTTTTGATTTTGTAATACTTGCCCCCAAGGAACCTTATTTTATTACCAACCGCGCATTTTGCTATCTTGCAGATGTGCTTTCTGCTCCTGCACTTTGCATCAATCAAATACCGGTTCAGATCATTAACATTGAGCTGGCAGGGCAGTTCAAGACCCACATTCTCGTTTCATTAATTGTAGGTGTAATTGTTGCATTCCCTTTTATACTATGGGAGTTCTGGAAATTTATTAAACCTGCGCTACACCCAAGAGAAAAAGCAAACAGCAGGGGTGCTGTATTCGTTACATCTTTACTATTTATTTCGGGTGTATGCTTCAGTTACTTTTTAATAGCTCCTCTTACCATTAACTTTCTGGGATCATACCAGGTAAGCGATATGGTAACCAACCAAATTGCACTTCGTTCTTATATTACCACGGTTACAATGGTAACCTTTGCCACCGGCATCGTTTTTGAACTTCCTATTATTGTATATTTTCTGAGTCGAGTAGGTATACTTACTCCGGAATTCATGAAGAAAAACCGAAAAACAGCATTTATTCTTATCATTGCCTTGTCGGCCATCATTACACCCCCTGATGTATTCAGCCAGATACTGGTAGGTATACCTCTTTATGTGCTCTATGAAATTTCCATAGGCATCTCAAAAAGGGTAGTTAAGCAAAGGGAAGAAGAAGAAATCTGATTTTTATTGCATCCCTGCAGACCGGAAAAGAATATCTGACGCCTGGTAAACTTTTAGTCTCAGATTTTTCGGAAGATCCGGATTATCGTTCAGGTAAAGGTTGACCATTTCAACCACCTCCTTATCGTTGTAGTTTTTTAAAGTAGCCTGCAACCAGTTCTGAGGGAAGAAAATATCCCCGGTCTTTTGAATTTCTTCCAGCAAATCTAGGCTTTCCGGAATATAATCCCTGCCCTGTCCTTCGTGAAGCGGGTGATGCAAAAAATAAAGGGCATCGAGAACCCAGGGTTCGGGATTGCGGTTTTCGGCCAGTTTAAGCTTTCGGAAGAATTCATCCCTTACTTTCTTGTTTCGGGAAACAGCCGGCAGGATAAATTCAAGCCTTCGCTTGCGGTCGGGGTTTTCCTGCCGACCGAGTTCTTTTTGAAGAAGATCTGAGTTCTCCGGTGATCGCATGGCAATTTCAAGAGCCAGCTGAGTGCGGTTCTGCTCACTCAGATTCAATCCTTGAATCTTCAGATCATTTTCGTAGATCTGTATCATTTGATTCAAGCTTTCCTGATCGCGGGCAAGTTTTATCCAGGCTTCAAAAAACAATTCTTTGGCCTTTAAGTTATCCTTTTGCAAGCTATTCCATAAAATGTATCCGGCTTTTCCACTGTAAAGGGGTTCTGCTTCGTATGGAAGAAAGTTAAGGCATACCTGTTCGAGATTTGAAAGTAAATAATTCTGCAATTGCTGATTGGTTTCATACCAGATGGCATCGAGCACAAAATCAAAATAGAGATGAACATCGATATTTCCGTTAAGGAAGTTTTCATGCATATTAAGAACCAGAGCTGCTCTGATGTTCTCATCCTTAATATTCTGAATATTCCCGACAGCAAAGCCGATCTCTTCTTCATTCAATTCAAAAAATCCATAACCCTTTCCATTAGCATTAAGCAACACCAGATCAGGCTTAAGGCCTTGCTCAAGAGAAACTTCATAAGCGTCATTACTGCGTATAAAAAATTCGGTCTGAAAAGTTTGATCGCCAGCTAAACCATATCCTTTAAGCCATTGCGAGTAAACCTGTTTCTGCCCGGCAGCTGACTTCTGATAAACTTTCACAACAGCACTTTCTGCTGGATCACGATTAATTTCATGGCTAACCTCGGGCATTCCTTTGCCATAAACCCATGCATTACTCCATTTGGTAATATTTTCTGATGAATATTTGTCAAATATCCTTAC
>JAHYJP010000339.1 GCA_019429055.1 Bacteroidales bacterium
AAAGTGTTCAATTAAAAGAAAAAAAGCTGTATTTTTGGGCGTTATACGTTCTTTGAATACCCTGTTTTGGAGCAGGTAAGGCCGGTGAGAAAATCAATTTTTTCGGCGTAAATTGGTATGATTACGGCGCAAGGTTTTATGATGCGCAGATTGGGAGGTGGCATAGTGTGGATCCTTTGGCGGAGAAGTATTATTCCATATCTCCCTATGCGTATGTCGCAAATAATCCCTTGATGTACATTGACCCTGATGGTAGACAGATTTCTTTCTCATATCAATACCAGCAAGATGAAGATGGAAATTATGTTCTAAATGAGCATGGGCATAAAATTCTGTCCGGTGTTACCATGCATCTAACAGGCGTTGTAATGAATGTTAGTAGTAAAAGTGCTAATCTTGACGCAGCCGCAAGAAGAATTTCTAATCAGATTGAAAAGTCATTCAGGGGTAAAATGTCAAATGGAGTGTCATTTACGACAGAAGTTAATTTGAGGGCAGTAGAAAACATGAATGAAGTTAAAACTAACGACCATATTTTTGCTTTAGCAGACATAGGACCTGTTTATGACATACATGGAAATGACATAGGGACACCTATGGGAATTGTCAATGATCATGGAGGCAAAGTAGCTTTTATCGATGTTGATTACTTTCGAGGTCCTTGGGATAGAACTATTGGTAATATAGGGCCAAATACTGCTGCGCATGAATTTGGTCATTTATCTTTAGCTGTTCCTGCGGGAAGTCATTCAACTGGAAGAACATTGATGAACCAAGGATCAGGCAATAGTTTTTGGATGTGGTCAGGTTATGTTCCAAGTGAGCAGCTCGAAAGAATATATAAAGCCTATCATTTTGGTGCATTAAACAAAGGTGCGAATTGGGAGCCATTTAGAGGTAGAAGAATGCCAGCAAGAGTGCGTGCTAGTGACAATGTTATTTACAGATAGTTTAGGATATGCTAAAGAAAATACTTTTAATAGTTGGTCTTCTTCTAATACTTATATTGGGTTTGCAGTTTTTTTGGTACCATAAATATGGTGGTAATTTGATAATATATATTGCAAATAGTACCGAAACTTATCAATCCTTGCACGTTGAAATTGGGGTTGATGATGAAATAATTGGCGAATATATTTTGAGCAATGAAGGGATAATTAATTATCATATCGTTCCATTGCGAAAATCAATAGGTAATCGAAAGATATACATTAATGTTAATCATGGAGAGTTTCTATCAGAAAAGAAAATCGCACTTATAAACATAAGATGGCTGATAGTAGATGTTCTCAATAAGAACAACCTTTTTAATGAAGAAGAAGAACAGCTTAAAATATCTACTTATAGCCAGTTTAAACCACCAATCTTAAGGTAAATATTTGTGAATTGAGAGAACTTTTCACAACGCCGCCACATTTTTCTGAAAGCCCCCCCGCTGAGTAGAATTTGAAACTCTGCAAAAATTGATAGCTTTGCTAAACCATGCCAAATAACGGCGAAATGATCAACTACACCTACACAGCCTCAGGAGCAAAAGTAAGGCAGCAGCTTGAAACAGATGGCCGTGGCGGCATTTCTACCCGCCGCGACTACGCCGGGCCGTTTGTGTTTGTAAACAATGCCCCGGGCTGGGTCAGCACGCCCCACGGGCGGTTTGTGTATGTGAACGACGGCTGGCAAAACGAGTTTCATTTGCGTGATCACCTGGGTAACACCCGCGTGGTGCTTTTTGAAGAGGAGGGCGATGAATATAAAACCCTGCAGCAAAACCACTACTACCCCTTCGGCATGCTCATACCCAGCCTTAGCACCACCAACACCCTGGGCGCCCTGAAAGACAACCGCAAAGGCAGATTGATCATTTCTAATATCAATCCCCTGCCTTAGTTGAAGTAAAGCCAGGGGAAACACTTTCGGGTTCCCTGTCAAATGCCGTCAATTTCGCGGCAAAAGCCCTTTTCGTTTCATCATCAAAGTCGTCCAGGTAACTTTCGGTAGTGTTAACATTGCTGTGGCCAAGGGCTTTACTGATCATAGCTATACTGGCCCCGCTTTGCATAAGAATGGTAGCAAAGCTGTG
>JAHYJP010000340.1 GCA_019429055.1 Bacteroidales bacterium
ATTTTCTCTTTTATGATTTCATCATAGCAGATTTTTTGAATAGAAACCAGCCCCATATTTTTTTTTTAAAAAAATGTGAAACATGCCTAATATTTGAAGCATATCTCAACTACCTTTGTGCTCTTTATGCACTTCTCAGTAATCCAAGCGTAGATAGGTCATATCTATTTTGCTGAGAAAGGGGAACATTCTTCTTATCTGAGAAATCTGCGTATCCATAGGTTATTTTTCCCACCCTGCCATTGAAACTTACAAAACTCCCATCTTTAAACAATTTACCTGCGGGACCGTGTGGATAGTTAAAGTTTCTCCAATCAGGGTATATTTTAGCAATCGCTTGATTTAATGTCAGGTCGCAGACATAACGTTCTCCACTCATTACCTTACTTTCGCTACTTAATTCCACTGCTTTTCCAACCATTATTAATTCCTCCTATTTTACCTCAATCAAATAATAAGCAATCAATTCCGTATTGCTCATCTTTGGCTAAACTAATGTCTATATGGAACAAAATCATCGAAAATATTAATTCCACCATGAGTTGGTGATCTAAATACAACCCACCCATCGTCGATCTCAATTTTGTTTGCTTCATAACTTTCCTTGTTCCTGAATCTTGTGGCTTTTGTCCCTCCGATACTTGATGCAGGGAATTTTTTTGGACCATATTGGCCATCTTTATAAATATACAGATAATAATTTTGCACACATTCATGGCCAAGATCTTTCGCTTTATCTTTTACTTTATTAAGCATCTCAGGTGGAACATCCGCCCCGATTTCATTTAACATATTATCACTTTTAATAGTCGATTTTTTAATATCATTGATTATTCTTTCAATTGCAGCTTTCCAAGTCTCATTAAGTCATCGCTATTCGTTTTAGACAGAGGCACATTTGGCTTATCCGTAAAGTCACAGTATGCATAAATCACTGTGCCTACTCTACCATTGAAACTTACAAAACTCCCATCTTTGAATTGTATACCCGGACGACCATGTGGATAGTTATATTGTCTCCAATCAGGGTATATTTCTTCAATGGCTTCATTCATTTTCATATTGCATACATAATATCTTGCTTTTACTGTTCTTGTTGAATTTAGTAATGGATTTTTCCTTACCATTTCAGTTCACCTCCAGTGTATTGTTTGTTATGTTTGTTTGTATAAATACTTTTGTTTGCGTAGATTGTTTCGAAGGTGTAATTCAGTTAGATTAAGGAGCTTCTTCAATCTTCACCACCTTTTCATTTAAAATCAGTTTTCACTCCTGAATTTTTCTCCACCTTATAACACCCCTGCCAGCCAATTCTCCTCTAAAAACAATTCGGAGGAATTACAAAAATGGTAATGGAAGAGTTGATGCTTGTCAATCCTACAGAATCAGGACGCAAACGTCGAAAAAAACAGAAACCCTTACAGCTCATCTTCCCGAATCCGGTCCGCAGGTTAAGAGCGAACCTTGAATACATCGACAGGGCCAGGACCAGAAGCAAAGCGCTGGTGGGTAACCTCACAGGCAAGCATGTTGCCGGTTCCCTGGGAGGGGCAGCTGCAACCATAGCAGTTCCCAACGCCATGAGGCTGAAAGGCTGGAGCGATGTGGCGGCCAGCGGTGCTGTATCCATAGGCGGCGGTATCGCAGTCAAGCAGATGGATGAGGCCGCAGGAGATGCATTCATGCTCACAGGACTGGGCGTGACCGGGCTTAAGGCGGTCAAGCAACTGATGAGAACTGCCAAAGGCAAAACCACCAGGAGACGAAGACGGCGATCCTACAGGAGAAGCCTGGAAGACAATGAGTTCGAAGGCATGGATGATATCGGAATCGAAGATTTCGGTATTGATGACTTCAGCAAGGATGAGTTCCTGTGTGATGAATGAAGCAAAACAGTCCACGTATGAAGCCCCGCAGGGCTTCATACGTGTGCGGCCCGCTACTGGCCAGAGTAGTGCGGGGAACGGGATTCGAACCCGCGAATACCTACGTAACAGGATCTTAAGTCCTGCGCCTTTGGCCTGGCTTGGCTATCCCCGCGCACTGGGTGCTAAGATAAACATTAA
>JAHYJP010000093.1 GCA_019429055.1 Bacteroidales bacterium
GTAAACGGCTTTCAGATACTCTCTCACTCCCAAATATCTCAAAAGAGATCCATTTTTTTTCTACAGGGGAATAATAGTCAACTGAGCCAGTTGTTCGATCAAACGCGACAAGTACTGTTGACTTGGTACCAAAAGTAGAAACTAGGAAATGATAGTTACCGCATGCATGGGGGAGTGGAACACCATCCGTTTCTAGATTCAAATATTGTTCGTTTCCGTTTTTTTCAACTGACAGAGAAGACAAATCTATGTTCTTGGTCAAAAGACGGAGCCCATTTTTATTACCTAGAGGTGGTAACCACACTTCATTAGTGTTTTCAAGATAACCAAGCTGTTGACCACAGAATGGACAATCTTCGAATTCCGATGGGAAATAACCGCTGCAATCTCCTCTCCCGTGAGGATGCCATTTTGCTCCTGCAGATACTTCCAAACCAGATTGATTTCTATTTATTTCCTGTCTTTTCCGATCATATAGAAAGAATCGCTTGTTCTCGTTGTCCTGAACCCAGTCATCATTCTTAGCCTGCCAAATATATTTATTATTCACTTTTTTCCTTCTTTGTTTCAAGGAGTCTGTCGAATTATCAGAATTTAAAAAAGACAACATGCTGATGTTATGAGATATAATACAAATTACGTTGCGTAGCAATTCTGGTATTTCTTTAAATATCAGTAAGTTGCAAAAATTGAATCAGCATAGTCCGACAGACTCCTAGCTAATCTAGAATGGACTTAAAGAAATAATCAGCCAATGAGAAAATTTGAACTTTTAAGCAGACGAACCATTTGCTTATATCATAAATATGAATAAATCAACTAAGGAAATTATGGTGGACCCCAAATTTAAGACAGTAGTTTAAGCTGTGCGCAATCATACGGAACTAGAAACGATGAGCGACCGCTGCGTATGAGAAAAAATATTACGAAAAACTGCTTGCAGCATGAATGATTTGGTCTCCACTATTGTCGACTCACCCCATTTTCCCCTCGGCGTCAAATCACCCAATTAACTTCATGGTCAGCCATTTCACCGAGTGGTCACATCCCTCAGTGCATAGTCGTTTTTTTAAGAATATGCATAATTTGTTGTATATAAAACAATAATAAATTTCACCAGTGCCTGTTGTCTTCTTGGTCTCATTCTTGCGAGATATTTTTATTGGTCTTTTAGCGCATTTAAATGGCAGAGGCCGAAACATGCCGGGAGGCAGGAGTGGATGTAAGAACAATGTAGGATTCGCACGATAAGCAAGAAAGCTATCATCGCTATCATGTTGACTTGTCTACTAATTAAAAAAAGGCTCGTAGTATGAGAGATTTGGTTTCCACTATTGCCGACCGACCCCGCTGTAAATTTTAATAAAAACACCCACAAAATTCTGCGAAAGCAGTCTGAAAAGGAGGAAATGATGAAAAATTACGGTTATCTTTTAGCTACAATGTTAGTGTACCATTCTTTCTGTAAATTCATATAGAGCTTGGCAAAAGCAGGCCATTGTTTATCCTTTCGGTTCTCAATATTCACAACTACCAAAAGGAGTAAACAATGACCTACGAAACAGAGTGTACCCAATTTGACATGGCAATGGAACTCTTGATTAACAATGGCTTTAACGGGATGGCCGACACCATAAAAATCTTGATGGATTCTGCTATGAAGATTGAGCGTGGCCGGTATCTCCACGCAGATCCTTATGAACGGACTGTTCAGCGTCACAGCTATGCCAATGGATTCAAACCAAAAACCATCAAAACCAGGGTAGGCGAGATTCAGCTTGCCGTACCACAGACCAGGGACAGTAAGTTTTACCCCAGCAGTCTTGAGCGGGGCCTTCGTTCTGAGCGGGCATTAAAGATTGCTCTTGCCGAGATGTATGTCCAGGGTGTTTCAACCCGTAAAGTAGCAAAAATAACTGAAGAACTTTGCGGATTTGAAGTCACCTCCAGTGAAGTCAGTCGTGCCAGTAAGGAATTGGATACCCAGCTCAATGCTTGGCGTAATCGCCCCCTTGGAGCTTTTCCTTATGTGTATCTCGACGCCCGCTATGAAAATGTCAGGCATGGCGGTATCGTCCGTTCCTGCGCTGTCCTGATCGCCATTGGAATCGACGAATCAGGAAAGCGAGAGGTTCTCGGTGTCTCGGTTGAACTCTCGGAACAAGAACTGCACTGGCGACATTTCCTGAGTGCCTTGAAAGATCGAGGCCTCTACGGAATTAAACTGTTTGTCTCTGATGCCCATGAGGGCTTAAAGGCAGCAAGAAACGCTGTCTTCCCAACAGTTCCCTGGCAGCGATGTCAATTCCACTTGCAGCAAAATGCTCAAAGCTATGTGCCCAAGCAAAGCATGAAGCAGGAGGTGGCTGATCGGCTCAGGGCAGTCTTGCATGCTATAGATGAACATGAGGCCAAACGGTTGCTCGATATCTTTATAGCCGACTACCAAAAGACCGCACCCAAGTTGGCTTCCTGGGCGGAAGGAGCAATTCCGGAAGGTCTTGTTGTGTTGCAAATGCCCCAGTCGCACAGGCGGCAGCTCCGTACCAATAATATGCTGGAGCGGCTCAATAAGGAGATAAAAAGGCGGACACGGGTTGCAAGTATTTTTCCCAATACAGAGTCCTGCCTCCGGCTTGTCTCTGCCGTGGCTATGGAAACCTCTGAAGATTGGAAAGCCGGCAAGAAATATTTGAACATGTGTTAACTCAAGCTCTTTCACCGAAACCCCGGCAGGGGAGCGGATTACCGCTCTCCCGCCATCACCAATTATAGGTCAAGCAGTGCCGGATGGAAAGGTCAAGACTGCGAGGTACGAGCACCCGAAGGGCTTGGCCTTGACCTTTCCATCCGGCACTGCTACCAGCACACGAAGAACCGAAGGAAACGTGAATTTACAGAAAAGAAGTTGCTTTATCCGATAAAGCAAAAAAAGAGGCAGAAGAAGGGCTCGTGAAATCTGTTATTGATTTTGTTTTGGATATTCTACCAATCCCATGCCCACTAAAAGAATTGGCAAAAAAGGCCTTAAAAGAAGCATCAGAATGGAAAGCTTGGCCCTGGAATTGGTTTGACTAATGTAAGTCTCTGCTGTTAATCATACCACCTGACCAGGAAAGCCGGTTAGGTGGTATGTGATAGCCTCTCATATAAAGGATCAGGAAAAAAGAAGATCAACGTGTGGAACAATTGTCATTGTTTGAATAGGCGGCCACCGAATGACCACTGTGCTAGGAAAGATGTCGCCTCTATTTTTTTAATTTGTGTCTTAAAATAGGGGCAAGGGGAGACAACACCTGCCCACTCAATTTAGCGAGGAGCCTTTATAGGATTATTCGTCGACGGTCCCTTTTGTCAGCTTTTCTATCTGTTGCAGACTGTTTTGCAAATGTGGATCATTAATAAAATCATTAATTTTTTGTGGTATATCTGTAACCTGCCATAATACAAATGAATTCATCCCTTTTAAACGAGCATTCTGTGCTAGCGGAGCACCACCAGCCTGGCCAGCTTTAACGCGGACAACAGGCAGTGACCCATTGTCGACGCCGGGATCAATAGCAAAAAGGGCATTTGTGGTTAAATACTCACGAACATTCTGGTTCAAAACAATGATTACTTCAACTCCATCGGATGCTAACTTTATATTTTTCACATTTCCAATTACTACTCCATTCATGAGGACGCTAGCGCCAGAAGAAATCCCATACGCTTCAGCAAAAACTATGGTGATCGAATTGTGTTGCTTGTATCCAAACCATACAGAAACAACCACTACTGCAATTATAACAAGACATAATGCCGCGATGCCTAGCTTTTTCATTCTAACCCTCAATTATGATGCGTTATTTGCCTATTTGCAGTGATCTCATTAGCAATGAAAGATCGATTGTAAGAGCTACACAATTTTAACGTTAAAGAACTCGAAGTTGTGGTACTCACACATAACCTCTATGTGCATATAATGTCACATGATGTAATCGTAACAACCATGCTCTATGTGCAATGTTTTCATTTCTTCCCTGCGAAAGTATCAGCACCCTGAAAGTTAGGTACTGTTCCGAATGGCGCTAGTTTAAGGGTTTTTTACAACCGCAGGGAGTAAACTTGGGACTGTCCCCGGCCCTATCGGGGGCTGTCCCGGAAGTTTACGGGTTTGATGCAACCATGGTGGCCAGCGCCGCAAAAGTCTGAGTTTTAGTGCCTTACAGCTTATTTTCTTGTTTTTTTTCACAAGAAAATAAGCTGTAAGGCACTTATCCCGTTCATTGGGGTTAGGCTTTTTGCAACTGCTGTCGCTTCAACTCGCAAAAGCCTGGGACAGCCCCCGATGGGGCCGGGGACAGTCCCGGTTTTGCTAGCCTCCGCCCTTAAACTAGCGCCATTCTGTACTGTTCCTAGAATTTCAACAATCTCTCTATTTGTGATCCCTGGGAAAAAAATATCTGGCTGAACCCCGGTTTTATTACACGATGAGTTATCTGGAAATGTAAGCCTTTGAGTTGTGAGCCATAACTTTCCTGCATTTGATAATGGAAACACAGTCTGAGATAAACATTTCCCATAACTGTTTTCTCCGACAAGTAAAGAAGCTTTGTTCAATTGAAGTATTCGGGCAAAAACTTCTGCGGCACTTGCGGTATATCGATCAATCAACACCAATGTAGGATAGGGTAATTTTTCCCCACGAGGAGCTAAATAAATGGTTTCAGTGTGCTCACGATTATAAGATTTCACTAGAGATTTTTTCTCAATTACGAACATCCCTGCAATTTCCAGAGCCTCATATAGATCGCCACCAGAGCATCCTCGTAAATCGATGATAAATGTATTGTAACGATTTATCTGGGTTCGATAAATCGCTTGAAATCTGGGGGCAGTCTCATGAGAGACAAAGCTATTGATGCGGATAACCACATTCTCGCCCTGGCGACTCCAGGAGATTGAAGTCTCCTTATTGGATTGTGCTAGGATCTTATATTTTTTTTCTTTTCTATCAGTACCAGTTGATAGAGTAAGGAACATGACTTCTTTTTTTACTGCCTCAACAATGACCCGTTCTGTCTCAGCAATATTGCTGCTGTCAATTTTGATTGTATTAATAGCTTTGACATTTCCAATTTCAGGGAGACCAGTGGGATCTTCATTTCCATCAAGATCAGATCGAACCCATAATTGTGATTGATGAATAAAAAAACGAAGACCGGCGAATCGATTCTTTTTCTGTTTTTTATTATCGACCGGAGGAACATATTGGGCATAGGGGTCAAAAAAAAGTAGTTCTGTGTTAAGATTTTCAATAGTTAATTTGTTAAGAAAATCTATTGAAGGAGAAGCCAGACTTTTCTCTTCAATAATTTTTGTTATTTCTTCAATGAGAGGAGTAGCAAAAGCTGCCCCATTCGGGGGTAATAAGCATACAAACAGTATCACCCAACATAACCGATTTCCTAATAATAACATCAGATCAGTCGGGCACGTTAGCAAGGGCCTGCGTGTATTCAAGTAGCGCAGAATATTCCTTTATCAGCCGTTCGCGCTCAGTCTGCAAGGCCTTCAAATGATCGGACTGAATCGAGGTACTGTTGTCATCATCAATCAGTAAAATAGAACTTTCCTGAGATTCCATTTCTTTCCTTATTGCTTCAATACGATCTTTTGCAACAGATATTTCCTTTTTCTGATGAGAAGATTTCTGCCGTACTTTATTGAGCTTCACCTCCATGGCAGCAAGATCAAGTCTCAGCTTTGACATTTGCTGCTGTTCTGCCGCCAGCTTACTCTTTTCTAACTGGGCCTGATCATTCAAAGCTACAGCTTGCTGCTCTAACCCTTGTTTGTTTTGACTTTCCTCCTTATATAACAATTCCCTCTGCTGCAATCGTTCCTCATATTTACCCGTAGAAAGTGCGTTCATGCCGCTTATAAATCCTCCTTCTCTTGGGTTATCGGTCACTGCACAGCCTGATACAAGCACTGCTACCACAAAAAAACTTAAGATTGTTAAAGTCTTTAAAACCATTTTTGTTTCCCTGTTAGGCTATATTTTTGAATATTTAAGAGAATGAATATACGATTTCTGCTTCTTTCGTATGGTAAAATGCTCTCTCCTAAATACCTTCTGTCTCTCGAGGCCATCACTTTTTGAGTCGTTGAATAAACGAAAGCCAAAAAGGGAAATATTTAATGCACATTATAAACAGATTAGCAATCCATCGTAATCTCAATGGCTCGTTGGAAGCGAACCAATCAACTGAGCCATTTGTTTATTGTTGCTGTCGAGCATAACTATATTGTTATTCAGTCCATTGATTTCCTTCTCAAGTTGAGCCACCTGTTGGCCCTTGTTACTATCAGGCTTAAGAGAAACCTGATACTCTTTCAATGCTGCCAGTTCCTTTCTCAATTGTGTCATATTTGCCGCATCTTTGTCGATCTGCTGCAGGTATTGAGTTCGTTCCTGAGAGGAAATCCTGGCTTGGTTTCGGGTTGAGCTGTTCTTCGAATGAAGTTGGGCTACCTTATTTTGTAATAGAGTAATGCGCTGCACTATTTCTTCGTTGTGCCCTCTGAGCAATCCATTCTGTTTAGTTGCATATTTAATCTCACCATCCAGTCGGTCCTCTTCTTTAGCATAGTTCTGTTTGCGCTTTGCGACATAATCTCCCAAAACTAGCCCCGCCGTAGCACCCACGGCAGCACCCCCAGCAGCATATGCCAATATTTTGTCATTATTGCCTGTCGCCACCGCAATTGCAGTGCCTAGCGCCGCCCCACCAATTGCCCCACAACCGGCTCCCTGCACCCTTGTGGCTGTGGGATCATCCATCGAATTAACAGGAGTACCATATCCTGAAAAGAGTGCTAACGGTAGCAATAGACATAAAATTCGTTGAATACATGTTCTCATAATGTCTCCATTTTTAATGGGTTATACTCTAAGCAATCAATCGACAAAATTATTAAATTGCTCTGAAAAATCTCTAAGAATTTTTTCCGGTTCCACATTTGGTTTTTCTTTCATAATTTTTACATGATGTGCGAGAAGATCCATAACTTTTTGCTCTCGTGTCGCCAGATTGCTGTTCCGCACTATATCAATGCCATATGCTATATTCTCCTGAGAATGTCTCGTTAACTCAAAAAGTTTACCCATATAAGCCATAAGACTTTTATCTCTGTTATCTTTTGCTGCAAGAAGGGCTGTTTCCGCTTTTTTTTCCTGCTCCTGATATCGGGGAGAAATATTCGTTAATTTTTTAGCGGCCTCGAGTGTAATTTCAAGTTTGGGGACTCTGTTGACTGCTTTTGAAAGGACAACACCCTGGCTAACAGTTTCGGTAGCCAGAACTCTTGTGATCTCTTTTTTTGGATCATCCGGAGGTGGATGTGGATTTTGCACTTCACCACGCAAATGAGTAAAAACGTAATAGCCTCCACCTCCTACCATAAGAAACACCAAGGTAAATAATAGAATTGTTCCCAGTATAGATTTAGAATTAGTGCCGCTGTGGATTATCGGAGAAGTCTGTGGCAGTTCAGATGGTAGTGGATTTGGTGGTGGATTAATTGGTGCTGGATGCTGTGGTGGAAGAGTTGGTGGTTTCTGCGTTTGCTGATTAGCCGCCCCTGCATCTTTACTTTGATCCGATGGAGACTCTGGAGGTTGCTGAGTAATTGGTTGTGTATCCTGTGGAGGAGGCTGTAGTGGTAGTTCTTGTGGTTGGTGATCAACCTCCTGCCTTTTACCACAAAAGGGGCAGTATTGCACAGGACCATAAAACGGTTTGCTACAGAATTGGCACGATTTAGAAAATAATAGCTCAGGCATATATAACCTTGAATTAATGATACTATCTATATTTATTTGGTACGTTATCAGAACGAAAATCCACCCTAATGAGTATGCATGGATCAATATGCCTCGAGCATAAACAAACAATGTCTTTTGATGAAAAGGTATCTAGTGCCGATTCCTTTATATCTATAAAATTGTAATCTACCGAAAACCATCAACGTCGCAAATATTGCCAGTTACCTGATAAATTTTCCGATTTCTGAAAAAGCAAATTAAAACACTTGCGGCACACTGGATGCTATCGTAATTGCATTCCACACATTGAACAAAGTGCCTCTATAGGAAACTCAGCTATCAACTTCCTGAACTCCTGGCTACGTAACAATGACACAGCATTTAATTAATGTCATTTCTGTGCGGCCATGAACCCACTATTTATGGGGGACCCAGGAACTTTTAGCTGAGTATTGTACAGAGCTATTTTGGACAATAATTTAAAATTCGAGCAAGGTGTGTATCACAGTTCCGACAGAAAGCCGATGATACAGATGCGCCATAATCTGTTTCCGCCAATGGCAATAAACAAGGTTGGACGAACCCGATTAAAGATGGGAAAGGTGGATATTGTTTGTCGTTGCTCAATCATGGAATTCCTTTTCCCAGGCAATTGCCCTCGGGTTATTACATTGCAGAAGCTTTACTCACTCTGGATCAGTCAATTGTTCAAGAGCATTATTATATCAACGGGATGCCGCACCCGAGACAGAATTTCGGGTTTCCCTCGATCATCACCCCGCATCCTGAACAACATTTTAAAGGAATACATTGTGGATTACCACACTCTGGACAGAACTTAGGTTTTCCTTCGATAATCAATCCACATTCAGAGCACTTTGGAGAGGCAGGCAACTGCTTTCCACACTCCGGGCAGAATTTGGGATTTCCCTCAATTCTCAGGCTGCAAAAAGGACATGTCTTGTCACCAGTGGATTTTTTCCATTCTGGGGAGCCGCATTCGGGGCAGAATTTGGGATTTCCAGTAATCGGCCCACTACATTTCTGGCAGGAATACTGAGATGGAAAGGAACCAATATTGCTATCATTTCTTTCACTTTCCCGTACATTCTGTTTTTCAAATTTGAGTACCTTCTCTAACCATCCTGGCATAAAAAAGTCAGGTTTCAATACCCGCTTTGGTCCATGGGCCGACCCGACCTCGGAAGGGTAAACATCGTTCTCAGAGCCCTCAATTTCATCGGTCCACTTCTCAAACTGATCTTTGCATCTGGTTATCAGATCGAGAGCATCTATATCTGCGACTATCGTTTTTTTATTCAATTTCTGTTGTTCGTCATCGCGAAGTTTGAGGCATAGGACTCGACAAAAACCATCTACCAATTTTTCAACATGGTTTTCATCTTCTACCTTTGAGGGCGGGTAAACATTACTTCCGTAAAAATCAAATAAGGCCACCAATGCAGCTCGTTGCAACGGCGTTTTCATCCGATCAAGAGATTCTCTGATTTTGTCTTTTAATGGATTCAAATAATAGGCTTCGACTCCTTCAAGCCGGATTGTCCGCTCATTACCTATTGATAGTGATTCTCCAAACATATTAAGGCAATAGACATGGTCATTGCTCCCATCCTTTCGTACCTTCAATCCTCCTAAAATGACTCCTTGAAGGTAGAGTTTAAATTCCTCCGCCAAGCGATCAAGGACTAAGGAACTTGGAACCATGGGATGGATAAAGAGGGTTTTATCTTTGTGGACATGGACAGGTATTTTTTTTCCCTCTTCATTGTAACTTGATCTCCAGTTTGACAACAGATTCATTGATGTTATTGGAATACCACTCAATTCTACATAACAGGTCAGTTTGCCGGGGACTCCTGTCTGAGTAAATTTAATTCTGTCTATAGATATCTGTGCGCTGGCAGGAAGAGCTTCCCTGAATTCAGCGCCAAACTCTTTTTCAAATAAATCAGCGTTGCTTACTCCTATGACGCAGGAGTACTGGTCTGACTTCACTGTCCAGGTTCCACCCAGGTTTGCCTCTACCCATGGCATTGCCATATCCATACAATTTTGGAACAAGGATTTCAGCTCAGCAGGATTGTTTTGTTTCATCTCACGCAGTGCTTTGATGAGCGAGTCGTTGTCCCCGCTTCCGCTTTTAGGGAGTCGAGTCAAAGCGATGTTGCGTAACTGAACAATCAGCTCTGCTCTGGTTACTTCGTCCTCTAACTTTCGGTAAATTACCCGAATGCCGCCAATATTACCCAAAACACTATTGGCCCATTCCATAGCCTTTTGTGGGGATAGATTGCGTGCAGTATCTAGTTCAGTAGAAGCAACCTGGACGACTTGATAAGCTGCGTGCCCTTTTTTGGTGGCTTCTCGGGTTCGAACTACTTCTGCATCCATTCCCGCCATGATCTCAACGATCAGTTTTTCATAGCTGGCCAATTTCCCCGCGAAGCTACCAGTAGACCAGCGTTTTCGATTTGTTTGTTGTTCGAGCCCCTGGTGTTCTCCTAGCCAAGTGGAGAGATCCCTGAGCAATTCTGCCGCTTCTTCGCAGGCGATCGCCCGAAGGCGAGCCTCCGTGTACCAGCGGACGGCTTCACCCATCTGCTGCAGTTTAGCCTCGGCATGGGCTTCTTTGTTACCTCCTAAACCTAAAAATCCTTTTCCTTTTGCCTGATTGTAATGGTCCCTAAGGACCTGCAGTTCTCCGCTGCGTAATTTTTCACACAGTTCAGAAAACCATATTTGTCCGGCCTCCAAATCCTTCAATAGGCCCGTCGACTTGTTTTCTATGGCGTCCTTGATCCGTTCAATGAGTTGGATGGTATAATCAAGCCCACCCTTTTCTTTATTGTCAACAGCAGCCCACAAAGCTTTCAGAAGGGTAGACTGCTCATCTTTCACGAGGTTGAAAACCACCTGACGACGGGCGTGAATAGCCTCTTCAAGTCCTCTGGCTCCTGCATCGGTTGCCCCGCTTTCAAGCCCAAGATCACGGTCGAGCTGGTTTAGCAGTTTGTCGACTAAAGGTAATCGTTGGTCTTTCTCACTTGATGCCAGAATTTCTTCGATATTCCTGTTAATTTTGTCATGTTGCACACCAAGCAATGGTTTATCTCCATCGTAGAGCAGGTGATCCACCAGCTTGGGGATACTGTATTCCAAACCTTTTTTGTATGGAGTTGCGTCCGAATTAAAATCATAGGTCAAAGTAAATATATGTTTGTCGCAATACACATGATCTCTGAGAACGTTCCTTCCATCATCCGGACTCGGTGGCGGTACCTTATATCCACCTTCACTTCCTGAAGAAATGCCAAAGAAAACCTTGAGCATCTCATTTACCTGATTACAGACTATCTCATCTCGCTTCTGTTCCAGCTGCGTATCGATAATTGCCTGCCCAAAAGCCGAATAAGACTTGGAATACCGGAGTTGCATTGTCCCGTACTTTTGGGGATCGATCGGTGGCGAGAATGAGTCGATTTTGTGTTGACTCTGGTTGGCAGCAATAGATCTCTTCCAGTTTGCAAATTCGGCATTGGTGAAATCTTCAAAGAGAATATCAGCAACCATATCGAAAAGGTCGGTGGCTTTTTCCGTTTTTTTCAAGGCTACATTGCCGGTGTCAAATAAAAAGACTTCATCGTACGGCCTGGCTGAGAGCTCAGGTTCTTCGTTTGCAGCCCACTGTTTGACAAACTGCAGTCCATGCCCAGTACAGGTTTCCAGCTCCATCAACGCAGCATAGGAATTCGCTTCAGTACGAGATTTTCCAGCACCTGAATATCCACTGGGAAGCATGAGACAGAGCTCAACTCTGGCTTTTGACAGCTGTTTCTTGGCAATCCATTTGGCTAAATAGCCCATATCAAGGAAGGCTCCCGACCCTGTGCCTCCAGCTGTAGAGGCAAGAACCACTACCCGAAGACTTGCAGGTTCGAGCTCAAGCTGTAGTCTTTCAGTTTTTTCTTTTGAAGATACTCCTGCCAATAGGGATCGGACCTTCCCTTCTATCGAATTTTTTATAGCTGAGTATTTATCAAAAAAATAGAGCCGGGAAAGTGATCGAATTTGCCCAGCCCCCTGAGTGGGGTCAATTCCGAGGTCTCGAACTTTCTTACCAGTGAGAGGGAACCATGAAGCGATGTGGGGATAATTGGCTAATTCTCCATCAGAGCGGAGGTATTTATCCAAATCAAGTGGAAATACAAGCCTCTCCTCATCTGTGAATTTTACCAGATTGGCAAGGGGGTCAGTCGTGGTTGCCTGACCGCTCTCGATCGTCGATACAGCACTAAGATCGCAATGGACAAACTGGGCCAGCGGAAATTCGGTAAGACTACTGATTCTAATTTGATTATCAGGATCCCCCCAAACATGATTAAGCAAGCGGCGGCGTACCCGTAAAGCAATTTCCATTCCTGTTCCGCCTACGGCAATGAACAGCGTTGGTCGCACCTTTGTATTTTCAAGTTTTTTACTATCTTTTATTGCTTCATTCTGCTCAGACATGGCCAGCTCTCCGTAATTTGTATAAAAAATTAGCGCTTTGAAAGAATAGCGACAATAAACATAACCAAGGATACGAGCATCGCCAATCCAAGGGGAATCAGGTATGGGAGGGAAAGTAATCTGGTTGAATCAAGTGTTCCTAAAGCAGCAGCAACAGAGGCCAGAAACAAAATACAGAACAGGGACCAACCGGCCATTTCGGCGGATCGTGGTGATTTCCTGTAACTTGCCACAAGCATTTTCGATACTGAATTTTTGATGATAAAGAAAATGATTACTGCTACCAACACAGCACCGCCCGCAAACATCATCTCTTTACTGCTGATTTTGTGGCCTTGGACCAGTCCGCCAGTCAGATTATTAACCTCTTGGGTTATCATGGACGGTTTGTCAGTATTTTTATTCAAATCAGGTAATGTAAATGTGTTATCTGCCATACTTCTCCTTTAGTGATTTCTTCAATGGTTTACATGATTTTGATCTGTTCATTTCGACCCTTGTCGAGATAGACGACAGGCTTAAAAAGACCTCGTCTCAAATTTCCTATCCGCTCACTTCTACTGGAATACAACGGACATTCACCAAATATATTGAGAATGTAGGTTTTCTGCATGCCATCAACAACTACCGTAAATTTTTTGGTTCCAGTAAATAACTTAAGAATAATTATAATTCCTGCGATGACCAAAAGGATCGCTAAAATCAGAACAAACAGAGGCCATATCGGATACATAACATTTACAACAAGAGGCCGTGATGTAGCTGATTGTTTTGCTGATTCTCCTGGGACGAAGATTTCCGGTAAAGGATCTCCGGGAAACAACTCCTCCATACGTTTGACAAATTCTGATGATAATCTTAAATTCTGGTTTGCAAGGACAAATTCCATGATGGCTGGAACCTGATAACCGCTCTTAAAAATTATTTCCGGGTTTTCCCAGATACTAGGCAAAGAAGGAATGCCTATTTTCACCTGAACCGGCTTCGATGACTTACCTGTCGGTATTTCTGATACTTGTTCAGGTTCAATCGCAGATTGGATATCATGGCTGTCTCCCTGAAATTTTACAGAGAATGAGACATCGGCAGACAGAATATCGTACGGGAAAAAATTGTTGGTAAAAACTCCATTAATTACTGCCGCTTCAGGCTTGTTCGAGGAATCAAATTGCAACTCAAGTGTGTGATTGTCATAACCTAGCGCAGCTTTGAAATTCCCTTGCCCTGTTACTGTAGTTGGCACAAAGGTTATGGCATCCGCGTTTAGTGGTTTGAGGCGGGCGGGTTGATCTTCAAAAGGCAGCCCGGATGCAATTAATTTTTTCAATTTTTCATCTGCAGGTTCCCCGTATGCCAGCGCATATATCATCATACCGTTGGCTTGAAAATGTTTGCCTTGTACTTTCATGGAATAAGGATAGGCAACTATCCGTTTGATGTTCTCCTCGCTCTGCAGCCAGTTATAGAATTCCTTATTCCTGGCAGCAGTCTCCTTATTATTTTGAGGACTGTTTTTATTATTCGTGAAAATCCAGAGAATACAAGGGCTTCCCGGAGAATTTTGAGTAATCGCACCTACAATTGCCTCTCGAAAATCCGTATCTGCATAAGCTCCTCCTGGTTTCTTCGCAAGATTGACGCCTTGAATTGCTTTATTGGTCGCGGTCCGATCATTGCCCCGGTAGGCGAGAAGTGGAGAGATATTATCTCCGAGACTTTGGTTAAAGGAAGCTATAACTATTTCTTCCATGCCGGGATTTGTTTTTTCAATAACTGTTGCAATCAAGGATTTAAACTGAGAGTTGCTATCTTCGTAGAAAGGCTCCATCCAACCGGAATTTTGTATCATGAATATATTTAGTACTGGTGAATCTGAAGCCCTAACTCCAGTAGATACCATCAAAACAAGTAATCCTACTTGTGATATTCTTTTAAAAAATACAAATACACTTAAAACAAACTGTATCATTTCAACCTCCAACTACAAAAGGCCTGAGTTCTAGCGTGATATGCAAAAAGAACATTTTGATAAATAAACAACCGTAATTCCCATGGAGCAGGAAGCGTCAGGGTGCTGTTTGTTTTAAGTTGGAAAGGTCGCTCATTCGGAGTCTCAACCAGAAGGTTAGTTACATGGGCTGTTTTGAAATCATTGATGAGGAGAAAAGGTGGGAGGAAAAGTCCTTTTCCAAAACTGGCGGTAACGGTAGCTTTGCTTTCATAATTAAGACACAGAAGAGGTACTCTGAACAGAACAGTTTCTAAATTTTCTCTATGAAGCTTTTCATCCACTGCATCCCAAGGAGATTCCCAATGGGCATAATTTCTTGAAAAACAGGAAATTCCGGAACAAAACATCGCTCGGAGGACATCCTCTCGATCGCTTTCATCTCCCTTGAGCTTATAATATCGATAGGATTCTATGGTTTCTACGCCGGAGCTCTCATCTTTATCGTAGCAAAGTTGCCAGAATTCCCCAAGTTTGTCTCTATAGGGAGGGCCAAGCTCCGGTATTGCTCGGCAAGGATACTGATCTGTTTCCCATGGTTGCCAAGCACAGCTACCCTGAGCTTTTGAATAGATAAGGCGACCTCGAAAGCCTATCCAATAAATTTCCTGTCGTCGTTCATCAACAACAGGTATGGAAAAAAATGTATCTGCTCTCGATTCTGAAATATCTGTTTCTGCAATTGTACAAACCTGAAGCCATTTTAAAGCGGTATGGTCAAAAGTATTGATGATGATGGCATCTTCCAAACGAGATGGTACCATTACATGGTTTTGGAGAACGGCAACTCCACCGATACATTTGCCTATTCCTGAAATAGCTGAATAACTGCAATTTCCCCAATCAAGAGCAATCCACACCGGTCCATCGTCTGTAGGTACGACAAAGCCGGCTATGTCGCTCATAAAAGTTGATGACCAGGCCCATTCCGGTAAACGGCTTTCAGATACTCTCTCACTCCCAAATATCTCAAAAGAGATCCATTTTTTTTCTACAGGGGAATAATAGTCA
>JAHYJP010000341.1 GCA_019429055.1 Bacteroidales bacterium
AAAAGAGGAGGCAGAAAGGGTATTTTTTTAGATAGTGGATAGTGGATAGTGGATAGTGGATAGTTCATAGTGCATAGTGGATAGTGGATAGTGCATAGTGGATAGTGCATAGTGCATAGTGCGCAGTGAATAGTGCATAGTTAATATTTTTGTTGGGAGGTGATGGTTTTTGAATTATTGTGGCTGTTTTTATTGTAATTCACTTTCATATTAACTTAATCTTAGTGTTATGGTAATCAAATCATTTGAAGAACTAAAAGCCTGGCAAAAAGCACAGGATTTTGCAGTAAAAATTTATGGAATTTTTGGAGTACACAAAGATTTTGGTTTCAAAGATCAGATTCTTCGGGCAGTTTTATCCATTTCCAATAATATAGCAGAGGGGTTTGACCGAAGTTCAAACGCTGATTTTTCCAGATTTTTATACATAGCATCAGGTTCTTGCAGTGAGGTAAGATCTATGTTGCATCTTGCTGCCAGATTGAAGTATATTTCAGATAATGAAAAAACAGAACTGATCGCAGAAGCATCCGAAGTATCAAGGATTATCGGTGGCTTAATCAAGTCCCTGAAAAAAAATAAAAACAATCCATGAAAATCCCTGAATCCAAACTAAGTCCTAAGTAATCACTATGTACTAATCACTATCCCCTTGATTCCCATTTCCAAAATCAGTATATTTGAACAAAAATTTCTATGCAAACCATACAGCTGAAAGTGAACGAAAAGGTTTATGAAAAACTTATGGCGCTGCTCAGCAGATTCGGGAAAGAAGATGTTGAGATTGTAAGCGATGAGTTTGTTTCCGATCGTGACTATCTTCAAAAGGAACTGGATGAGATAAAATCGGGCAAGGCTGAGTTTTATTCACAGGAGGAGATGGAAAAAAGATCTGAAGAGCTTATCAGCAAATATGAAGATAAGGTATAAGGACTCTTTCGTAAAAAGGTTTGAGATACTGCTGCGGTAAAAGAGCCCGGTTTTTTTGCCACGGATGCACGGATGGGTCCACAAATTACACGAATTTTCACGAATGGTTTTTGCCACCCGCACCGGCTATTTTCCGGGTACGACTACAGCTCGTGCCCGGAATCGGTCCAATGGGTCCTTGGGTTAGCCACGGATGCACGGATAAACCCAAGGGATGGCATCCCTAACCATCTTCTGCAATACAAGAACCGGGGGTTACCGAATATTTTTTCCGGCAAGGCCATCGAATTTGCAAGGGATGCCATCCCACCACTTACTTTCCCATTTTCTTATTTTCTCACTTTCCTAATAATAAAATCCTTGCGTTTCTTGCGAGAACCCTTTTAGCCCTTGCGGTTCAGCGTTTTCACTATTCACTGCGTACTATTCACTATTTACTATTCACTGATCCCCATCAATCTATAAAATGGCAAAAACTTAACCCGCGTTTGGTTTATAGTGATTTCATGCTCAAAATTCCGGTTTACCAGCCATGCTTCGGGTGGATTGTATTTCTCAATGAAGCTGCGAAACGACCTTGAAATCATTGGCTTATCCAGGATACCAAATTTTACTTCCACCGGTAGCAGCCCATCGTGTTTGCTGATCACGAAATCTACTTCGGCCTTGTCTGTGGTTCGCCAGTAATGTAATGTGTGATTTTTCCATCTTAACGATTCCTTCAGCAGCAACCATATAAAGTTTTGAAATACAAATCCGTACTGCTGATTGAGTTCCAGGTTTCCCATCAGGTTGATGGAATAATTTCTCAAACCCGTATCATGGAAATAATATACGGGCGATTTGGTGATCTCTTTTAAAGTATTGCTGAACCAGGGCGTTACCTGGCTGATACTGAAAGTCTTTTCGGCATACCACAGGTATTTTTTCAGGGTGGGAACGGAAAGTCCGGTTTGTGTCGCCAGTTGTGAGTAATTGACCAGGTTGCCGGTCTGGGATGCCAGAATTTTGATTAGCAACTGAAATACTTCAGGTCTTTCAATTTTGAGCAGATAAACCAGATCCTTCTCCACATAACTTTTGAATATTTCATCCATGAGCTTCTGCTTTTCGGATGATTGCGGTT
>JAHYJP010000094.1 GCA_019429055.1 Bacteroidales bacterium
GGCTACCTGGTTTACCAGGGAGGGTTGCCGGAGGTGGAAGAGTTTATCAAAAAGTTCAGAAAGTAGGGGGCATAAAAAAAGCCCCCTGACAATCAGGAGGCTAAGCTTTAAAACGTACCCGGAGCCGGGCTCGAACCGGCACGGCCGCAATGGCCACAGGATTTTAAGTCCTGGGTGTCTACCAATTCCACCATCCGGGCGTTTTTAAAGAACAATGCTATAAATCACCAAACCAAACTTATAGCTAAAAAAAAACCTCTTTTCAGAGGTCCTTGAGCGGAAAACGAGACTCGAACTCGCGACCCCGACCTTGGCAAGGTCGTGCTCTACCAACTGAGCTATTTCCGCTTTTGTTAAATGCGGTTGCAAATATACGTAAGTTTTTTGAATTGCAAAAAAAAATTATTTCAGGAAAAATTTTTTCAAAAATCACTTCAATCTCAGCCTTAGCCTTAACCTTAACGTTTATCTCAATCCCTAATCGCTATTGTTTCACCTTTCAAACTATCAACCTTTCAACTTCTCAACTTAAACATCAACCTTAACCTTAATCTCAAACTTGCCCGGTCCTGCTATTAAATGCTGTTAAAATAGGTTGTTATTCATTTTTAATTTTTATATTTGTGCCCCTGAAAAAACGCAGAAAAATCTGCAAAATAATCACTAAAACAACCTGAAAGACAACTTATTCAGGGGAGGAAAAACTTAAACCTAAATTATTCGAAATGAAAAAGATTTTTAGCATTGCTTTGTTGATGGTATTTTTCCTGGGGATGAATGCCACTGTAATTGCACAAAACAAATTTGGTCATATTGATACCAACGAACTCCTTAGCATGATGCCCGGACGTGAGGCTGCACAACAGGAGCTTGAAAGATATGCCCGCGAACTTGAAACTCAGTTTACTACCATGCAGAGAGAATTCCAGACCAAATACCAGGATTACCTGGAGAATCAGGAATCTTTCTCACAACTTATCAGACAATCCAGAGAGCGCGAACTTACGAGCCTTCAGGAAAGAATTATGGAGTTTCAGGAGTCAGCCCAGGAAGACCTGTTGGCTAAGGAAAATGAACTTTTGCAGCCTATAGTTGAAAAAGCACGAAATGCCATTGAAGAAGTTGCCAAAGAAAACGGATATTCATATGTTTTTGACCGCAGCATGGGTGTTTTGCTTTACTCAGAACCCAGCGATGATATTATGCCCAAAGTAAAATCCAAACTGGGAATCGAGTAATAGCAACAAAAAACAAATAAAAAATGCTGACTTTTTACGGTCAGCATTTTTTTTGTGCCTGGTGATGAAAATTTATTTCCTGGCTTCGAAATGTTGTTCGAGCAATCGGGCAACATATTTCCCGATAATGTCAAACTCAAGGTTTACCACCGAGCCTTTTTTGAAATCACCGAAATTGGTTACATCATATGTAAAGGGTATGATGGCCACCGAAAAAACATTGGGTTCGGAATCAACTACCGTAAGGCTTACACCATTAACTGATATTGATCCTTTTTCAACAGTAATATTCTTCGGACCCGGATCGTACTCAAACCAGAATTTCCAGCTTCCGTCAAACTCCTGAACCTTAGTACAAACTGCAGTTTGGTCAACATGCCCCTGAACGATGTGTCCGTCGAGACGGCCATCTATACGCATGCATCTTTCAAGATTAACACGGTAGCCCACTTCCCAGGTACGCATATTGGTTTTATCGAGTGTTTCCTGTATTGCCGTAACGGTATACTGGTTTTTCTCCTTGTCAACCTTAACCGTGGTGAGGCAAACACCATCGTGTGCCACACTCTGGTCTATCTTCAGTTCCTGTGCAATGGGAGTTTCGATGGTGAAATGGATATTCCCTCCTTCTTTTTCAATCTTTGCCACCTTTCCGGTGGTTTCTACAATACCTGTAAACATAATAATTTGAATTTTTGAGTTAACTCAGTAGTTTTTGCAAAATTAGTCTTGTTCTTCTTCAATATAAAGGAATTTATCTCCTGTAAGTTCTACAATGGTCCTTAGCCACCACTCAGGATATTCAGGATGCTCAACAATGGGATATTTACCCCATTGATTGGTGAGAAACTCGCCATCCTCTTCCTTTTTAATATTACCGTCAAGATATTTTACCATCAGAAAACGGTAAAGCTCCTGCCAGCGTTCCACTGTATAGTTGCCCATTGAGACACTGAAATCGGTAAGAAAATCTCTGGCCAGTTCGGGGTCTTTGTTGTATAATTCAAGAGCTGCCTTGTCGGTAGCAGGTACAAATTTCCTGAATCGGCTCTCCAGTTCTGACTGAACTTTCTGAATATCGGGCAATTTAAGGCTGTAGCGAAGATAGGCAAGATGGGCTACTTTGTTAAATACCCAAAAGGCGGCATCCTCTTTATAATCGATTATGCTGCCATATCCTTCCCTGAATGTATCGGGAGCTCTGCGCATACCGGCATACATCGGCACGTATACACTTGTGTTGGTATCGTCAACCCCAAACCAGATAATCCCGCCGATAGTTCCGGGATATTCCCGCCTTGATTGTGTAATAAAAGAAAAAGCAGTTTGCTGGGTTGCAGTCGAACGTTCGTGGAAATAGGTTTTCCCATCCACTTCCCATGTAAGGGGCCTCCAGCGGTAGGGTTTACCCCAGGGGCCGGCACCAATATCCTGTGTAAGGTCAAAATCTGTTCCCTGAAGATAATCGCGCTTAAAGTTGATAAGATCCTCAACAGAAAGCTTACTTTCAGGCTTCACGTAAAGTGGCATGCGATTTTTCAGATCAAAGCCCATGGCATAATCCATGTATTGGTCCATGCCGGGTGCAACTTCTTTGAACATACTCCATACCCGGGCTTCGCAAAAGCGGGCAGCACCAAAATCAACAGGTGCATAAACATCTGAAAAACTGAATCTGGCATCTTCGCCATCATAATAGCCTTTGCGGCGGGCAAAATCAATTACATCATGAGAATAAACAGCCCTGATTCCGGGTTCGTAAAGTTTGTCGAACTGCCTGTTGGTAATGGATTGCTTGCCATCGGCCAGGGGGAAGGTCATAATCCTGGCATGGTTGGCATGGGCAGAAATATAACCGTCAGGTATTCTTTTGGCTACCCAAACAGCACCTTTATCTGCATTGTAATATTCACCTGTGGCGGGATCATATTGAAGGTCGGTTCCCTTTCCTATGATCTCCATGATCCATACTTCATATGGGTCTGCAATGGAGAATGATTCGCCCATGCTGTAATAACCGTATTCATCGGCAAGTTCTCCGATAATACGTATGGCATCGCGTGCAGTGGGGGCCTGCATCAGAGCCAGTTGCATAAGACCGGTATAATCTACTCCACCGGTTGTATCAAAGAGCTCACTATGCCCTCCAAAGGTGCTTTCGCCTATGGCCACCTGCTTTTCATTGATGTAGCCCACAACATGGTAAGTATATTCCGGAAGCGGGATTCTGGCCAGTGGTTTATGGCTGCCACGGTAATATGCCTGGAAGTAAGATCCGGGTGCTTTGGGTCCGCCTTCAAAAATGTATAATTCGCCGTATCGGATATGAGAATCGGCAGCATAGCTGATCATGGAAGAGCCATCAACCGATGCTCCGGGAGTTACAAGGTAACTGGTGCAGGCCAGTGCCGGTAAAGCGAGAATATGTAAAAAGATTGCGGTTAAAAATAAATTCCTGTTCATTTGAAATGGATTTTTGTTATTGAATTTTTCGAAGGCAAACCTACATAAAATTTTTGAAAGCCCTTGTGTTTATACCCGCTCAAAGCCTCTAAAAAAGGTTAATATATAGTATTTTAGGTATTTATGAATAAAAAAACCGCCTGTTTGCGGCAGGCGGTTTCAGAAAATACGGCAGTATGTAAATCAGGTAGTTCTTCTAAGCCTGAAGTATGTAAAAGCGATGATCAATAACATGACCAGAATTATGGGCCAGTTGCCCAGGGGCAGGGGGTAAGGCTCGTCATCGTCAGGGTCATCAGGATCATCAGGGTCATCAGGGTCATCAGGGTCATCAGGATCACCTGGATCTCCCGGTTCATCAGGGTCGCCAGGCTCGATGCCAGTAAAGCCTTCTGTGCCGATGAACACCCATGAGTCAAAACTTCTGTCGCCTGCATCAGCAATGGCAAGTTTAATTGTATGGGTTTCTCCGGGGGTAACAACACCAATTGCTGTCATCAGAATGGTATAACCGTCCATTTCGGTGCAAAAGGGACCGGGACGTTGATCATTATCAATGAAGTATTCGCTGTTATTGTTGTTATTGATGTTGTTAATGGAAATCCGATCACCGGTGCCGGGCACAAGAGCAATATTTTGTCCGTTCAGGAAGAATCCGAATACATCATTGTAAGGCGATCCTACCCATTCGTTATATTCCTCTGAACCAAACACAAAACTTATATAAAGGGTATCAAATGAAGGTACAAATTCAAATTCCAGAATGGTAGCTTCGTAGGTACTGTATCCGGGAATAAGGGCATCAAGATCTTCATCGCCCGGGAGATCCAGCACTCCGGTTATGCCGGCATATTCATTGGGTCCTGTTACATTGGCAATGAATCCGGTACTTAGAACAATTCCGCTTTCCAGACCTATTCCGGCAGCTATACCGCCTGTAAATAACCCGGCTGAAGCATTATTTCCGGATAGAGCCTGAAGATTCAGCAGGTTATACGATTGGATATCAGGTCCCAGAATGGTTTCAATGATGGTGTTCCCGGTTATGTTCTCACCATCAAATCGGCTGAATGCAAAACCCTCACATTCATTTTCTGTCCTGGGGGACAATTCTTGCGCAAAATCAGGCTTTCGCACCTGTGCAAAAGATGAAATAATGAAAAGGCTGAAAAATATGGTCAGGAAATTTTTCATAGAAAGTATTTATTAAAACTATTGGCCCCTTAAACTGGAATATTTTTTTACGGATAAACGCGCAGACTTATCTGACAAATCAAAATTAGCACATTTTATTTATGATTGTCGTTTTAGTATGAATTGTAAATGCCTTTGTGAATAACTTTTTGAGCACATTACAGTTTAATAACTTTCAGTCTTTTTTTACTAATTAAATTCATTATTTTCTGATATTCAAATAATTACAGAAATCATGAATGGTGTTGAATCCTGGATGATGAAATTTATGCATAGAGAATTACTTATGAATTTATGCATCAGCACATTCATCAGGCAAGCAGGGCAGAAATATTTTTTACCTTTATTTTCGTTATAATTAACTTTGAAAATCAGGGGCTTTGGGTAAAAGGAGAAAACAACAAAAAGCTGAATTACCGGCACAAAAAACAAAGGAAGCCTACATGCAAAAGTTTAAACCTTTACTTTTTGCATTTGTGAGCTGGTTCTTATTGCTTGCTGTGCTGCATTTACCAGTGATAAAGGATTTTGTAAGATATGTAATGGTAAGCATTACGCATTTTTCGGCAATCGTTACGGGCAAACTTTTGTTTTTGCCTGTTGCCGATAAAGGTTATCCTGTTATGGATTTCGCAGGTTTCGGTATGCAGGTAATACTCGAGTGCACTGCTTATAATTTTTATCTTTTTGTGCTGATGATAACGTTATTCGCTCCATGGACCAAAAGGCAAAAACTGATAAATTTTGCGGTATTTGCCGGTGTGATTTTTATAACCAATAACCTGAGATTTCTGATCATGGGAGCCATAGGACGTTATTATCCGGCATTGTTTGGTCAAATACATGATTACCTGTGGAATATTCTCTTTGCAATACTGGTTTTTATGATGTTTCTGTGGGCCGACAGCAGATCGGGCAATCAAATTTTTTCAACGGCAAAATAATCGTGATTTTCTGATTTAAACAGATCAATGTATAAAAAAATCTTCATACTCCTGGGTGCATCAATGGTCGTAACCGTATTATGGTTCAGCGGTCTGGAAAAGCTGTATGCTGATCTGCTGACCTTCAGTACCAACACCGTTTTAAGTGCCGTGAGCGATCATACTCATATAAAACTTGAAAAGCAAGAGACAGATTTGATCTTCAGGGTGCATACTCTTATTGATGGAAGAAAAGGGTCGTACCCTCAGGCTGCTCAAAGTTTGCTGTTACCTGCTGTTATTGTAATCAGCTGGCTCGTAATTATGTTTTATTCTTTGCCCCGAAAAACAGCAATAAAACAGGCATTAACCGATATTGGCATTTTTCTGATATTTCAGATCATTTTTCTGATTTTACTCACATCTTATTATAATTCAAACTTTGCAAAATATTTTTTTCATGTTATGCTGGAATCTTTTTACGTTCTGGCTATTATTATAATTATTAAAGATTCATTAAAATATCCTGAAATCTGGGGTAGAAGAACTGATGCTGATTCAGCAACAGCTGGCACCTGAAAAGTAGTAATATCCGGAGCAGGTTTTTTTTCTTAAATCAAAAGAAAACTATTTGACCAATACAGTTAATCATATACCACAATTATGTTGTTCGGCAAAATAGGTAATCATGTTTTATTAACAATATGAGTTAATTTGTTGAAAAAAAAGACAAGGTTGTGTAAATTTTTATTATCTGATTTTCATGTATATAGTTAATTTATTACTTTTGCAATAATCAATTAAAAGACCCGTTTATTTTTCAAAATCAATCCTTTCTCATTGGGGAAAACAGAGAAATAAAACAGAGAAATAAAACAGGATTTTTGATTTAAATTTAGTCATGTACGAGGGGTATAAAATATCAAAGGAACGTATTCCGGTAACTATAATCACAGGCTTCCTGGGTTCCGGAAAAACTACCCTCCTGAAAAATATCATCCTTAAAAACCCCGGCACCCGTTTCGCTATTATTGAAAATGAATTCGGGGAAATGGGAATTGACGGTGAGCTTGTGACAGCAGAGAATAGTTTGGTTTACGAACTTACCAATGGTTGTATCTGCTGTTCGCTAAGCAAAGATTTTTACAATTCACTTCAGATCATCGTTGAAAAACATAATGAAGTTGATCATCTCCTGGTTGAAACTACAGGTATTGCCGATCCCATGAGCGTTATTGATCTTTTCATTTCCAACAACACACTAGAAAAGTATTTTCAGGTAAACAGTGTAATTTGTCTTACAGACGCTTCCAGCCTTGAAAATACCCTTGACAATGAAATTGATGCCCGTAAACAAATTGCTTTATCAGATCTGGTTATTATCAATAAGGTGGATAAAACCACTGAATCGCAGCTTATGAATCTGAAGGACAGGATCACTGACATAAATCCCATGGCGGAAATTGTGGAAACTTCCTATGCTCAGACCAATGGAACTCCATTGTTGCAAACTCATGCCTACTCTTCATCTCATATAGAAAAGACTACCAAAACTTTCCGAAACATTAATGTTTCCCTACACGAACTGGCGCGCTCAACAAATATTCCTGCTGAAGACAGGAAAAACCACCGGCATGATATTCATGCTGAAGGTTTCATCTTTGATGAATGCTTTGATCAGGAACTTTTCAATATCTGGATGGCCAGTTATTTGTATTTCAACCAGAGCACACTTTACCGTGTAAAAGGGATTCTCAACTTCAGGGATAAGGATAAACGGAGCATCTTTCAGGCCGTTAAAGGCTCTTATCTGTTTGAAAATGGCACTGATTGGAAAGATGATGAAACCCGCTACTCCAAGATTGTTTTCATCGGAAAATCCATTGATCGTGTGGAGCTTGGTAAAAGCCTCCAGAAACTTTTCCAGAGTTACGATAACAAGTCAAAAAGAAAAAGTGCCTGACCTTACAAAAAAGGATCTTATAACCTATCTTCTGATTAATTCTCGCCCTGTTCCAGGTTAGTTTGCCTGCTCCCGATATAACATTTTCAGGGTAATGGAGATTGTATTTTCTTAACCAACCATCAATAGGGGGCAGTTTGGTTTGGAAAAAAGCATCAGGTGAGTATCTTTGTAACGGCCAGTAAATTACTTTGAAAATGTTCTTTTACAGCACTCCTCATATACTTCAAAAAATTAGTCCAACTGTATTGCAATGGAAGGTTGAAACACAGGTTAAGGAAATTTTCCTGACCTTTGACGACGGGCCGGTTGCCGGTGTAACGCATGAAGTTCTTAATGTCCTGGATCAGTACCAGGCAAAAGCCACTTTTTTCTGCAATGGAAAACAAGCGCTGGAAAATCCTCAAATTATTGAAAAAATTAAACAATCCGGTCATTGTTTGGGAAATCATACTTACGGTCATATTGACGGCTGGAGAAGTTCTGTAAAAGATTACCTGGAAGATGTAAAACGTTGTGAAGATGTTTTTTGCTCGTCATTGTTCCGGCCACCGTTTGGAAGAATTACCTGCAGACAGGCCAGATTGCTCAGCAGGCAATACCATATTGTAATGTGGTCATTGATGACCTACGATTTTCATCCGGAGATTAAGCCTGAACAGAGTTTGAAAATAATGAAAAGAAAGGCTTCTCCGGGCTCCATAATACTTATGCACGATTCGGGAAAAGCCGGAGATAAGGTTATAGGTATTTTAACGGGTATTCTGGAGTATTTTTCCTTAGCCGGTTTTACTTTCAGCAGTCTTGAAAAAGTATTCCCAAAAAAAGCTTAATATTTTGCAACACAGGCATAAAAAAGGCTGTTCCGGTGAGGGGAAATGGAGTTGAAGACAAAAGGGAAATTGGGGAAATCTTCAGGGGATACCGAAACAGCCAGAAGATAAAACAAAAAGGAACGACTAATGGTTTATCCTTACAAATTTAAAAATTTTATTTGATTAATCAAAAATTAAATCGAACCTAAGTTGCTCATTTTTTTTGCTTTGGCGTTAAAAAGAATCATCTTTCCGTAAATAATGATAATTTTGCCATTCGTTTGGCGTTGAGAATTTAGCCTGACAGTTTGTTATTAAAAATTCAACATGGTAAAATCCCTTTTTCCCTTCCGGAATCTGATTCTCTTGTTCTCACTGCTTTTTGCTGCAGCATGTGCCAATATTGTTGCACCTACCGGAGGACCCCGCGACGAAGATCCACCCGTTGTGTTAAGGAGTACACCCCCCAATTATTCAACACATTATAAAGGTGAAGATGTGAGGATATTCTTTGATGAATTTGTGGAATTGAAAAATCTGAGGCAAAATCTGCTGGTTTCACCACCATTGGAGAAAGATCCCGAGGTGAGAGTGAGAGGTCGTTCAATCATCATGAGTATTGAAGATACACTGGCCCCCAACACAACTTATAATTTCTTCTTTGGCGAGTCTATTGTTGATATTACAGAAGGAAACCCAATCCCGAATTTTCAGTTTGTGGCATCTACAGGAAGTTATGTTGACTCCCTTTCTGTGGCTGGTAATGTAATAAACGCCCTTACCCTTGAACCCGAAGCAGGAGTTTTTGTCATGATGTATGATAAGATATTCGATTCGGTTCCTATGCTTAAAAGGCCTGTATACCTTTCAAAAACTGATAAAGAAGGAAATTTTTTCATTGGTAATATGCGAGAAGGCGAATATCTCATGTTTGGACTTAAGGATGCAAACTCCAATTACCTTTATGATAGTGCTGATGAACAAATTGCTTTTCTCGATTCTCTGGTAAGGCCACAATTTGCAGGACGCCCCGAACCTACGATTGCTGAAGCCGATGAAGCCGAAAACCAGGATGAAGAAATTTTGGATGAACCCTTAACGGAAGAGACTGACAGACTGGAAATTGCGCCAAATGATACCCTGCCGGTTTCTGATTCATTGCACCTGTCGGAATCAATAGTAATTCCCCGCTACAATTTGTTCCTTTTTCAGGAGAAAGATACTTTGCAACGACTCATGTCAACTACTCTTACCCGCAAAGGCAGGATCAATTTTGCATTTCGATCGCCCACCGACTCAGTGCATGTTAGGGATTACAGAAACCCACTGCCGGTTGACTGGAAAATTGCAGAATACAATAAAACCCGCGATACACTCTCATTATGGTTTGCTGATCCGGGCAGAGATTCGCTTTTTCTGGAAGTGTTTGACCGTGAGCGTTTGCTCGATACAGTTAACATTTCTCTGACTCCCAGGGCGGTGCGGGGAAGGGGAGACCCAACCCAGGATGATGTGCCTGTGCTCAATGTAAGTACTCCTACCGTTACTGCACGAAAACAGCCCTATTACCGAAAGTTTGAACTGTTTACCCAAACCCCTTTGCAGCAATTTGTTATGGATTCGGTGAAAGCATTTGTTAATGACAGTATCCCCTTTTCTGTTGATTTTGAATTTACTGATCAGGCAAGACGGCGCCTGCAGATGACCCCGGTACTTAAACCCGATTCATCCTATCGCATTCAGTTGCTTCCGGGTGCCATGACCGATATTTTCGGAGCCTCCCACGATACACTCAATTATGTTTTCCGAACCACAACAAGAGAAGATTACGGGTATATCATGGTGAATATACAACTACCGCTGACAATCACGAAAGATAGTATTGTAACTGATACTGTGGCGTTCTTTCCTGATGTTGATTTAATTGTTGATACGGTTGGCCTGTCAATTTCAGAAGCAGTTCTCAAAGCAGATACAATTCCTGATTTAATAGATGATTTCCCGGAAGAAGCTGAGAAAACACCCGAAGAAATGCAATATATTCTTCAACTTCTTAACGAAAAATGGGAAGTAGTTGCTGAAAAAATTATCACCGAAAACAAAATCTATAATTTTGAACATTTGCCTGCATCAACCTTCCGTCTGCGTCTGGTTCACGATCGCAACCGAAACGGCAAATGGGATACCGGCAACTACCTGGACGGTGTGCAACCCGAAAAGGTATCCGTTTTTCCTGATAGCGTTCAATCGCGTCTTAACTGGGATGTGGAGGTTTTATGGGATCTGAGCAATGAATAAGTCTTGTATTTTCAGCGTTTGAGCACTTTATCATCAAGCTTTGTTATTTAATTAACAATGATGAGTAAATGTAAATATATTTCCTGTTATCACGCTTTTTTAAATGGTTTAAATCCATAACTTTGCGCCAAATATTTTCCTGTCACCCTTAAATCCATTTTTATGAAGTTGTCGCATATTGAACACATTGGCATTGCAGTAAAAGATCTGCATGCATCCATAAAATTTTATGAAGAAGTACTGGGACTTGAGTGTTATGCTATCGAGGAAGTAAAAGACCAGAAAGTAAAGACTGCATTTTTTATGTTGGGAGGTACCAAAATAGAACTTCTCGAATCAACTGATCCTGAAGGTCCGATCGGAAAATTTATTGAGAAAAAAGGAGAGGGTGTTCACCACCTGGCTTTTGCCGTTGAAGGTATAGAAAATGCTCTTGCCACGCTAAAGGAAAAGGGTGTTCAACTGGTTGATCAGCAGCCCCGAAAAGGTGCCGAAGGTCTTGATATCGCCTTTTTACATCCTAAATCCACAGGTGGAGTTCTTACCGAGTTATGCGAAAACAAAAATAAATCCTAATATAAAAATCAGGAGCTTTTATGTCGTTTGAAAATAAAATTAAAGAATTACTCGAGAAGAGGGAACAGGCAAAACTGGGTGGCGGACAAAAACGGATAGATTCCCAGCATACTAAAGGGAAACTTACAGCCCGTGAGCGTATCCATATTTTGCTTGACGAAGGCAGCTTCGAAGAGTTCGATATGTTTGTAACGCATCGTTGTACAGATTTTGGTTTGGAAGAACAAAAAATATATGGCGATGGTGTGATAACAGGTTTTGGAACAGTTGACGGCCGTCTGGTGTATGTTTATGCCCAGGATTTTACGGTTTTCGGAGGTTCGCTGTCGCTGGCCTATGCCGAAAAAATATGCAAGGTAATGGATAAGGCCATGAAGGTGGGTGCACCGGTTATTGGTCTTAACGACAGTGGCGGGGCACGTATTCAGGAGGGTGTAAATAGCCTGGCCGGATATGCTGAGATTTTCCAGCGTAATATCAATGCTTCGGGCGTTATTCCCCAGATCACAGGAATTTTCGGTCCCTGTGCCGGCGGTGCTGTGTATTCTCCTGCACTGACTGACTTTATTGTTATGACCAAAGATAACAGTTACATGTTTCTTACCGGCCCTAAAGTTGTGAAAACTGTAACAGGTGAAGTGGTAACAGAACAGGAACTGGGAGGTGCCATGACCCATGGGTCAAAATCAGGGGTTGCACATTTTGTGGCTGACAATGAAGAAGAAGGGCTGATGCTCATAAGAAAATTGCTCAGCTTCTTGCCCCAGAATAATCTCGAAGATCCGCCTCTGGCTGCAAACGATGATCCAATCGACCGCCTTGAAGATGATCTTAATGCCATCATCCCCGAGAATCCCAATAAACCCTATGATGTTAAAGATATCATTTATGCGGTAGTTGATTACAATGAGTTTCTTGAAGTTCAGCGAAATTATGCTCCTAATATCATTACAGGTTTTGCCCGTTTCAATGGAATGCCGGTAGGAATCGTTGCCAATCAGCCCAAATATCTTGCCGGTGTGCTTGACATCAATTCATCCCGCAAGGCAGCCCGTTTTGTGCGTTTCTGCGATGCATTCAACATCCCCCTGGTTACCCTGGTTGATGTGCCTGGTTTCCTTCCGGGTACGGTACAGGAATATGGAGGAATTATACTTCACGGGGCCAAATTGTTATATGCTTATGGTGAAGCCACCGTACCCAAAATAACCGTTGTGTTGCGCAAAGCTTATGGCGGTGCTTACTGTGTAATGAGTTCCAAGCATCTTCGCGGAGATATCAATTACGCATGGCCCATGGCCGAAATAGCAGTAATGGGCCCCAAGGGAGCTATTGAGATTCTCAGGAGTAAAGAAATCAAGGCCATCGAAAATGATGAAGAACGTTTGAAGTTTGTCATTGAAAAAGAGAACGAGTACCTTGAGAAATTTGCCACCCCTTACAATGCCGCCAAGTACGGTTATATCGACGATGTTATTGAGCCTCGCAATACCCGGTTCAGGATCATCAGAGCATTGCAGTCGCTGGCAACCAAAAAGGATGTGAATCCTCCCAAAAAGCATTCAAACATACCCCTGTAATCCCTGATCATTATGTTGAATAATTTGAATTATATTACCCAGCAGGTAGAGAGTGGCAGTTCCGATGCAGCCGATGATATATGTGTTTTTGCCCAGAACGATCCCTACGGTGCACTTATGGCAATACTTGGCATGGGCTTCGTTTTTCTGGTCCTGCTGTTGCTTTATGCTGTTTTTTCAAATACACCCCGAATTTATTCACCTGAATTTAAGGCATGGCTAAATTCGCTATGGAGCAGAAGAAAATTGGAGAAAGCACCGGAAGGAGAAGAAGATACCAAGGCATCCAAACCGGAAGATCTCAGTGGTGAAGTTAATGCTGCCATTGCCGCCGCTATTCACCTTTATCGCTCTGAGCTGCATGATTATGAAAACACCATTCTTACCATCAACAAGGTTTCTCGTACCTATTCACCCTGGAGCTCTAAAATTTACGGATTAAGAAATATTCCCAAAAACTGAAGAATTACAGCCGGGAAAGCTGTACCTTCTGAAAAAGAAAAAAGCAATGAAGAAATATAAATTCACAATACATGGAAACCAATATGATGTGAGTATTCTTAACGTGGAAGACAACATCATTGAAATGGAAGTAAACGGCTCTATCTACAGTGTAGAAGTTGACAGGTCCATTCAGCCGGTAAAAACTCCCAAGCTGGTAAGGGCTCGTGCGGTTCCTTCAACCGATACCACCCCATCGGAGGGCACCGGCACCAGGCTCAGCAGGGGAGTTGGAACCATAAAAGCACCTCTGCCCGGAACGGTTTTGAGCATTCACTGCAAGGTGGGTGATAAGATATCCCTGGGTCAAAAACTTATTACCCTTGAAGCCATGAAAATGGAAAATAATATTGATTCTGACAAAGAAGGAACAATTATCGCCATCCGTGTTAACCAGGGTCAATCTGTTATGGAAGGCGATGTAATGATTGAAATAGGATAGGAGAGCAGCTATGGATTTAAGTATTTTTGAGTTCATTACACAACAGTTGTCCGAATTATACGGATATACAGCCTTTGCCAATATTGACTGGCGTCACCTGGTAATGATTAGTGTAGGCCTTTTCTTTATTTCACTGGCTATCATAAAACACTATGAGCCCCTGCTTCTAATACCCATCGGCTTTGGTATCATTTTAGGAAATATCCCTTTTGATCTTACTGCCGATCTGAAAATTGGAATATATGAAGAAGGCAGTGTTTTGAATATGCTTTACCAGGGTGTAGAAAAAGGATTTTACCCACCACTGATATTTCTCGGGATAGGGGCCATGACAGATTTTTCATCCCTGCTTTCCAAACCCAAGCTGGTTTTGCTGGGTGCTGCGGCACAGTTTGGAATTTTTGCGGCATATTCATCGTCTCTATTGCTGGGCTTTACTCCCGAACAGGCCGGTGCTATTGCAATTATTGGTGGTGCCGATGGACCTACAGCCATTTTCCTTTCATCCAAACTGGCACCCGAATTTATCGGACCCATTGCCATTGCAGCCTATTCCTACATGGCGCTGGTTCCTGTGATTCAACCACCCATTATGCGGCTTCTTACTACCAAAAAGGAGAGGCTCATTCGCATGAAACCTCCGCGCGCGGTACCCAAGCAGGAAAAAATTCTGTTCCCGATCATAGGCATGCTTCTCACAACTTTCATCATGCCTACAGCTTTGCCTTTGCTGGGAATGTTGTTCTTCGGGAATCTTCTGAAGGAGAGTGGTGTTACCAACCGACTGGCCGAAACAGCAAGATCTTCGCTGATTGATATTGTTACCATATTCCTGGGACTTACAGTGGGTGCATCCACTCAGGGCGATGTGTTTATCACCCCCCAGTCGATGATGATCTTTGGATTGGGAGCTGCCTCATTTGTTGTGGCAACATTTAGCGGAGTACTTTTTGCCAAGGCGATGAATATTTTTGCATCGGAAGGTAATAAAGTAAACCCCCTTATAGGTAATTCCGGTGTATCGGCTGTGCCCGACAGTGCCAGGGTTTCGCAACATGTGGGGCTTGAATATGACAAAACCAACCACCTGCTTATGCATGCCATGGCCGCCAACGTTTCAGGTGTTATCGGAAGTGCAATTGCTGCCGGTATTTTGCTGAGTTTTCTTACATAATACGATTGGGTGGAACCAAAAAAAACAGGCTGTCTCAAAAGGCTAAAAATACCCGGACGCTGAGCCTGTCGAAG
>JAHYJP010000095.1 GCA_019429055.1 Bacteroidales bacterium
AAGATCCCCTGAGTATAAGTCTGAAGGGATTTTCAATATTTTGATCGTTTTTAGTTCTTACCAGTTGGGCAAGACTTTCTCCCATCTTTTTAAAGTCTGTGGAAATGGTGGTTATGCCATTGGCTACTATTTCTTTAAGTGCTGTGTCATTGTAGGATATTATACCGATATCTTTTCCCAGCTCAAGTCCTTTTGCCCGGGCTTCCTTTACCAGCCAAACCAGGTGACGGTCCCAGACCACCAGGTAAACTTCTCCTTTGCTGACGTTTCTGCTGCGAATGTCATGGATGAGTTCGTAAGGGGTAAAGGTGTCATTGCAATATTTCAGGAAGCCTCTGTACTGACCTTCAGGCTCTTTACCACCGGGATAAACCATAATAAACTTCTGGTAGCGTGAAATCAGTTTGCGACCTTCCATCAAGGCATTGAAAGTATCTTTTTCAAAATTCTGATGGATCGAAGGATAGCGTCCTTTCAGGTCATCAGGAAGCTGGTCGAGAATGATAACCCTACCGTTGAGATGTTGCAACTGACTGAAAGTGCCGGTAAATTTGGCCGGCATAATTACATAAGTAGTATAATTTCCCTTGCTCTCATTGATAAGCTGATTGAATACCTTTCGGTTGAAATGGTGGAAATAGGTATCAACCTGCATATTGGTATTCAGGTTGTCGAGGAAAGATTGGTAAAGGTCCTCTTTGAAGGAATTCAGCTCATCAAAAAGTACAAAAATGTTATGGGTGGTTTTGATATTGGAAGTTTCCACATAATAACCCTTGCCTGCTGCAGAAGAAATAATGCCTTTGGATTTCAGTTCGTTGTAGGCATTTATAACAGTATCCCTCGATAAATCCCATTTTTTGCACACATCATTGATGCTGGGAATTTTATTGCCGGGCTTTAACCTACCCTCATTGATTGCATCAACAACAGAGTTAATGATCTGCCTGTACTTTGATACAGGGAGTTTCATGTTGATTTTGATTAAATCAGGCTGTTTCATAGCTCAACTGTACTGAACTGTTCTGATAGGCAATATTACGAATAAAATTCAAAAATACAAGGGTTTATGAATAATTATATTTTCTACATTCAAAATTATAAATAAAAAAGCCTTCCCCAAAAGGAGAAGGCTGGTGACCTTAAAATAGAATCGGCTTTTTTTAGAGTTTCAAAAACTCCACTGCCTTTTTATACACATTCTCGCCTGTATACCCCAGCTTCTCATCCAGTACCTTTGCGGGTGCTGAGTAACCGAAACTTTCCATCCCGATGGATTTACCTTTGGGGCCGGTAAGTCCTTCCAGACTTACGGGCAGCCCTGCAGTAAGTCCCAGTTTCGGGAGTTCTGACGGGATTACTTCTTCCTGGTAGTTCTCTGTTTGTTCACGGAATAGTCCTTCTGAAATTACAGATGATACCTGAACTTTCAGCCCTTTTCTTTCTTTGAGTAACATGGCTCCTTCATAAAGAGTTGATACCTCTGAGCCATTTCCTAGCAAAACGATATCAATTTTTCCATCATCCTTATACACCACATAGCCGCCCTTCTCAGCGCCCAGGGCTTCTTCATAGCGGTTGCTTTTTGCCGGAATATCGGGTATGTTCTGGCGTGAAAGCAGCAGGGCAGTTGGGGTTTTGGTATTTTCCAGAGCCATTTTCCAGGCCACATTGGTTTCCATGGCGTCTGCCGGGCGTAATACCAGGATGCTTCGGTGCCCGCTGTGATTTTTTAGTTTTTCAAGTAGTCTGATTTGAGCTTCCTGCTCTACGGGCTGGTGGGTGGGTCCGTCTTCTCCCACACGGAATGCATCGTGTGTCCACACGTAAATTACCTGCAATTCCATAAGGGCTGCCAGGCGAACGGCCGGTTTCATGTAATCTGAAAAAACAAAGAAGGTTCCGCAAACGGGTATTACACCGCCATGCAGTGCCATGCCATTGGCAATAGCACCCATGGTAAGTTCCGATACTCCCACCTGCAGAAATGCTCCTGAAAAATCTCCTTTAACAAATTGCTTGGTTTTCTTCAGGAATCCATCCGTTTTATCGCTGTTTGATAAATCAGCGGATGCTACAATTATGTTTTCAATCTTTTCGGCAAAGTGCGCCAGTACTGCTCCCGATGCGGCACGTGATGCAATATTTTTCTTTTGCTCTATGGCTGAGAAGTCAATTTCGGGTATGCGTCCGGTATAAAAGTCGTTGAGTTTATGGGCAAGTTCCGGATTTTCTTTTTCCCACTTACTTGCTTCTTCTTTTTTGACTTTTACTGCTTGTCTTTTGTTTTCATTGATTTTTTCCCAGTGGCTTTTTACATCATTAAATACTACGAAAGGATTTTCCGGGTCACCACCCAGGTTTTCAATGCTTTTTGCAAAAGACGCACCGGCCTCTGACAGGGGCATGCCATGGGTTGATGTTTGTCTTTCAAAAGAGCTTCCTTCTTCGGTTACGGCACCTTTACCCATAATGGTTTTACCGATGATGAGTGTGGGGCGTTCTTTTTCCTGGACTGCATTTTTGAGCGCCTGCCTGATGGCATCGGCATTGTTGCCGTCAATGGTCATTACATTCCAGCCCCAGGCCTTATATTTCATTGCAGTATCCTCTTTTGTAACGGCACTTGTTTTGCTGGAGAGCTGTATGTCGTTAGAATCGTAAAACATGATCAGGTTATGCAGTCCCAGGTATCCTGCAATACGTCCGGCGCCCTGACTGATTTCTTCCTGGATACCGCCATCAGAGATAAAGGCATAACTTTTATGGGCATGCGTTTCGCCAAAACGGGAAACAAGAAAACGTTCTGCTATGGCTGAACCCACAGCGTTGGTATGTCCCATTCCAAGCGGACCGGAAGTGTTTTCAACACCTTTTCTTTGATTTACTTCCGGATGGCCGGGAGTATGACTGCCCCACTGACGGAAATTTTCAAGCTCTTCCATTGAGTAATACCCGGCCATGTGCAGAATGGAATAAAGCATAGGTGACATATGGCCGGGATCAAGAAAGAATCTGTCACGGTTTTTCCATGTGCCGTCATCCGGATCATAATTCAGAAACTCTGAATACAGTATGTTTACAAAATCTGCTCCTCCCATCGCACCACCCGGGTGACCTGATTTAGCTTTTTCAACCATTGATGCAGATAAAATTCTGATGTTGTCCGCTGAACGTTCAATTATATTGCTCATAATAATGTATATGTTTAGAAATTAATGATTTAAAAGGAAAAAAACAAAACCAGTAAGGATTGCGATTTTATGTGGGAGTTAAAGCAACAAAGATAAAAATAATTGTAAAATACAATCGGGGTATATCGATTAGAGTTTTTAATCACTTTCTTTATTATTTGAAAAAGTTTTTATTATTTGTAACAAGAAGTTGTTAAACCTGACATTCTGAAGTTTCAAATGTTATCAAAAAATTTAGCTGCTATTTGCAAGATCTCAATCCCAGATCGCTTTTAACTCTCGTATTCTTCGCTACAATGCGATAAACTGATATCCTAAAATTTACATCCCGTGGCACTGCTTGAATTTTTTTCCGCTTCCGCAGGGGCAGGGGTCATTGCGGCCGATTTTGGTTTGCCTGGGTGCCTGCGACTGCTCTTTTCTGCGCAACCATTCCATTACATTGGCCGGAGCTCTTTCTGCTTTCAGCTCTTTAGCCATGAAATCCATGTAAGGCTTTACATGTTCGAAAAACATCTTGTATCCTTCGCATAGGTAACTCAGTCCGGGATCGCCCTGTGGAGTTTTGATAAAGCGGTGTTTTGGGCAGTCACCATGACAGGCAAACCGCACAGGGCAACTTCTGCAGTATGCCGGTAGTTTGTTTTTCTTGTCCTGCCCGAATAGTGCCTGTTTTGTGGAGCCCATCATTTGCGTGATGGGAGTTTCCTTAATATTGCCCAGCAGGTGGTCTTCATAAACATAATGGTCGCAGGTAAATACATCGCCGTTATGTTCCATAACCGCAGCTGTGCCGCAGGTTTCACTGAAAACGCATAAGCCGGGCATGGCGCCCACCCAGTTGGCCAGCGCAACATCAAAAAGCTGCACATAGGTTCGGCCTACATCTTTTCTTACCCATTCATCAAAGATCTTTATCATAAAGTTGCCGTAATCTTTCGGCTTGACTGACCATTCCGTAATGCTTGCATCGCCTTCATAAAGCTGATGTACCAGTTCCTGAGCTCCCGGTGCCACTTCCCTGGCTTTGCGTTCCACAATGGGAATAAACTGCAGGAAAGTACTGCCGATCTGCTTCAGAAAATTATACACGGCAAGGGGTTCCTGCGAAGTTTTGCGGTTTACCACCGAAAGGGTATTAAATTCTACGGTATGCTTTTTCAGCATTTCAACTCCCTGCATAACCTTTTTCCAGGTGGGCTTGCCCTGGTTATCCAGGCGATAATAGTCGTGCAGGTGCTCAGGGCCGTCGATGGAAAGACCGATCAGGAAATTATTTTCTTTGAAAAACCGGCAAAAATCATCCGTAAGGTAAGTGCCGTTGGTCTGAAAGCTGTTCTCGATGCGTTTCTTCCCGGCATACTTTTGTTGAATTTCCACCGCCCTTTTGTAATAGTCTACACCCAATATGGAAGGCTCGCCCCCCTGCCATACAAAGGATACTACCGGAACATTCTGTGCGGCAATATAATCGCGGATGAAAGTCTCCAGCAACTCTTCATCAAGTCTGTACTGAGTTTTTTCCGGGAAAAGGTGTTTTTTCTCCAGGTAATAGCAATAGGTGCAATTCAGATTGCATAAGGGCCCCACGGGCTTAAGCATGATGTTGAAAGCGTCGGGGGAGGTGGGGAACTGGAAGCTCGTTTTATTCTTCATCCATTACCAATATCTCAATATTCCGAAAAGCCGTAGGATGACTTTCAGCCTGCAGGGCAATATAACCTTTTCTCAGGGGTAATCCGCTTTCTTCCAGTTGGATGTTACGGTAAGTTAATACTGTATCTCCTTCTACTATATGATGAACAAGCGAATCGCCATAAACCACCAGTTCAAATTTTACCCAGTCATCGCCATGGAAAGTTTTGTTTTTAAATGTGGGGGAGCAATGAGAATATCTCCTTTCGCCGTCAATTTCTATGGTCGTACCGGGGGTGCAAACAGCACCGGTAGGACGTTCACCTTCGCCCGGACCGCCCAGGAACTGGGCTTCCACTGAGATAGGGAAATGCTGATCAAACTCCATGCTTTCAGCTGATTGCGAGTGAAACATGATACCGTTATTACGATAAGCCCAGCCGGCACCTCCGGGTGTCTGTTCACCAAAGAACCGGTATTCAAGTCTCAGTTTGAAATGTGAAAAGGGTTGGTGGTAAAAGATATGCCCGAAGCGGTTATTTAATTCTTCATACTCATCGTAAGATACCACCAGATTTCCGTCTTCCACCCGGAAAGTATTTCCGAAGTTCTCATTCAGCTCGTATCCTGCAATTTTAATATCCCAGCCATCCAGGTTTTCACCATTGAACAGGGATATCCACTCTTCTTTTTCCCCGGCAGGCTGGCAGGAAAATAAAAGCATGAATGGTAAAATCATTAAAGCCAACACTAAAGTTCCGGATCCGGCATTTTTCGTTTTGTACAGACTCATCGTTTTCATTTCGTAAGTTCTTAAATGGTTAATAATACTCCTGTTGAATTTACAAACCTACGGATTTTTTTTGTTTCTGAATATCCAACCGGTATGATTGAATCTGATAAGCAGAGCCTGATTTTTATCTGGTAGTGTTCAATTTATTTTCTAACAGCGTATAATTTAATTCTAATTTTGATAACTTGATCGGGTAATTAATTCTAACATAAAACAATAGTGGTATGAAAAATTATTTTCTTATAGTGCTGGCTGCAATTTTAATAATTCTGATGGGAAGTTCCTGCCAGAGGGAACAGGAGTGGAATGCCCTGTTCAACGGGCAGGATCTGTCAAATTGGGATATGTTTCTGGGTTCATCCCTTGGTCCTGATTTTGACAGCCTGGCGCAGGCGGCAACCATTGATAAGGTATTTTCTGTAGTTGAAATGGATGGAGAAAATGTAATCCGTATTTCCGGTGAGATCAATGGCTCGCTTGCTACTCCTGAATCCTTTGAAAATTATCATTTGCGCCTGGTGTTCAAATGGGGAGAAACAGTTTACTCTCGCAGAAATAGTGGATTGTTGTATCACAGCTTTGGAGATTTCGGAGCTGCTTTCGGCACATGGATGCCCAATATTGAGTTTCAGATGATGATCGGGAATCTGGGCGATACTTACCTGATGCTCAATACAGCCTGCGACACAGAAGTTGTAAGGAATGAAGAAACCGGTCAGTTTGTATATACCCCGGGAGCTGAATCATTAAGTTTTGGTGAACATGCCAATGGACGTATGATCAGAAAGGGTTCGGATCAGGAAAACCCGCTGGGAGAGTGGAATACAATTGATCTCTATACCTTCGGGCGCACTGCTGTTCATGTGGTAAACGGTCAAACGGTTATGGTAAATACCAATACAGGTATAAATGAAAACGGAGCGATCAATCCGCTGGTTTCAGGAAAGATACAGATCCAATCAGAAGGCGCGGAGCTTTTTATAAAAAGCATGGATATAAAACCCATCAGTAAATTACCGGATGGAATACTGCCTTAGTTCCTGAGGCTATTGCGTTTTATTTTCTTGAGAAATTGAGCCGGGGGAAGGGCATTATGCCTTTTTCCACTGCTCTCTTATCAGTTTGGCTGCAGCGGGAATGGTTTCCCTGCGGTCGCCTTCACTGCCACATTCAAGGCTTATGAATTTCTGGTAGCCGATGTGTTTTAGCCCTTTAAAACCTTCTGCATAATTATCACCTTCATCTTCACCGGGCATTTTGCGGTTTTTGCGGCTTGCAATGTGCATATGGTGAAGGTAATCGCCTGCCGAAATGATGGCACCCAGGTCGCTGGTTTCTTCCCAGGTCATGTGCCAGAAATCTCCCATCACACCCACACCTTCACTTTCTGTATCTTTGGCTATGGCAGCCGCATCGGCCAGCAGGCGGAGGAACCAGGCTTCCCTGCGATTCAGGGGTTCCAGCAGGATGCGGGTATTGTGTTGTGCTGCAAAAGCACCCAGTTCCTGTAATTGGTCCACCAGCATTTCTCTGGCTTCAACGTGTGGAAGCGATTCCTGGTGGTTAAATGCTGGCACAACGATTAATCCTTCTGATCTCAGTGCTCCTGCTGCTTCAAGAATAATTTTTATGGAATCTGTGGCTTGCTGCCGCACAGCTGGATCTTTGGCTATCAGAAACCCCTGGAAACCTGCTACCACAGCACTTACTCTGATATCGCGGTTTTGCAGGGCTTTTTCAAATTCTTCCACGCGTTGAGCGAGATTTCCACCATGCGGTTCAATTCCTGTATAGCCGTGTTCTTCAAGAAAATCGAGCTTTTCAGTTAATGAATCCCCTGGTGCAACTCCCTCCTGACTTGACAGTTTTAAAACTGCACCAGTCTTCTTGTCACTTTCTTTATTGGCTACAGTGGTGCAGCTACCGGCCAGCAGGCCTGCGCCACCAATGGCTGATAAGGTAATAAATGATCTTCTGTCCATGGTTAAAGGTTTTGGTTATTTTATTGAAAGGGCTGACTCAAAACTGCCAGTCGGTCGTTGAGCAGTTCGATAAACTCACTGTAAAACCTGTCGAAACCACATCTTATTATTTGTTAGATATCCACTTCGACAAGCTTAGTGTCCAAATCAAAATTTACTTTTGAGTCAGCCTCAATCATATTTTTATTTCCTTGTATTATGCAGAAGTACCGGGTACCGGAACCACTGCTTTAATATCAACAGGTCCGAATGCCGGTTTTTCAGGTCCCAGCCTGAGACTTGAGTTCATCATTTCTTCCCAGGTAACTTCTCTTCCGGTGTAAGCAGAAATCCTTCCCATAATTGCTACCAGGGTGGAAACCGCGCAGTCTTCGGCCTCATTTAAAGGTGTATTGTTTCGAATGGCTGCCACCAGGTCAATGATCTCCTGGTCATATGGATTCTTCATAGCCTGTACCGATGGCTGACCGTTTTCATCCAACGGGTATTCATATTGCCACATGATTTCACCCTTCAGGTCAGTAATCTGGTTCTGGCAGTTTGTTGAGCCCTTGGTACCGGTTATTAGTTCAGAAACATTATTGGCACAACCGTCAATTTGCCTGCACATACTGTGCAAATGGGTATTGTTGTCGTAAACGAAATCCACACTGAAAAAATCATACTGATCGCCTGTTACACGGCGGTGTCGTCCACCAAAGCCTACAGCTTTTACAGGATGCTTTCCGGTAAACCAGTTGATTGCATCAATATTGTGCATGTGCTGCTCAACAATATGGTCGCCTGAGAGCCAGCTCCAGTTTACCCAGTCGCGCAACATGGCTTCCATATCATTCCAGCCGGGCTGTGGGTTTACATGCCATAGGCGGGGTTGGTTCCAGTAGCATTGTGCCGAAAGGGGTTCGCCAATGATTCCGGTTTTTATGTGGGCATAAGTGGTAAGATAATCACGCTGGTGGCGGCGCTGGGTTCCCACCACAACTTTTAGCCCGGCAGCATCGGCCATTCTTGCTGATGCCATAATGGATCTTGCACCTACCGGGTCAACGGCCACAGGTTTTTCCATAAATACATGCTTGCGTGCTCTTACCGCAGCATCAAAATGGGCAGGACGAAAAAAGGGCGGTGTAGCAATTAAAACGATATCTACGTCACTTTCTATGACCTTTTGATAGGCATCAAAACCCACAAAACATTTCTCGTCGGCAATTTCAACATTCATTCTTTCTTTCAGCTGCTGGCGGCAACGATCCATCCTGTCCGGGAAAACATCAGCCAGAGCGGTGATCTGAAGATTATCGCCTGCATTCAGAAAGTTGAAGGCAGCCCCGGTTCCCCGGCCACCGCAGCCAATCAGGCCTGCTTTCAGCACCCTGCCATCGGGGGCTTTATCGATAAAGCCGGGCAGAACAACTTTGGTTTTGTCGGTACTGCATGATTTAAGAATAAAACCTGCTCCCAGGGCACTAGCGGCAGCAACTGTGGCAGCGCCTTTAATAAAATCGCGACGATTTGCTTGTTTGGATTTCATTGTTTTATTTATTTTAAAGTGATATTAATTTAGTAGTGGCTTCGCCGCCACCATCCCCATCCTCTCAAAATTACACTGAATAGTCTGTCATTTCGATCCCGCATATTCGGGAGAGAAATCTCTATGTTTTTACCGGACACTATTGATATCAATTAATTTTCTTTTCTTCACCTTGCCACTCCATAACAACCCTGAAGCCCACATCAAAAACATCGGAGTACCACCATATGCTTTTGGGAATCTGCGGGTCGGTGAGTAACCATGTATCGTGACGGGTATGGCTGCGACTGGCTGACCGTACCTCGTAGGCATCGCTTCTGAATGATCCCCCGCGGATTACCCTCTCATTACCGACGGGTGGTCCTTGTGGATTTTTTATAACGGCTTCTGCGGGATACATGGCGTATACATTTTCATCATAATAGTCGGAACAAAATTCCCACACATTCCCCAGCATATTTTTTAGTCCAAACGGATTGGGATTAACAACTTCCGGTGTCTGGGTTCTGGCCATACTGTTTTCTGCATATACAACGTATGAGTTGATTGCTGTTGTATCGGGCCCCAATAAACGGTTAAGAAATTTTTCTCTTGTAAACTTTTTTGGATTTCCTTCGAAAAAATAGGGAGTTTCGGTTCCACCCCTTGCTGCAAATTCCCACTCAGCTTCTGTGGGCAAACGATAGTTTTTGCCGGTTTTCAGGCTGAGCCATTCACAAAAAACATTGGCTGCATGCCATGTCATGGTAATGGCAGGCCGGTTGCCAAAACCCCATCCCTGGTCGGGGCTGCCCCATGGTGGGGTTGGGCCGGAAATACCGTCAACCATGGCATCCCTGCCGGCAGTTGCAATAAATGCCCCCTGGTCTAAACGTCCCTCCGACATGGTTTCCCTGAAAAAAGCCATGTACATATCCCAGCTAACCTGGATCTCCGACATAAAGAACGGGCTTACTTCAACATTACGCTGAGGACCTTCATTATCCCTTCTGCCAGGTTCATTTTCCGGACTGCCAATGGTAAATTGCCCTCCCGGAATGGGTAACATATCAAAAGCTATTGAAGTACCTGGAAGGGTTTCTGTAAATCTTTCGAATTCCAATACTTCTGCCGTTTCAGTAAAAGTTTCAGCATCTATAGCCACCATTTTTTCCAAACCGAAATCAATGGTTTGTTGCGCATGTTCAGAAAAATGACCCACATGCAGATGGCAGTTCAGGCAGTTCAGCTCTTCACGATTGTTGTCATAATGTAAATGCGCATGCATGCCATCCTCTGAAAGCTGCAGCGGGAAAAGATTCTGATGACAACTGATGCAGGATTCCTCATAGGTATGTTTTACTGCTACCGAAAGTTGGCGTTTAGCCTCCCAGTTGATCTTATCGGTATCCTTAAATACCATTCCGTAAACATCGCGAAGACCGGTAACGGCTTTGGCAGTAAAATGATGAACTGTGCCGGATGGGGGTAGATGGCACTGCACGCAATGCACAACTATACCTGATTTGTTATCGTAATGGGTTGATAATTTCCAGTTTCCCTCGGCATGCGGATGCACATGGCAACTCATGCAAAAGGGGTCGGTGGATGTGTAATCCATAACCCTTGACGAGAGTATAATAAAAACAACGCCAATCAAAAAACCGTAAAAGAGAATAATACTGTATCTCCTTTTTTTGGAGAAGAAAAGTTTTCTCATTTTGTGAAGTAAATAATCCGGGACTAATACCCGGAATGCCTTTTGTTTATCCTTCTAATCCTTTTGCTTACTTATTTATCTGTTCCCCGTTCCCGCGACGCCAATCCATAAAAATCCGAAATAAAAAAGTTACAGGAAGGAGGTTTGCTTTTTTGCAAAGAAAAGGAAAAAATGAATCCAATGACAGAAATTCAGAAAGTTTATTAAGTTAACACACTTATTAATAATTCTTTTAAATAATTCAGGCAAATAGAATTACATATTTCAGGCAGTCAATTTGGCAGTATTCAGCTACTGGCACAACCTTTGACAATCCCACAGCGGTTAATAATAAAGTTAAACTTATAAACTGTTGAAAGCCATGCGAAAAGGTAAAATTAACGTTCAAACGGAGAATATCTTTCCTATCATTAAAAAATTCCTTTATTCAGATCACGAGATTTTTTTGCGCGAATTGATTTCCAATGCTGTTGATGCCACTCAAAAGCTGAAAACCCTTTCTTCCATGGGTGAATTCAAAGGAGATATGGGCGATATCAGAATTGAAGTAAAACTGGATCCCAAAGCAAAAACCCTTACCATAAGCGATAAAGGCATCGGTATGACGGCTGATGAAGTGGAAAAATATATCAATCAAATTGCCTTTTCAAGCGCAGAAGAATGGATTGATAAAGTAAAATCTGCCGGTGAGAACAATGGCATTATTGGTCATTTTGGTCTGGGATTCTACTCATCTTTTATGGTGGCTAAAAAGGTTGAAATCAAAACACTTTCATGGCAGGAGGGTGCCAAGGCCGTAAAATGGGAGTGCGAAGGAAATCCTGAATTTGAGATTTCTGATATTAAGAAAAAAAACAGGGGGACCGATATCGTTTTGCACATTGCGGATGATTCAACAGAGTTTCTGGAAGAAAGCCGTATTCTGGCGCTTTTGAAGAAGTATTGCAAGTTCCTTCCGGTTGAGATTCTTTTCGGTAAGGAAACCGAATACAAAACCGAAAAGGATGAAAAAGGTGAAGATAAGCAGGTACCTGTTGAAAAAGAACGTATCATTAACAATCCTAAGCCTGCCTGGACACAAAAACCGGCCGACCTTAAAGACGAAGACTATAAATCCTTTTACAGGGAACTGTATCCGCTTACTTTTGAAGAACCGCTGTTCAACATCCATTTGAATGTGGATTATCCTTTTACCCTGACAGGGATTCTGTATTTCCCTAAAGTAAAACAAAACTTTGAAGTTCAGCGCGATAAGATACAGCTTTACAGCAACCAGGTTTTTGTAACCGATTCGGTTGAAGGTATTGTTCCTGACTTTTTGACACTTTTGCATGGTGTGCTCGACTCACCTGATATTCCTCTCAATGTTTCCCGCAGCTTTTTGCAAAGCGACAGCAATGTGAAAAAAATCAGTGGCCACATTACCAAAAAGGTAGCTGATAAGCTTGAAGAACTTTTCAAAAACAACCGCGAAGATTTTGAGAAAAAGTGGGACGATATCAAGATCTTTATCCAGTACGGTATGATCTCCGATGAAAAATTCAAGGAAAGAGCACAGAAATTCTGCCTTTTGAAAAATGTGGATGACAAGTACTTTACTTTTGAAGAATATCTTAATCATATAAAGACTGAGCAAACTGATAAAGACAAAAAAGTAGTACATATTTACACAACACAGAAGGAAGAGCAGCATAGCTTTATTAATGCAGCCAAAGAACGTGGTTATGATGTGTTGCTTATGGAAACTCCCATCGACAGCCACTTTATCAATATGCTCGAAACCACACTGGAAAATGTAAGTTTCGTTAGGGTTGATGCTGATGTTGTGGAAAAACTTATCCAAAAGGAAGATGAGCTGCCATCAAAACTTAGTGATGAGCAGAAAGAAAAACTAAAGCCATTGGTTGAGAAACAGCTGGAAAATCAAACCTTCCATGTTGTATTCGAAAATCTGAGTGAAACCGACCAGCCCATGCTTATTACCCAGCCTGAGTTCATGCGCCGCATGAAAGATATGTCAGCCCTGGGTGGTGGAATGAGTTATATGGGAAATATGCCCGACACTTATAACCTGGTAATCAACACCAATCATCCCACCATCTCGAAAATCATTGATGAAACGGATGAGACCAGTCAGTCTAAACTGATCAGTCAGCTCATTGATCTGGCCATGCTTTCAAAAAATTTGCTGAAAGGTGAAAAGCTCACTACCTTTATCAAGCGTAGCGTGGATTTGATTTAAAAGTGGAAAAGTTGATGCAATTTCTAAACATAAAAAAATGGAAGCAAAACACAAAAAATGGATAACCATCGGTATTATTGTACTGGTGGTTTTGGTTATTTATTCCAGTATTCGTGGTAACTACAATACCATGGTTACTATGGAAGAGGCTGTAGAAGGACAATGGGCCCAGGTAGAGAATGTTTACCAGCGCCGTGCCGACCTCATACCTAATCTTGTAAACGTAGTAAGGGGTTATGCCGCTCACGAGCGCGAAACCCTTGAAGGGGTTGTGGAAGCCCGTTCCAGGGCTACATCGGTCAATATCGACCCAGCCAATCTTACTCCCGAGGCCTTGCAGCAGTTTGAACAGGCTCAGCAAGGTTTATCAAGTGCACTCTCAAGATTAATGGTAGTTGTGGAAAGATATCCCGACCTGAAAGCCAACCAGAACTTCCTGGAACTGCAAACTCAGCTTGAAGGTACCGAAAACAGGATTGCCAATGAGCGAAGAATATTTATTGAACTTACCCGAGATTACAATGCTGATATCCGGCGCTTCCCGAAAAATATTTATGCTTCCATTTTTGGGTTTGAAAGAAAACCAACCTTTGAAGCCAGAGTTGGTTCTGATGTTCCACCCGTAATTGAGTTTTAATCATGGGCAATTCAGCTGTTGATTTTTTCACCAAAGAGCAAAAGGAAGCCATTAAGCAGGCTGTTCAGCAGGCAGAAAAGGAAACATCCGGAGAGATTCGGGTACATGTTGAAAATACATGCGATGGCGATGTTCTTGACAGGGCCGCCACTGTTTTTGATAAACTGGGTATGGCCCAAACAGAACAGCGCAATGGTGTTTTATTTTATGTGGCCCTCAAAAGCCATAAGTTTGCCATATTGGGTGATTTGGGAATAAATGCAAAAGTACCCGGGAATTTCTGGGAGTCTACCAAAGAAAAAATAATTGAACATTTCAAGAAAGGACTTTTTGCTGAAGGCCTGATTGAAGGTATTACCCTGGCAGGAAAAGAACTGAAGCAATGGTTTCCTTACCAGACTGATGATGTTAACGAACTGCCCGATGATATATCATTCGGAAGTTAATTCATTAAATAGTTTTCAGATTCTTTCATTTTACTTGCAAATTCTCTAAATATCCACAGCGAAATGATGCAGCAAATTATTATATACACCAATAAGATCACTCAATATTTATTGATTTTTGTCTTTATTTTTTTAATTGGCAGTTTACAGGCGCTTCCGCCTCAACCCTCACCACCCAGGCTTGTTAATGATTTTGAAAATTTACTTACAACAGCCCAGGTTAGCACTTTGGAGAGCAAACTTGTTAATTATGCAAACACACACCAGACCCAGATAGCAATTATCATCACTGACGATCTGTATGGTTTAGAGATTGCCGATTTCTCCACACGTTTAGGTACGGCATGGGAAATAGGCAAGGCTGGCTTTGAAAATGGTATTCTGGTTACTGTTGCTCCGCAGAAAAGAGATGTATACATTGCTGTGGGTTATGGGTTGGAAGGAGTAATCCCGGATATTACTGCCAAAAGGATTGTTGAAAATGAAGTATTACCTGCTTTTCGCAGTGAAAATTATTTTCAGGGGCTTGATAATGCCACCAATGTTTTAATGCAGCTGGCAGCAGGCGAATTTCCTGCAAGTGAATATGCGCAGCAGGAAGAAGTGCCTCCGGGTGCTGTTTTTGTACCTTTTATTTTGATTATTCTTTTGGTTTTCTTCTTGTCCCGCAGGCGACGCAATTATGCCAGCCCTGGAAAAAGTATTCCTTTCTGGACTCTTTTTTGGCTGTTAAGCCACGGTAGTCGGGGTAGCAGAGGTTCTTTCGGTAATTTCAGCTCCGGCCGTGGTAGTTTTGGTCCGGGAAGGGGAGGCTTTGGTGGTGGAAGTACAGGTGGTTTTGGTGGATTCGGCGGCGGACGATTTGGAGGGGGTGGAGCCGGAGGGAAGTGGTAGAATAAGGGAGACCGAAGTCAGAAGACCGAAGTAATGCAGGCCAATTCCCCCTTTTAAGGTAATGGTGCTAACTTAATGCTTTTATTTGTATTTACTATACTTGCCTTGCTTTGTTTTTCTAGGATAATGTCGATCTGGTTTTCTTTCTTGAAGCATGCATTTAATTATCAGAAGCCTTACTTC
>JAHYJP010000342.1 GCA_019429055.1 Bacteroidales bacterium
TGCGAGAGGCAAATATGTCATTAAATGCTTATACTAAAAAATCTTTCTCAACAACGATATACCGTGTATGCTCACCGAATCCGATTTTCCCATCTTCATCAAATGCTTCAATGGTAAAGATGAGCTTTTTGCCTTCCACTGAAATCAATTCTGATTCAGCCCATGCCTTTTTTCCGGGCCTGGTTGCTTTAATGTGCTTTATATTTACTTCAGTACCAACAGTTATAAAACCTTCAGGCAAGAACTCACTTATACTTGTATGGGCTGCCTTCTCCATCAGAGCTATCATGGCAGGGGTGGCAAATACATCCACAAGCCCTGAGCCGTAAATCCTGGCAGTATCCTTTTCTGATACTTTTAGCTCAGCCTTTCCTTTAATACCGGCTTTCAATTCTGGAAACATAGCTTGTATTTCAGTAGTGAAAATGTGTTACAACTTTAATATCCGTATGTATACTTTTGGCAACAGGGCAATGTTTGGCAGCATTCTCAAGAATGGTTTTCTGTTTGCTTGTGTAATTGCTCCCTGTCAGATCGAAATCAATGATGATCTCAGCAATTCTGCGAGGGTTGGATGCCATAATCTTCGTGGTTTTAACCGCCGCCCTTTCCAGTGAAAAATTATGCGTAACTGCTGTCATGTCCATGATGGTAAGCATGCAGCTGCTTAAAGCGGTTGCTACCAGGTCGGTGGGAGAGAAAGCTTCCCCTTTGCCGTTATTGTCGAGAGGAGCATCGGTAATTATGGTTTGTGATGAAAGCAGGTGCGTTGCCTGTGTGCGGTAACCACCCAGATATTCGGTTTTAGAAGTTTCCATATTTTGAGATTTATTGAGTCAAAGATAGGATTTTTAAATATTTGATTGTATGTTTTTGTTTTAACGCATTAACCTCTTGTGTTGATTGTAATTGGGTTATTCACTCCTGATCAGGGAAAGCATAAAAAAACCCCGGCTTCCGGAGAAGCCAGGGAAAAAAGCACAGTATTTGGAGATTTGATTAAGAGGGAATTCTATTTGTCGCTGTTAGCCTGCTGTGACCTGATACCTGAAGGTACCTTTGTGCACTCACCGGGCTGCGGGCCTGAAGCCTGAATGGTTGTTGCTGAAGAACCTGAGCAGCTGCTTACTGCAGTGGTTGAGGTTCCTGTGCAACCTGAAGCAGCTGCGCTGCTGGTGCTGGTTTGAATCATTTGTACATCTGAAGATTCTGCACTGGCTTTGGTTGATATACTTGAGCAGCAGGAAGCAGCTTCAGCAGTTTTGGTAACTTCAGCAGTTTTCTCTGAAGAACAACACGTTGAAGTTTTCTCTTTTCTCTCGGTTTCTGTTGCAGTAAGCAGAATGCTGGTTCCTGCAATCAGAAATAAACTCATTACGGATGTTAAGATGTATTTTTTCATAGTAGTCGGATTATTTTTTTTGATTGCTTATTTTTATTTAGACCAAAGATAAATAAAATAAAATTAGAATTCCAAATATTAACTAAAAAAAATGAAACATTTGTTTTTTTGTTAATAACCCGGGATATTATGTTTTTCGATTAAGCTAAATATATCTGATCTTACGCTGAACAGAAAAGGTTATTAATAAACTATAAATTATCCCTGATACGTTATGTAATTGGTATGAAAAGCGGAAATTTGCATAATTTTGAATTTTGGAAATGATTCTAAATAAATATGTACCATGCATAATAAAAAGCTTATAATAATTCCGGTATTGATTGTTATTATCGGAGCTTTATGGTTAATACTGCGCACTGAGGCGGTTGGTCCCGAAAACATTAAGGTCCCCGTTGAGCAAGGTAATTTCAGAATAAGCGTATTTACCAGTGGTGAGCTTGAAACTCAAAACTCTGAGAATATTCAGGGTCCTTCAGGTTTGCGAACCGTTGGCCTATGGAATGTGCAGATCAGTGAGCTTATACCTGAGGGAACCAATGTAAAAGCAGGAGATTGGGTAGCTACCCTTGACCGGGCCGAGATTTCGAACCGTTTGCAAGACCGTGAAACCGAACTGGAAAGACTTCAAAGTACTTTT
>JAHYJP010000343.1 GCA_019429055.1 Bacteroidales bacterium
TGATAAATAAGTTCATCGATATAACCATTATACATGAGCAATTGATCATCAATGATTTCCCCTGAAACCAATACAACCACTCCCGGAGACCAATGGTCGTAAAAAAAAGGGCTTCCGATAGTTTCAGTTGAAACCCTGAATACCTCACCAGACAGCCTTGGCTCGGGCTGTCCGGGATTTTTCCCCAACGCTTCGGCAAGAAGCAATTGATTGAAAGCCATGAGCAACAGCATTGGCACAATGAATGGTTTACAGGTGTTTAACTGCGAAGCAGAATGGGATAAAACACTATTTTTCATGCGAAAGCGGAATTTCAATTTTTATCAGATTTCCATTTTGGGTTTTCCCATCAATGCTAATTAGGTAATCCATAGGCAGATCGTCGGTGTACCATGTAAACTCATAAGACCCTTTTTCTGCTGTTGGTTGGCCCGAATACCAGTAAAGCATTGGTCGCAGGTCGGGTGTGCCATCAAGTGGGTCATCATTACTATGGGCAGGTGACACAAATCTGGCCGGAAACTGATGTGCAGTATTAAAAAATCTTGTTGGGGCTGGTCGAAGTTTGAGTTCGCGAAATGATTCGTTTTTTGTGAAAATGGATACAATACCCGGGAAATGCATATCGCCATGTTTCCATTCAAGGTTAAGTAGTTCGATAGTTTTTATTTGCCTTGAGTTTAATGGAAGCAAAGGCTCAATATCATAGGTAATGATGCCATCGATAAACAAAACAGGAACTCCGGCAATGGTGTTAGAGGTGGAATTGCTCACAAGCGAATGAGAGGTTCCGGTCCGGGTTCTGCGTATCCTCCATGGGCCTATAATTTCAAGTGCGATTTCCTGAAGGTTTTCAAGAGGAATAAATTCCTCGGTATTTATTGAATAAATCGGATTTGAAAAAACCCGGGGAGGCTCAGCCCTGATTGTATTTTCAGGGCTTTCAATTTGCGCCGATATTCCAAATGCTTTGTTAATTTCAACTATTTTCTGATTTTCGATAATTGCCTCACGGTATGAAGTTGGTAAACAAAAAGTTTCAGGTTTGAATGGTATTTTAAAATCAAATTTGTCGAAGATCTCAATTTTGACATCGCCTGAAATAGTTCCAGGATCTGGGGTAAGAAATATCTCCCGGTCGTCGTAATAACTGTTTAGGAAAAAAGTGAAAAGCCCGTCAGCATTTGAATTTGAATATTGCAGGTTTACAATGGTATCAGGGATGTTCAGAATAATCCTTGCACCATTTACCGGATTTTGAGTTGTTGCATCTGTAATCCTGCCATTGAGGGTTAGATGACTGGTTTCTTTAAAATAAATGAAATGATTTCCCGAACCGGCTGAAGGGTTGGCTACAGAAGAACCGTTTTGCAGAATCAAATCAGGCGATTCAAAAGATAATTTGTAATTTACACTTTTGGTTTTTTTTAGGGCACTTTGTACAACTGAAACAGATACCCAGTCGAGGGTATCTTCTTTGTCCTCAAGCTGAATCTGCAATGCCACTTTTTCCCTGGCTCCGAATTCTGAATTCTTTAACGAGTAATGAGCATTTGCAACAGGTCTTTTATCTACAAATCTGGCTCGTTCTGCCAAAATACTACCATGCTGATTTTTAAGGCTGAAAATATAAACACCATGCCCAAGATTTTCAGTTGAAATTTCCCTTACAACAGGTTCTTTAGAAGGTATTGTTATAGGAAATTCTTTTAGAGCTTTACCATTTTTTGAGATAGTCAGATTTACTTCTTTCTCCAACACACTATTGGTTGAAATTTTTACCAGCAGGTTTTGTTGCGCCTGGTTGATTTGAAGCATATAACCTGAGCTATTAGGCTCAGACGAAAAACTTTCTTTGAAAAAATCAAGGTCCTTATCAAAGCGGTTCACCACTAAAATGGTTTTTTTGAAGAAGCTGGTTTCATCAAAATTTCGCATCCAATTTGTAAATCCAATGAGTTCGAGG
>JAHYJP010000096.1 GCA_019429055.1 Bacteroidales bacterium
GAAGAAAAGGTAATCTGACCTTTGAGCTTGGAGCCATATTTCATATTCTTCCGGAGTTAAGTATTGGTGTGCATCTGTTTAACCCCACCCGTGCAAAAATTGCAGATTTTGCCAATGAAAGGATTCCCACAATATTCCGTACCGGACTTTCCTATGAATTTTCAGATAGGGTAATTGTGGTGGTTGAAACTGAAAAAAGTGTCAATCTGAACCCTGTTTTCCGCACAGGCATTGAGTACCGCATTTCCGATCCGCTTTATATAAGAGGTGGTATAGGAACCAATCCCACAACCAATGCTTTCGGATTTGGGCTGGAGCTGGGAAATCTGAATATTGATGTTGCCACATCATTCCATCATATTTTGGGTTATTCACCGCAACTGAGTTTTATTTACCATTTTAAATAATGAAGACTTATGTTGCACCCGTTTCAAAAAAACAACTTAATCAAATTCTGTCTTGCTTCAGGTTTCTGCGGATTATTGCTTCTTTTCAATCCTTTATACAGCCAGCAGCAAGAAACACCACCCCCTGTTGAACCACCAGAGCAAATTGTTGAAGATGATGACTTTCATCAGAGAGTTGAAAGCCTTATTGAAGAAAGTGATGAGGAAATTGATGCCACAGAACTGATTGAAGAACTGGAGTTACTGCGGCAACGCCCCCTTAATCTCAACGCTGCAAGTGCCGAAGATTTGCGAAGGATTTTTTTTCTGAATGACATTCAGATTAATAACCTTATTGAACACCGCAACCGGTTTGGAAACCTGATTAGCATGATGGAGCTGCAGGCCATTGATGGGTTTGACCTGGAAACTATCCGGCAGATTCAACCCTTTGTTACCGTAAGCGAAGTTGTTGAAAGGCGCCGGTTTAACATCAGCGATATCCTAGAACGTGGCAATAGCCAGTATTTTCTTCGCTATCAGCAACTTTTTGAAGAACAAAGAGGCTTCTCCCCCATTGAGCCGGAAGAGCTTGAAGCAAACCCTAATGCACGTTACCTGGGTAGCCCTTATCGTTTATATTCGCGGTATCGGTTTTCATACTACAACAATCTGAGTATCGGAATAACAGCAGAGAAAGATCCGGGAGAAGAATTCTTCAGGGGAAGCCAGCCCTATGGTTTTGACTATTACTCAGCCCATTTTTATCTGCGAGATGCCGGACGAATCAAATCATTGGCAGTGGGTGATTACCAGGTGCAATTCGGACAGGGATTGACGCTCTGGTCGGGACTTGCGTTTGGGAAAAGCAGCGAGGCTGTTAATGTGAAGAAAAACGGTTTGGGACTGCGCCCATATACTTCAGTAGATGAGAATAATTTTATGCGCGGCGCAGGAACCACTGTTACGCTGGGAAATTTTGAATTCACAGGCTTTTATTCCAGCAAAGGCCGCGATGCCAATGTAATTGAATTTGACACCATCATGCAGGAAGCATTGGTTATCACCAGCCTGCAACAAACCGGGCTCCATCGCACCCCCCGGGAGCTGGAAAATAAAAACGCAGTTCAGGAAACATTCATGGGATCCAATTTCACCTATCGCAGGCAGAATTTCCATATCGGGGTTACCGGTTATTATATGGAGCTGGGTGCCGAATTCAGGAGAAACCTTTCCTTCTACAACCAGTTTGATTTCAATGACCGTACCAACTGGGCTGTGGGAGCTGATTACAATTACATAGTGAGAAACTTTAACTTTTTCGGTGAAGCAGCAACCAGCCAGAACGGCGGTTTTGCTTTTCTGAATGGCGTGATGATGAGTCTGGATCCCAGACTATCCATGAGTATTCTGCATCGAAGGTTCAGTAAAGATTACCAGTCGTTGCTCAGTGTGGCATTTTCGGAAAATACGCGGGTTGTGAATGAAAATGGATTATACCTGGGTCTGAATGCACGCTTTTCGAGGGCCTGGACACTGAATGCCTATGCCGATCATTTTTCATTCCCATGGATGAAGTTCAGAACCTACGCGCCATCAAGAGGGTATGACTACCTGGTGCAGCTAAACTACCGGCCCGAACGAAGAATTGAAATGTACGCCCGCTACCGCATCAAAAACAAACCTTTAAACTCACCCGATGAGAATGTTATCCGTTATCTGGATGATGTGAAAAGGCAGAATATAAGATTGCATGCAAGCTATCCGGTAAGTCCGTCCTTTACTTTTCGAAACCGGGTTGAGCTGATATTTTTTGAGCATGGCCCAAAAAAACAAAACGGATATCTCATTTACCAGGATGTTGCATTTCGAAGCCTTGCCAGCCCATGGGCCATAACTGCACGCTATGCCATTTTTGATACTGATGGCTTTGATGCCCGCATTTATGCTTACGAAAATGATGTACTTTATGCTTTCTCGTTTCCTTTTTATTCAGATAAAGGGCACAGAGCTTATATTGTTGCCAGATATCGGGTAAACCGAAATCTGGATATACAGGCCCGCCTTGCACAAACCGTTTACACCAACAGGAACCAGATCGGCAGCGGACTGGATTTAATTGACGGAAACTCCCGTACAGAGATCAAGGCCCAGATGCGACTCAGATTCTGAGAACCGGTTCAAAACTTTTTTTTTCCAAATTTCTTTTCCTTAAACCTATGAATGAATAGTTTTTTATCTTTGCGAGGCTTTGATATTCTCGTTATTCTCAATTAATCATCAATTCAATAAAATATTCAACTTAAACTGTAATTAAATGGAAAAGGGACATCCAAAAGCTTTGTACTATCTTTTCTTTGCCGAACTATGGGAAAGATTCGCTTATTATGGTATGCGTGCCTTGCTGGTTTTGTATATCGTACGGGAACTTTATGTTGACATGGGAGCTGGTGCGGAGCCACGCGGATTCGAAATTTATGCTGCATTTGGTGCACTTGTTTATGCCACACCGGTTATCGGAGGTATGATTGCAGACAAATACCTTGGGTATCGTAAAGCAATTCTCAATGGAGGTATTATGATGGCCATCGGACTTTTCATGATGGCAGTTGGAAGTGAGCTATTCTTTTATGCCGGTCTTGGGTTTCTGGTAACCGGAAATGGTTTGTTCAAACCCAATATCTCTTCAATGGTGGGTGGTTTATACAAGCAGGGAGATCCCCGCCGCGATGCAGGGTTTACAATTTTTTATATGGGTATCAACTTAGGTGCCTTTATATCCCCACTTGCCTGCGGGGCAGTTGCAGAACTGTACGGAAGAGTTTATGGATTCGGCCTTGCAGGTATAGGTATCCTGCTTGGTTTGGTCGTATTCCAGATAGGTATAAAAAATGGTACTTTCGGACAGAATGGCGAAAGACCTGTTACCGGACTTGGAGAGAAAAAAGCTTATGGAATTACCAATGCATCCTGGTCGGTTTTGCTGTCTTACCTGGCTGTACCTCTTCTTACATTCCTGATTTACAGGAGCCATTTTGCAGGTTACCTTTTGTATGCCATTCTTGTGCTGGTGGTGGTTATTGTTGGCAAATCTTTCATTGAGATAACAAAAATTGAGCGTGAAAAAATTATCGCAATTTTTATCCTGGCTTTCTTCAGCACTGTATTCTGGGCATTTTTCGAACAGGCAGGAAGCACAATTACGCTATTTGCAGATAAGAATGTGAACCTATTATTTATGAATGCTGAGCAAAGCAACAGTATCAATCCATTGTTTATTATTGTACTTGCTATACCTTTTTCCATGATATGGACCTGGCTGGCAAATATGAAAATGAATCCTTACACACCCTATAAGTTTGCCTTCGGGATAGCACAACTCGGATTGGGATTTCTTGTATTTGCACTAGGTGCCAGGTTTGCTTCTGAAACAGGTCTTGTTCCTTTATCATTCCTGATAATTGGATACTTTCTGATCACAACCGGAGAACTATTTATTAGTCCAATAGGATTATCAATGGTTACAAGGTTATCACCGGCAAAGGTTGTATCCTTTATGATGGGAGTATGGTTCCTTTCCATGTCATTTGCCCAATACATCGCTGGAATAATAGCCAAATTTACAACCCGCGAATTTACTTCCAACGGGGGTGTCCTTGACAGAATTGCAGAAAGAGTGACCGGTCTTTCGCCGGATGTAATAACAGGAAAACCTGATGCATTCAGTTCTTTGTTATCCTATACCAATGTGTTTTCTACCATTGGATTCGTAGCCATCGGTACTGCTATTCTGGCGCTCATTTTAGCTCCTCTTATCAGAAAGCTGATGCATGGAGAACATTAAATATACTACCTGGTAATAAAAACCAAAAACTAAAGGGGGCTGCAATCATTTGCAACCCCCTTCTTTTAATTTCTGATATATTAAAACTTATCAACTTATAAACCCATAAACCAAATCACCATCCCGGCCAGAAATTCAGTCCCCATACACCTTTTAATCTTGTATCAACCGTAAAAGGAATAGCATAATAAGGCTCAAGTATCAACGCACCAAAAAGATTAATGCGAAGGGATGGTCCTGTGCTGAATACGGCATATCTTTCATTTTGGGTATTGTTTGTTAAATTAAACCCAAGGCTTTGACCTTCTCTCCAGGCTATACCTGCATCAAGAAACCATCCCAGTTCGGTAAAGAAAAACCCACTTGAGATCAAAGCGAGGCGCTCAGGTCCGGTGAAGGGTACCTTTAATTCAAGACCACCCAGAAGCATTCTGGTTCCTATAAGGTTATCAAGAAATCTGCTGAAATCTTCCTGGCTTTCTACGCCTGGTATCCTGTCGCTTATCTGGGCAAGGGAGTTATAATCAAATCCACGCATATAAGTTGGAAAACCCAGATAAAGAGGATAAAAGAGGTCATTATCAGCATCTTTTCCATAACGCCCGAAATGGGAAGCTCTGAAAGCAACACTGAAAGGATGCCTGAAGAAATATTTTCTGTAATCGGCAATGCCGGAATACATATCCACTTTTCCAAACATTTTTTCAAGGCTGAATCTGTAACGGTGGCCTGTCATAGGTGAGGCCATTCCGAAGTAGGAATTATCGCCAACATAACCCAGACCTACCCTTTGCAGGTTAAATCCTTCACGTGTATCTCCCCGGCTGCGGTCCTGACCGGCGTAAAATCCGGTGAGACGATCATAATATGTATGGAAAATATCCTGCCGGAAATAATACCAGGCATGACTGGCAGACAATTCTATCCTTCGTGTGGTGGAAATGGGAAAATAGGCAAACCCACCAAACTGGGTTTCAAAGGTTCGCTGAATGACATATTGATAATCGAGATACTCTCGGCCATCCTGTTCAATGTTTTGAAATCTCAAAAATGCAAAAGGATAGGGAATATGCGACACACTTCCTCCCCAGTTTATGCGATGTTTTTGATTTACATAACCAAACTGCCCCCCAAAGTCATATATCTCTCCGTTTACTGCAAGGACTGAAAACAACTGGTTATGACCCACTATATCACTGAACATCATGGCTACTCCACCCTGCATTCCGGTACCGAAACGACTGGTCGCCACCCCCACTCCACTGCTTCCGATATAGGTAAGTCCAAATTGTGGGCTGAAAGGCTTTACTTCAAAAGAATCAACCGGGAATACGCTGTCCCTTCTTTCCTTTTTCAGAAAATCGTCAACCAAGGGTACTGATGAGCGGCTGAATGGTGGTAAAGTTGCTGCATCCATATTAATATCATAAGGATCAACTTCCGTAAATGTGAAATCATCCTTTTCAGCCGTATAAATAAAATACTTACCCTTGCTGAAGTGGCTGTATGCCACTTCGCCGGTATTTCTTGAAACACTTATGGCAGGCGAAAGATGAGTGATTCCACTAATTCCTGTGTAAAGATTAGTAAGCTGCGATACTGTGCCATCATCAAACCTTAAGTAATAAAGATTCCTGAATCCATCGCGGTTGGAAAGAAAATACAACCCTTCCTGATCTGGGTCAAACTGGGGATTAAGATTCTGCGCCGATGGAAAAACATCCAGAACACGAACAGTTCGTTCAGGACTTTTCATATCCATAATACCCAGATTGAAGGAATAACTAAGTGTATCAATATTGTTATTTCCGGGCAACAAATCCGTAGAAAAGGCAAGATACCTCCCATCGGGTGACCATGTGGGATGTATGTATGAATAACGATCATTGGTTATTCTTTCAACATCATTGGTTTCCATATCAAGCATATAAAGATCACCTATACCTCCTACCAGTCCTGAGAATACAACATAACGCCCATCGGGCGACCATGTGGGATTATTCAGCGAAGGAACACCATCAACTGCAATATGCCTTGTGCGACGAGGGCGGTTTACATCCACCACAACTAACTGGTTTTGCCCCTGCTTAACGGCCACATGAATGAACTTTGAACCATCGGGCGACCATGTTCCAACCGATTCGAAAAAGTTAAATGCATCGATGTCCGAACTACGGGTGGTGCTGGAAAGTTTTCTGATGATCCTGCCGGTTTCTGCATTGGCAAGAAATAAATCAAGTGAGAAAAGATCCCTCTCCGAGAAAAATGCTATATGAGTACCATCGGGGCTGAGAGATGGTGATATGTTCAAATGACCGCCATTTGAATCATCAATTCTTCGTTGCCCAACCGGCTGTAGCATTGCGCTATCAGTTAGGAATGGTTCAAAATGGTTTTTGGTAGCACTTTCCCATAAGTTTGAAACGGTATTGGCATTTAAACCAATAATTCTCTCCATGGCCCTTTCATAACCAAATTTGGCGGTTTCCCGGTAAAGAGGTGCAATTACTTCATCGCCCCAGGTGCGCCCAAGAAAGGTCACAAAGGCATGACCATAGCGGTAGGGGTTATAGGAAAAATCGCGGGTCATGTCGCGTAGTGAAGGAAAATCATCATTAACCACCGCATCCCTTATGATCATAGCGGTATGACCATCAACACTGCCTATGGAAAAATACTCTGCCATACCCTCAACCATCCACAGCGGCAGGTTTCGGAGGGAGTTCAGAGACAGTGAGTCATCAATAAATAATGCCCTGAAATGGAAAACGTGCACAAGCTCATGCCCGATTACATGATCAGTTTGTGCATTGGTTTCAAGTACCGGAATAACCACCCTGTTCTTAAGTGCTTCGGTTACACCTTGCGTGCCAATGCCAATCATTCCTCCGATGGCTGTGGTTTGTTGAAACTCAGGATGGTTCCCATAAATAAGAATCGGACTGGGTTTTTCAAAGGTATCTTTGAAAAGCTGCTGGTGACGCACATACCATTTCTCAAATGAATTGGCAAGAGCATTGATAACTGAGTCGTTTTCAAAATAGTGATAGATCGTAAAATTGGGCGACTCATAAACTTTGAAATCAAATGATCTGTAACTGGGCTTGTTACGACCAAAATATTGCGAATATGCCGGGAGTGCAGACGCAATTAACCAGAAAAAAAGTAACACAATGATTATATTACCTGATCTGATTCTGCTTTTAAATGAAAGAAGTGTTATCATATATTTTTTAATATTACAAAACCAACTTTTTATTTACTACAAAAATTATACCTGCATGATTCTGATGATAAATTTTTTAACCACTTAACACTTGAAGTAAAAACATTGTTTAGATGAGTTCATCCTTCTCAAAACAATTTGAATCTGTTGCAAAATCGGGTGTTTAAAGATTTGTCTGATTTAGTTTGCTAAAAATAACATTATTTATGTAAAACAAAACAGCACTAATAATTTAAATAAAACAATTCCGGCCCTTATCAGAAAATCGCATAACATACACAAGCTTAAAAGGTTTTTGGTGTCAATTCCACTTATTTTTTGCAAATTTGCACCAAAATCCTGCAGCATGTTAGTAATCAATGAAAAGTACTTTGAAAAGTTCAGAAAGAACATTATCGGCATAGATCAAACATTTGTTTCCCCCTATGGCATACAGAAACTTATTTACGCCGACTGGATTGCCAGCGGAAGGTTGTATGGCCCGATTGAGCAAACCCTTCAGGAGAAGTTTGGCCCTTTTGTCGGCAACACCCATACCGAGGCCAGCGAAACGGGGATCCTGATGACCAATGCCTACCATTATGCCCACAAAAAAATAAAAAAGCATGTAAATGCCGGGCCAAAGGATGTTATAATAACTGCCGGTAGCGGAATGACCACGGTTATCAATAAATTTCAGCGCATTCTGGGATTAAGGATTTGTGGAAAACTATCTATAGGGAAATATGTGCAGGAAACTGAACGTCCTGTGGTATTTATTTCACATATGGAGCATCATTCAAATCATACTTCATGGTTTGAGACCACTGCCGATGTAGTGGTAATTAAGCCCGGCCCTGATATGCTTATTGATACTGATGAGCTGCGAAAAGAACTTGAAAAACACAAAGACCGCAAACTGAAAATAGGTTCATTTACTGCTTGTTCAAATGTAACCGGAATCCGGACTCCCATTTACGAGCTTTCGCGCATTATGCATGAACATGGAGGTATCTGTTTCATCGACTATGCCGCATCGGCCCCCTACGACGAAATCAATATGCATCCGGCAAATCCTATGGAGAAACTTGATGCGGTTTTGTTTTCACCCCACAAGTTTTTAGGCGGGCCGGGCACTCCCGGGGTTCTGGTTTTTGATTCTTCAATTTACAATTCGGAAGTCCCCGATAATCCTGGTGGCGGAACAGTTGACTGGACCAACCCATGGGGCGAATACAAATACATTGACGATATTGAATTAAGAGAAGACGGAGGTACCCCGGGTTTTCTGCAGACCATAAAAGCGGCCCTGGCCATTGATCTTAAAGATCAGATGGGAGTTGAAAATATTCATAAACGCGAAGATCAGTTGCTGAAAATTGCCTTTGATGAGATGGATAAAATTCCAGGTCTCAGAATTCTGGCTGATAATACCAGGGAAAGACTTGGAATTATCTCATTTTATTTTGATGATATCCATTACAATCTGTTTGTAAAACTGCTAAATGATCGTTACGGAATTCAGGCAAGAGGGGGTTGTGCCTGTGCCGGAACATATGGTCATTTCCTGCTTAATGTTGATTACGAACACTCCCAAAGCATTACCAACAAAATAAGCACCGGAGATTTATCAGAAAAGCCAGGCTGGATAAGATTATCATTACATCCCACAATGACAGACGAAGAGCTGTATACGATAATGACAGCTATAAAAGAAATCAGTAATAATCATAAGAAGTGGCAGAAAGATTACAGGCATATAACCCGCACCAATGAATTTAAGCATTATAAAGCCCCGGATGATTATACTGATTTTGTAAAAGACTGGTTTAAACTTGAAGCTCCATCTATTTAAGCTGAGAAGCAGGTTATTTAGTTGTTAAACATTTTTTGCAACCGGCCCACCTGGGTGTTCCACCACATTTGTGTAAATTCCATATCATTCTCTTCAGAAAAGTCGCTTACAATCAATGCAGATTCACCCGAAACAGGTTCATGAGTGATTTGCATTTCAAGGATAAAACCTTCATGAAAATCATCAGTCCATTCAAACCTGACAAACTCCGGTTCTTTTGATTCCAGCAGGCGCGCCGTTTGCTGGCTTCCTTCCCACTCAAATTCATAAATGTCATCATTCACATTTACTTTATCTGCAAACCACCGTGCAAGTCCTTCTGAAGTGCTTATGAGAGTATAAAGCAACCTGGGGGATACCTTAATGTTATACTCGAGTGTAAATTTAGTCAGAGGAGTCATACCAATCATTTTTATGAGCTTTCGCTTTGGTGCAATATACAAAAAAAACGTCTATAACATCATAATAACGATATAATTTTTCAACCATTTGTTAATAATTTCTGTAGATTTTTTTATCAACTCTCGTATGTTTTTTTCACTTATTAATCTTTATTTTATATTACCAAAACCATCTTCTGATCTTTAATTATCAGTTGCTGCTACATTTTCATTTTGATACTTTCAAAAGCATGAAAAAATTATGTAGGTTTGCCCAGTTTTTCTTAACGGTATACGATGCAAAAGAATATTTACCTGGTTTATATGCTTACCCTGCTAGCCGTTTCATTCTGGGGTATTTCATATGTTTGGATGAAAGTGGTATTTGAGTTTTATGGACCTGTTACAACCATGTTTTTAAGACTTTCTCTTTCTTCTGTTTTTTTGTATTCCCTGCTATGGTTTATGGGAAAAAGAGAGAAAATTGACCGTAAAGATTATGGTTCATTTATCTGGTTATCTATTTTTTCACCATTCTTTTATTTTATCGGAGAAAGTTTTGGGTTGCAGTTGGTTTCGCCCACAATTGCGGCTGTAATTATTGCTACAATACCTGTTTTTACCCCCTTTTTGGGTTACATTGCCTTCGGAGAAAAACTAACGGGAATTAATATCCTCGGTTTTTTCATATCTTTTTTTGGCGTTATGATCATGGTACTTGATTTCGAGTTCCGCTTCAGTGCATCTCCAAGGGGGGTACTTCTATTATTTTTTGCGGTGGTTTCGGCTCTGATTAACATTCTTTTTCTGAAAAAACTGGCCATGAAATATTCTTCTGCTACCATTATCAAAACCCAGAACCTTTTGGGGGCACTGTTTTTTCTTCCATTATTCCTGATACTTGACTTCCAGGATTTCAAGACCATCCGCCCATCATCTGAAGCGATCTGGGCACTTATTAAGCTTGCCATTTTTGCTTCAACTCTGGCATTTATGTTTTACACCATAGCGGTTAGGAACATTGGTGTTGCCAGAACATCCATCTTTGCCAACCTGATTCCGGTTTGCACGGCAATTTTTTCCTTTTTCCTGCTGGGCGAAAAAATTGATTTAAGTAAAATACTGGGGATCATTATTGTTATTTCGGGGCTAATGCTTTCACAATTTGCAAGGCTAAAAAAGAAAGGTAAGGTTACAACAGATAGCCTGCCCAGTCCTCCGGCATCATGAAAAGTAATAAAATCAATGCCGGCCCATCATCAAAATCTTTTAACAATTATTCCTTGTATTTTAAAATTCTTTACTATTTTTGCACCACTCAAAACGGCGGGGTAGCTCAGGTGGTTAGAGCGTCGGATTCATAACCCGAAGGTCACGAGTTCAACTCTCGTCCCCGCTACTAAAAAAGTCTCCTGATACCAATCAAGTTTCAGGAGACTTTTTTTATTAAGAAGAATTCTCAGATGAGAAATATTCAACAACGGCTGTACACAACTCATAAAGCATATAACCGGATTTTTGCGTGACCTCATGAATGTAAATAAGGTTCACTCTTGTATTTGTCATCTTTCCTTTAATACCAGTCTGATAATTTACAAAATGTTTATCATTGTTATTTTTTCTTAATTTAATCAGTCTTTTAATTAAAAAATAATTCATAAAATAAAATAGTTGTGTTAAATGTTTATTTTTATCACTTTCTAAAAATTCAAAACCCCAAAACAAACCCGGATCATATGAAATTAAACCTTTCTTACTTCCTGATTCTAAGCTTTTTCCTTTCGATATGTGTTATAACAATTACTTCAGAAAAAGCCTATTCAACCGGATCTTCCGGTCCATATGACTATTCAAATCATGAACAGCTTGGACAAAGACTTCAAAGCCTTTACAGTGCCTATCCCCGGCTGGTACAGGTAGAATCACTGGCCAGGACTAAAGGCAATAAAGATATATGGTTGCTGACCATAGGCACCGGCGATATTGAAAATAAACCTGCACTGGCTGTAGTTGGGGGCGTTTCGGGAGATCACCTGCTGGGCAGCGAACTGGCTATTCAGTTTGCAGAAAGGCTACTTGCCGGATCGGGAGACGAGAAAATACGAAACCTGCTTGACTCGGTTAGCTTTTATGTTTTCCCTGACATGTCGCCCGATGCACGCGAACAATATTTCAGACCCATCAGATATGAGCGGCTGGGAAATGCCAACCCAACCGATCTGGATCGTGATGGTAAAATTGGTGAAGATGGATATGATGACCTTAATAATGATGGCCTGATCACCATGATGCGTATCAAAGACCCCACCGGGGAATGGATGAAACACCCGGATGACGAACGGATCATGGTAAAGGGGCGGCCTGAAAAGGGAGAACGGGGTCAATACCTTCTTTTTTCCGAAGGCATTGATAATGATAAAGATGGCAGGTTTAATGAAGATGGTGAAGAAGGAGTTATCTTCAACCGCAATTTTACTTTCAAATACCCGGCCTTTGAACGGGGTGCCGGTGAACATGCAGTTTCAGAAATTGAAACCCGCGCAATCGCTGATTTTCTTTTTGAAGCAAAAAATGTGTTTGCAGTGATCAGCTTCGGCCCGGCCAATAATCTCAGCAAACCCCTTACCTACAATGAAAGGGAGTCTAATGCAAGGATTCACACCGGCTGGAAAGAAAAAGATATTACAATAAACCAGAAGATCAGCCATTTATATAACAATCATTTGGGAAAATCTGCTCCACCTGCATCACCCGGAAGTGATGGCGATTTTTTCCAGTGGGCCTATTTCCATTATGGTCGTTTCAGTTTTTCTACACAGGGATGGGAAATCCCTTCACCGGACCAATCAGAAAAAGACGATTACTCAAGTGATGAGTTGAAATTTTTACGATGGGCCGAAGAACAGCAGCTTGAAAATGTTTTTGTTCCCTGGACACCTGTTGAACATCCCGATTTCCCGGGCAGGCAGGTTGAAGTTGGCGGTCTAAAACCATTTGTAATGAAAAACCCACCCTACAGTATGGTAGATTCAATCGCTGAAAAACATACTGCCTTTATAATGGAAGTTGCAAACCTGCGCCCTCAGATTGACATTGTAAATTTGAAAACCGAAAAGCTGGGACGCAATCTTACTCGTATTACACTGGATGTTATTAACCGGGGTTCCTTCCCAACTGCATCGCAGACCGGAGAGCAGGTAAGATGGATGCAAAAAACCGTGTTGCGTGTCAGCCCGGGAAATAATCAAACTATGTTAAGCGGAAAACCCGTAGATGTGATTGGAGCCATTGATGGCCGGAGTTCAGAAGAAAGAAGCTGGTTGATTCGTGGGAGCGGCAGTGTTACCATCCGTGTAGGTGCAGAAGCTTCCGGATTTAAGGAGGTAAGGGTTGATTTATAACTGAAAAAGCAAGGTTGCCTAAAGTTATCGCATAAAAGCAAAAACTGGTCTGCAATCTCAGGACGCATAATGATATTGTAAAATAAAAAATTGATCAGGACAGAAGTTCCAATCTGGTCCGGATAAATAAAAACAAAACGAACTATCATGAACCGAATTATTCTTACGCTCACAATAATCATTTTTCTGTTGCCCGCCAGGGCCCAGGAGCTTGACGGACGTGCCATAGGCAATTTCTTCAAAGCTTCGGGAACCCCGGTCAATCCCAAAGTACCCATTATCTGGAATCGTTATTACACCAATGAAGGACTATATGAAATTTACAGACAATTGGAAGAGGCGCATCCTGAGCTGGTAAAACTGGAATCCATAGGGAAAAGCTACGAAGGTCGTGATTTATGGCTGCTCAAAGTTTCTAACTTAAACAATAAGCCACACACAGAGAAACCCGCATTCTGGATTGATGGCAATATACACGCCAACGAAATACAGACTGCCGAAGTTTCCGTATACACTGCATGGTACCTGGTTGAAAACTATGGTATAAATAATTTCATTACCAGCCTGCTCGATGACAAAGTTTTTTATATTCTCCCGGTAATGAACCCCGACGGGCGGGATCATTATATGAACCAGCCCAATACTTCAAGCAGTCCGCGAAGTGGCACGATACCTTTGGACGATGACGGTGACGGATTTAAAGGAGAAGATGGATTTGACGATCTGAATGGCGATGGCCACATCACTCAAATGCGCAGAAAGAATCCTTACGGGCAATGGCGCACAGATCCTGATGATGCCCGCAGAATGGTTATGGCCCCGCCGGGTGAATTTGGTGAATGGGAATTGCTGGGGTGGGAAGGCATAGACCGCGACGGCGATGGCAGGCTCAATGAAGACCGCGATGTGGGTTATTACGATCCTAACCGCGACTGGGGCTGGAACTGGCAACCCGACTATGTGCAGAGGGGCTCCTACCATTACCCCTTCTCTCTGCCTGAAACAAGAGCTGTGCGCGATTTTGTAATTGCTCATCCCAATATTGCCGGCTCTATTACTCACCATAATACCGGTGGCATGTTATTGAGAGGTCCCGGTGCTGCCGAGGATTCTCAATATTATCTCCCGGCGGATATCAGGGTATATGATGCATTGGGCGAGTTGGGTGAAAGGATCATCCCGGGTTATGACTATCTCATTGTGCATAAGGATCTTTATACGGTTTATGGTGGCCAGATCGACTGGTTTCATATGATGCGGGGAGTATTCACCTTTACCTCTGAAATGTTTTCCAGGTATTACCTTTTTAATGAAAAACCTGAGGGCTGGAGCCGCGGTTTTGCTGAAGACTATTTTACGTTTGACAAATATTTGTTATTTGAAGATGCTTTTGTGCCCTGGGAAGATTATGATCACCCGCAGTTCGGAAAAATTCAGATTGGTGGTTTTAAGAAAAACTATATCCGCAACAACCCGGGTTTTTTACTCGAACAGGAATTGCATCGACTTACAGCCTTCACACTTTTCCATGCTTATCACACTCCAAAACTGGAAATAGTTGAGATAACTGCCAAAGATCTGGGTGGCGGGCTACGCGAAGTGATTGCTGTAGTAGCCAATACACGGATGATTCCTACCCATGCAGGAATTGACATCAAATTTAACATTGAACGCCCCAACTATATTTCACTGGAAGGTGCAAACGTACTTGCAGGGATGAGAGTAATTGACCGCGATTTGAATGTAGTGGTAGAACAGAAGGTAAATCCAAATGTAATTGAAGTTGATAATATTCCGGGTATGAGCACAGTA
>JAHYJP010000097.1 GCA_019429055.1 Bacteroidales bacterium
TGATGGTTTTCCAGGATTTGCACTGTTGCTACCGAGCGATGGGGGAGGTTGCTACTTACAAGTCCGTAACGCCCACCCATAAGGTCAAGCCCCTCAACATAAAAGTGTTGAATTGGGTCTCCCTGGTATAAAATTCTCCCTGATGGTTCTACTTCTATACCTGGCATTTGTTTTAATACATCAGCAATGGAGCGGTCCTGCTCGCGGGCAAAGGTACTAACCAGGTAACTTATGGTGTCGCCACGCTGCTCAATGGGTGATGCACGAACCACAAATTCTTCCAGGTCTTTGGTTTCGGGTGTAAGATTGAAATTAAATTCCTGACTGGTATTGGAAATGCAAATTTTCTCATTACGGTAATGAACAGATGTAGCTTCAATACAAAGACTGTCAGTCTGATTTTGCAGCGTAATCCGAAATGCACCCTCCCGGTTACTGATACCAAATGCAATAAGCGCATAACTATCCTTGGGATAAACCAGTATGTTTATGTTTTGCAATGCTTTATGATTTTCATCATATACCTTGCCTTGTAAAAGGGTTTGAGCAGGCAAAACATTTTGCAGAGTTAAAAGGAAAAACAATATTATTATGTCATTTCGGAAGGACATAAACTACTGGTAATTTTATCATTAATCGGCCTTGAGTTCGATGGGGTTGTTGCGGCGGCGTGCGGCTTCATCTGCAGACCTTTGCGCCGAAACAGGATCATCGAAAGTTAATGAACTACCTGTGGCTTCAATGGATTGCATAATATTGGCATGTGGATTAAGGTTAAATCGATCACGTAATATGAAAAATTCCTCCTTCGAAACTTCATTAAAAGATTTACCCGGGATTTCTATGTTTTTAAATATTTCAGGTTCTGAAATATGAGTTAACTCAAATATGTAGTGCTCTCTGGTATCGTTGATTTTTATGATCAACCCTGGTAAGCCATGAAACAAATATGGGCCAGCACTATACGGTATCTCTGTAGTAAACCATGCAACCCATTCGCGGCCTCCAAATCTGGTTTGTGCCTTTTGCACTTGAAACCGGCCTATTGTTTTTCTTTCCATGAGTATAGACCAATTTAAACTTTCCATGGGTATTAAGTATTTGAACTCATCTAAAGCGAGTTTTTCCAGCGTGGTAATACTTCCCTCCGGATAATTAATGTAATGTATAGTGTTAAATCTGGTTTGAGGAATCTTACCCTGTGCCATAGCATTAAGGAATCCTTGTAAATCATCTTCTTTGATGTAGGATATTGGAATGAGAGAATTTGAACTCTGGCTTTGAAAAACTTTTGAACCTATAAAAAGTGTATATTCCTCATTCATAATGAATTCTTCATCAGTTGAATCAGGTTTGAAAGATAAATCGTATGATACCATTAGTTCAATGTTATCAAGAACTTTGTAGTTTTGGCCAAAATTTTTCGAATTTGGACCAGCAATTAAGATGATTACCAGGATTAATATATGAAAATACTTATAGTTAGTCATGTTAAATTTGTTTTAAACATTAATAGGGAAGAAAACCCCCAAAATGTACTCAATATACTATTTATGAACATTTTGGGGTAAAATAAATTATTGTATGCATTTTTCTTTTAAACAAAAGTAAAAGTTAGTTTGCTAAGGGTTGCAGTAATAATTGTCAGCAAGTATCACCATGTTAATAATTTGTTCTGTTGTAGAGCCGCAAGCCACTGCAGGATGTCCGCATGATGTAATGAATTTTATGCATGTAAAGTTACTGTCACCTGCATCCACAACTTTTAAAAAGCTAAAAAATAATACAACAAACAATCCCAAAGTTAAAAATTTCTTTTTCATAATTTTTTGAATTTTAGTTTGCAGAATAGGAATATCTCTACAAACAAACAAACAAAAACGATAAAAACAAGAAAACAAAGAACATATTTCGAATATAGCAAATCACCCGATTAGGATGTTCCGAATCAATGCACCAAAGGTATTATTTCTTTATTCTTTTCATTTATGGCAAACCGGCTTATCATCGACAGTGTCATTTGTGTTTTTTTAAAAAAGAGCCCTGGTTCTCAGTCAATAAATCTAATTAATCTCCAAAATGATTTCAAATATATAACTGAATAATTAGTTTTTCAGATTTTTTGCAGTTTTCGGCAATTAGTATTTATTTCTTAATCAGCTTTGAGCTCGATAGGGTTGTTTCTTGGGAGAATGTTTGATGCAGCAGTAATTTGAGTCTGTGTAGGGTTGTCTCCTGAATAAGCTCTGTTTATGATTTCATTTCTGAAATTCTTTTTTGCTCGCAAAAACTTTGCCCTCTCAGTATTTATGTAATGACGTTGAATAAAATTAATAGGACGGGATGGTTCTGTTTTTTGAATGGATTCGATTTCAAAAACATAATGATTTTTTGTGTCACTAATATTTAAAATCAATCCGGGAAGTCCATGAAACTTGTAAGGGCCTTCTCTTAACTGGATGTCTGTTGTAAACCATGCAACCCATTCCCGGCCTCCGTAATAAGTGGTCGCTTTTTGTGCTGCAAATCCTAATATTGATTTTCTCTGGCCTGTTACTTTCCAATTAAATTGGTCCATGTATTCCTCATAAAGAAAATGATTTCCTGGTAAGTGGTCAACAGTAGTAATTTTTCCATCCGGAAAGTTTTTATAAATTCTATATCGAAATCTGCTGGCAGGGGGTCTGTCCTGGCTACTAAATAGTTCCTGTACCTGATTTCTTTCAACTGCTTCCCTGTATCTTTTATCCCACTGCATATTGTTGTAACTAAGGAAAATGCTTTTATTGTTTCCAATTAAAAGTATCATATATTCCATTCGTAGATCATTTAAATCTGTGCTGTCTTGTTGGTAAGTCAGTTTGTAAACTATTTCCAATCGGGAATAATCAATTGCCTTTTGTGGGTCTGGTTGCTGGGATAAAGATGGAAAGCTGCAAATAACTGCAAAAATGCATAAAAAAATGAATCTGATATATGTCATATGTGTTTTTTACTAAAATATAAATGTAAATATCACTCCTTTTTCTATTTAATGTAAAAGGAATGATATTCTTTAAGTTAGAGATTTGCCATGTAAACTACCTACCGCAAAGGAGGTCAGACCATACCTGATAATCCAACTCATCGCATACAACCACATAATGTTGACTTCCATTTGGACAGGTCATCACATATGTCGTACATGCTTCAGCTAGTTTTGCAGCAGTAAAAATCATCGCTACAAACAATCCCAAAGTTTAAAATTTCTTTTTCATCGCTAATTGATTTTGGTTTATAAATAATTATGCGATGCAATTATATAAAAAAAAACGAAAAAACCAACTTTTTCTTTAATTTAGAATGGTTCTAAACTGGGTTTGGGATCATCAGACTTCAGTTGATGTGGTTTATTGTAAAGTGCCTGATTAATTGGATAGCACCACCAGATCCCCATCAATCTCGATTCCCGAAAACCCAAAATTCCCGCTGATCCATTCCATGGTTTCTTTCTGGTAAATGAAAACATGGGTGAAATCATTTTTGTAATGCCAGGTGCTGAAATCGATACTTTTATTATACAAACCGGTCATGCAAAAAAGCTTGCCGTGGGGTTTGAGCAGGCTCTTCATCAGCTGGAATTCTTTGCGGGGCTTAAAAAAGTGTTCTACCACTTCACAACTTACAATAAAATCATAGGTTTTTTCGAGAAGATGGGGGTGGGGATGAAAAAACGGATCGTAAAGCTCGATCTGGTAATTATTTTCCCGCAAAATGGTTGATACAACCGGTCCGGTTCCTGAGCCAAAGTCAAGCCCGGTGTTTTCGTTATTAAAAGTACTCATTACCGCCTTGGCCATAGGCATGGCAAAAGCCCGGTAACCAGGGTCATTCACATCATTGTTGTGTTTCAGATATCTGTCTTTTTCCTTTTGTGAGTCGGGTAGAAACAGGTTGGGTACAAACAATCCTCCGCAACGTTCGCACAAGTAAAATTTTCTGCTGGGCTGATTATAATACAAATCACCAAGCCCGCAGCATAGTGGGCAATACGACTTCATTCTGCTCTTAATTAGGCGGCAAAGATAAATTAGTTTGCGTCTCGGCTGTTCAATTATTAGATTTTTTAAGATATTTGCCATGAGTTATTTGAGAATATTCGAAAAAATTTAGAATTAGTTTCTACAGATCATAAAATACAGGTCATAAATATGGCAAAGCGGAATTTCCTTGACCGGTTTCTGGTATGGCGAAGCAGGTATGTTGATGACAAGCACTTCATTCTGTTTTTATGTGTCATAATCGGTATTGTAGCAGCCATGGCGGCTGTTTTACTTAAAACCTCCGTGCATTATGTGGAGGCATGGGTGCGGAGTATCAGACCTTCGGAAAACCTGCTTTACCTGGTATTTCCTTTAATAGGTATTCTGATAACCGTTTTTTATGTACGGACATTCGTCAAAGACAATATTGGTCATGGCGTTTCCAGGATTTTGTATGCTATTTCTCGCAATAAAGCTGTAATGAAAGCGCACAACATGTGGTCATCAATGGTGGCCTGTACCATTACCGCCGGTTTTGGAGGTTCTGTAGGTATGGAGGCACCCATCGTGGCTACGGGTGCTGCTATCGGAAGTAATTTGGCACAGAAAACAAAGCTGGGGTTTAAACGCTCAACCCTGCTTATGGGTTGTGGTGCAGCAGCTGCTATAGCAGCCATCTTTAAGGCACCCATTGCAGGACTTATTTTTGCCCTTGAAGTGCTGATGCTCGATCTTACCATGGCATCTATCATTCCCTTATTGATTGCAGCTGTTACTGCTACCATGTTTTCTTCCCTTTTCCTGGGAGAACAGGTAGAGTTTTATTTTACGCTCAAAGATCCTTTTACTTTTGCACATTTTCCGTTTTATATTTTGCTGGGGATAGTTGCAGGTGCTGTTTCCCTTTATTTTTCCTGGATGAATGGCCGGGTGGAGTCGCGCATAAAAAAGGTTAAGAAACCTTACAACAGAGTATTGGTTGGCGGGAGTATTCTGGGTGTACTGATCTTTTTATTTCCCCCACTGTTTGGCGAAGGTTACATTACTATGCGTTCCATGCTTTCGGGGCAGCCGGAAGATCTTTTGAATGAAAGTATCTGGGGATTGTTCGTTGATGATACCGGTTATCTTTTCATAGGGTTCCTTTTTCTGGTTCTGGTTTTTAAGGCTATAGCAACTTCACTTACTACCGGAAGCGGAGGGGTTGGGGGTGTTTTTGCTCCGAGTCTCTTCATGGGTGGAATTACGGGTTTCATTTTTGCCCGATTGATCAATATGTTTAACTGGGTAAAAATTTCGGAATATAATTTTGCCCTTGTGGGTATGGCAGGACTTATTGCCGGTGTTATCCATGCTCCCCTTACAGCAATATTTTTGATTGCCGAAATTACCGGGGGGTATGCATTATTTGTTCCACTGATCATTACTTCATCCATCTCTTTTCTCACGGTAAGGTATTTTGAACCTCACTCACTCTACACCAAAAAGCTGGCTGAAAAAGGGCAACTTATAACTCACCATAAAGACCAGGCGGTCCTTACTTTACTGAGGATTGAAAGTGTAATTGAGACAAACTTTTTAACCGTAGGTCCTGATCAAACACTGGGTGAACTTGTAAAAGTGATTGCCAAATCCCAGCGCAATATTTTTCCTGTATTGGATAAGGACCAGCATTTTCTGGGATTGGTACCGCTGGATGAGGTGCGCGAAATCATGTTTGAACGCGAAAAATATGATCAGCTTAAGGTTCGTGATTTTATGGTTATCCCTACCAAGAAAGTTGAACTCACAGACAACATGGACCAGGTGATGAAAAAATTCCGCGATACCGGCCTCTGGAACCTCCCTGTGGTTGAAGATGGACGATATGTGGGGTTTGTTTCCCGATCCAATGTGTTTAATGTTTATCGTAAGATGCTTATTGAATTCTCCGAAGAATAGATTAATACAGATATTACAGCTCATAAAGGCTTTGCAGGGTTTGTTCCAATATTTTTTATGAAAACATTAATCAGGCATGGTATTGGTTTCTCAATATTCAGAAAACCTTAAGAGTATCCCAAACCGAATACAGATTTTTTTGTTTAATTTCATGAATATAAACCGGAGACTTCTCCATTTATTAACAATACATACATTATGAAGACAATTTCGAAATCAGGAGTTTTATTTTTATTATTCGCAGGTTTGTTTTTTCTTTCATCCTGCGACGATGGCAAAGTGAATATTTTTTCAGTGGATGAAGACATTCAACTGGGTCGTGAAGTTACAGCAGAAATATTAGCCAATCCTGCAGAGTACCCCATCCTTGACGAGGCCCAATATCCCGAAGCTTATCAGCATTTGCGCCGTATCAGAGATCAGGTAATTTCCTCAGGTAAACAATCCGGTCAGTTGCGCTATGGTGATCGTTTCGACTGGGATGTTTATATCATTGATCAGGAGGTTTTGAATGCATTTGCTCTTCCCGGGGGTAACACTTTTTATTATTCCGGTTTGATCAAATACCTGGAAGATGAAGCTTCCTTTGCGGGTGTTATGGCTCATGAATTTGCCCATTGCGACCGCCGTCATGCCACCAACCGTATGACAAAAATTTACGGTTACCAGGTGGTGCTTTCCATGATCCTGGGGAATAACCCTTCTCTCGCTGCGCAAATTGCCGCCGATCTGGCACTGGGCCTGAGAGCCCTTGCTTTTAGCCGCGAAGATGAGTATGAAGCTGATGAATATGCCGTAAAATATATTTACCCATCCGAACTGGATGCACGGGGTGTAGCTTACTTCTTTGAGCAAATGGAACTTGAAGAAGGTGCCGAATGGATGATCTATTTCAGTACCCACCCGCACCCCAGCGATCGCATTGAAAAGATATATCAGAATCACCAGGCTTTGGGTGGAAAAGAAGGTGAAAAACATGCTGTAAGGTATCAGTCTTTCCAAAATAGTCTTCCCTGAAAAGTTATGGAACGCTGATACTTCGGCAAGCTCAGCAGAAGTAACGCTGATTTTTTATGATTGACAGGATATATGGGGGCTGTCTCAAAAGTGCGAGATGGTCGTTGAGCCTGTCGAAACGACATCTGATTACCAATCAGATACACACTTCGACAGGCTCAGTGTCCAAATAAATACTGACTTTTAAAACAGCCTCTTTTTTTATGAATTTTTAGTAAATAAATACCTTAAAAACCTGCTTTATGGGGTCACTGCCAGAATCCCGTTTTATATAATTTCCTTATTTTCGGACCGGAAATTTATTTATCTCTTAACTTACTATACTATGCGTTACTTAACACTGGCCATCCTGTGTCTGGCTTTGCTCCATTTTCAGTCGGCTGCACAGGAAAAGAAAAGACTCTCACACGATGATTATGATCATTGGAAAACCCTTTCAGGAATCGAAATTTCGGCAGATGGCGATCATGTGCTGTATATAATTAATCCGCAAAGACAGGATGGCAATTTGTTTATCCTGAATCATAGCACCGGACAACAAACCATTATGCCCCGGGGTGCACGTGCCGCTTTTTCGCCGGGAAGCGGATTTGCCGTTTTTCATATTGAACCCCCACAGGATGTTGTAAGACAGGCAAAGGTTGAAAAGAAAAAGAGAGATGAAATGCCCAGGGATTCACTGGGTATTTTTGTAATGTCTTCGCAACAGCTTATAAAATATGAGGATATAATCTCCTACCGTTTACCCAAAGAGCCTTCTGACTGGCTGGCCTTTGCCATCGATTTCAAAAAAGTGATTGAAGAGATGGAAGAAGAAGAGGAAACCCTGTTGGATACTATTCCCCCTCACGTTCCTGAACCAGAGCAAGAAGAGGAAGAAGTTAAGAAAGAACCCAAAACTGAAAAGCTGAAACAACTTGTGGTTAAAAATCCGGTTTCCGGAAAAAAGCATGTTTTTGATTATGTAGAGGTTTATCAAATTTCAGAAAACGGAAAATCGGTGGTTTTTCTGCAGGAAGAAAAAAATGATAATGATACAATTGAGATCAAAAAACTTTATGTTTTCGATACAGAAACAGAATCTTTACAGCTACTTGAATCTGCGGAAGGTGAGTTTAAGCAGCTGAGTGTAAACAAGAATGGTGAATTGTTTTCATGGCTTTTTTCGGCTGATACCACTGATGTTAAAGTGTATGATCTTTTTGTACACCAGACCGGAAGGAGGGCTCGTACACATAGAATAACTGCTGATGATGAAAATATGCCGGCAGATTTTGCTGTTAGCGAACACCAATCCCTATCTTTTTCTGATGATGGACGCAGAGTATTCTTTGGCATTGCACCCAAACCCGAAGAAGAAAAAGAGGACACCCTTCTGGATGACGAAAAATACAAACTCGATATCTGGCACTGGCAGGATCCGTTGCTGCAAAGTCAGCAAAAGGTGAATCTTCGCAGGGATCAACGACAGTCCTACGATGCTGTTTTCCATTTGCGGAGCGGAAACATGGTTACCCTTGCAGGAGAGGATATACCCGATATATCGAAAGATAGGTATGGTAATGCCGATCAATTCATGGGTTCATCAAATATACCTTACCAGAGAGAAATTTCATGGTTGGGCGGCGCAGGTCGCGATATTTATATTGTGGATGTTAATACAGGACAAAGAAAGCAGATACTGGAAAGAGCTGAAGCAAATGTGCATTTTTCTGTAAAAGGAAACTACATTCTGTATTATGATCCTTTTCAAGAAGCCTGGTTCTCTTATTCTGTAAGAGATGATGCTCATCGCAATCTGACAGCACAGCTTGATGTATCTTTTTACAATGAGGACAATGATATCCCGCGTTTTGCCAGGCCCTGGGGAATTGCCGGGTGGGGTAAAGATGATGAGTATCTTCTGATATATGATCGTTATGATATATGGAAGCTTGATCCCCGTGGCAGGAATCAGCCCGTAAACATTACAGGGGGCTATGGACGCGAAAATCAAATCCGGTTCCGCTATCAAAACCTTGATCCGGATGAGTATCACATTCCCGATGATATCATCTACCTGAGCGCCTTCAACGTGGGTAACAAACAGGATGGTTATTACAGTCTTAACATGAGAAGCTTTGATCTTAAGCTACTTATGACCGATGATGCCCGCTTTACGCAACTTCAGAAAGCAAGGGAAGATGATACTTTCCTTTGGCGAAAAAGCACTTATACCGAATTTCCCGACCTGTGGGTCAGCGATATGGAATTCAATGATGCAAGAAAACTTACAACCACCAACCCTCAGCAGGATGAATACCTTTGGGGTAGTGTAAGTCTGGTGGAATGGATCGATTTCAGAAACGAAACTTTGCAGGGATTGCTTTACCTGCCTGAAGACTTTGATCCGGAAGAAAAATACCCCATGATTGTTTACTTTTACGAGAGGTCATCCGATGGTTTACATTCTCACTTTATTCCATCTCCAAGCCGGTCAACCATTAACCGATCATATTGCACAAGTAATGGTTATGTTGTTTTTGTGCCTGATATTACGTATCGTGAAGGTTTTCCGGGGCAAAGTGCGTACAATGCCATTATGAGCGGCACAAAAGCTATGGTTGAGCGCTATCCGTTTATTGACCGGCATCGCATGGGCTTGCAGGGTCAGAGCTGGGGTGGTTACCAGATCGCTTACCTGATCACACAAACCAATATGTTCCGGGCAGCAATGGCCGGAGCACCGGTAAGTAATATGGTAAGTGCCTATGGTGGCATTCGCTGGGGATCGGGTATGGTCCGCCAGTTTCAGTATGAGCAAACCCAGAGCCGGATTGGGGGTACCCTGTGGGAAAAGCCTTTCCATTACATAGAAAATTCACCGGTATTCTTTGTCGACAAAATCGAAACACCCTTGCTTATGATGCATAACGATAACGATGGCGCCGTGCCGTGGTACCAGGGAATAGAACTGTTTACGGCCATGCGGCGACTTGATAAGCCCGTGTGGATGCTTGTATACAATGGGGAAGAACACAACCTGATGCAATGGCCCAACCGCGTGGATCTTTCCATCCGGATGTACCAGTTTTTCGATTATTACCTGAAAGATAAACCGGCACCGGTTTGGCTTGAAAAAGGAAGACCTTATATTGACAAAGAGAAAACAGATGCTTACGAGTTGATGGAATAACTCAGGATTTTTTAGTCAGCACCCATAATTCAGCCTCCTCGTGCAACCGGATCTGTGAAAGCCAGTCTTTGCGCGGAGAGGTTTTTTGCTGAATATTTATCTGAAACTTTTCTTTTAGTGAAAAACGATTACAACTTTGCAGTTCTTCTTCAACCGGGTGCTCATGGCTGATGCCTGCAGCCCTGGCAAAAGTGGAAAAAAAAATGACCAGCCGGCAGGATTCGGGCATCCTCTCATAAGCCTGTTTGAAAAAATCTTCAAAAAAACCGGAGTAATAATACATGGCTTTGTCAATATTGGTATGGGTTTCCATGGGAATCCACGGAGGATTGAAAACGATCAGGTCGGGTTGAGTATTCTCAAGTCCATCAAAGAAAGATGTCTGCATCAGTTTAACAAGGGTTTGCATCCCGGTTCGTTCAAGGTCCTGTTCCAGGCTATACAACGAATTGGGATTGATATCAGTAGCAACGATGTTTCTGATGCCGTGTTTCAACATGTAGAAAGTTAGCACACCGCAGCCCGTGCCCATATCTATCGCATTTTTATTATCCTTTTCTCCGGACAGCCATTTGTCAAACAGTTCAAGATGCTCTGTGCGGGTGGGGAAGTAGGTGCCATAGAAAGGATGCACTTTGTGATTGAGTCCCGGAAATTGTATCCCCTTTTCGTACCATTGACGTGCACCGTTCATACCCAGGTAATCTGTAAATCGCAACAAGAATTCTTTTTCTCCGGGATAAAATTCCTTTAGCCAGGGATTGCCGGGAGCTTTTGCAAGATCAGGTTTGTGGTTCTTAATGGGAAGAAAAAGGTTTTCTGTTAAGGAATTCAACCTTTCACGCTGTATGCGCGATGATGTGTAATCTGTTGCAGGATACCTGTTCTGGATCTGCTTTTTCAGCCATGAGTAAAATGCCATAGCGGTACCCCATGTGCCATGGAAGCAGAACTTGTGGCCTTTTCGTAATTCTGCCAACACCTGCCGGTTGTTGCTTTCTGCGGTGATCTTTGCTGCGATTTGCAAGAGAGACAGGGTTTCGGGATACTGTAGCGTGAAAGCAGATGTCGGTTGATGGGGTATCTTTTCGATCATCGGGAGGTGTTTTTTGTTTTGGCAAATATAGTGTTTTGTTGCCTTTAGGAACTGGAAACTTGCGATAGCAATTTCCAGCTTCCAGAGGTAGGATTACCTACCCTTTGAGTTTGATATAGGTTTAAGATTACCTATCCGGAAGCTTCCAGTTCCTCCGGAAGCTGGAAGTTCCAGGTGTATCCTATTCCATCCTCCCATCCACCATAAATGGCAATCTGCCCAGCTTCTGCACCTCCACCGAAGGGTAACCGAATTCTTCCACAACCTTGCCTTCAATCAGGTAAACGCCCTGCCCGGTAAAAGGGTATCTTTTCAGCGATTGCGGAAAGTGCACCGTATCGAAAAACTCTCCCTTCTCATCAAGAAAACAGCCAAAGTGCATCCAGTCTTTTCTTACGGTGTGCACGTATTTGATGGTAACCAGGTCGCCTACCATACGTACTTTTTGTCCCACTTTATCTATCAGGCCGGATGCAAGGTTATCGCCGCGGTAGGATGTTTTGAGCATGTCAAAATAGGACAATGTGAGCGGAAAGCCCAGCAGTTCCATCTCATCGTAAGCATCTTCCAGTTGGTTGTCGTGCAGCGAAGGCAGTTCAAAGTGCCGTTCTTCGGTTTCGAAGATCACCGGTACGGTTTGCCGTTTGGGTTGACCTGACAGCAGGAAATGGGCTTCCCACATGAGTTCTTTTTTGGTTTTTCCGCTATAGCGGAATGCTCCGGAGCGGATCAGCAGGAGGGTTTGTTCCAGACCGGGTGACGTGCGTTGTATGAAATCCTGCAGGTGTTTGTAGGGGCCGTTGTGCTCCCGCTCCAGGGTAAGGGCAATGGCCAGGCTGCTTTCCAGTCCTTTGATGTGCTGCCAACCGAGGTAAATGTCGCGCCCGTTCAGACTGGTTTTGTAAACGCTGCGATTGATGCAGGGCAGGTGAATGTTGGCTCCGTAACGTCGGGCTTCGTTTACGTACACCCGTGTGTTGTAAAAGCCACCGAAATTGTTGATGACCGCCACGTGAAACTCATCGGGATAATAAGTTTTCAGAAAAAGACTCTGGTAGCTCTCCACGGCATAAGATGCGGAGTGAGCCTTGCAAAATGCATAGCCCGAGAACGACTCGATCTGCCGCCATACTTCCTGCGTCAGGGCAGGGGAGTGGCCCTTCTGCCGGCAGCCCTCAAAAAACTTGTCACGGATGCGCTGAAACTCTGCCCGCGACCGGAATTTGCCCGACATGGCCCGGCGCAGGATGTCGCTGTCGTCGAGTCCCAGCCCGGCAAAGTGGTGACTGATCTTGATCACATCTTCCTGGTAAACCATTACGCCGAAGGTCTCCCCCAGGTGCTCTTCGAAGGTGGGATGCAGATATTGTACGTTCTGCGGATTGTGGAATCGCTTGATGTATTCGCGCATCATGCCCGATTTGGCCACACCGGGCCTGATGATAGAACTGGCAGCCACCAGTCGGATGTATTCGTTGCATTTGAGTTTTTTCAGCAACTGGCGCATGGCCGGTGACTCAATGTAGAAACAACCGATGGCCTCTCCGTCGTAAAGCCGCTGATTGATTTCCGGGTCTTTTTTAAAGCGGGCTACCTGGTGTACATCTATTTTTACGCCCTTGTTCTGCTGCACCAGTTCGGCCCCTTCCTGTATGTGTGCAATGCCGCGCTGGCTCAGGATGTCAAGCTTCTCAAACCCGATATCCTCGGCCACGTACATATCCCACTGGGTAGAAGGAAAACCTTTTGGGGGCAGATCGAGAGCGGTGTAGTAGTAGATGGGTTTTTCGGATATGAGTACGCCGCCCGCGTGTATGCTGCGGTGGTTGGGGAAATCCAGTATCTGTGAGCCGTATTCCAGGATTTTCTGTGCCACCGGATCGCCTTTGCCCGATGAAGGGTCTTTCACCAGGGCATCAATCTCGGGTTTCGGCAGGCCGTACACCTTTGCCATTTCGCGGATTACCGATTTGTCGCGAAAGGTGTTGATAGTACCCAGCAGTGCAGTGTGATCACGACCGTAGCGTTTGAAGATATAATCCTGGATCTGGTCGCGGTCGGTCCAGCTGAAGTCAATGTCAAAATCGGGCGGACTGGTTCGTTGGGGGTTGATAAACCGTTCGAAGTACAGGTCAAGCTCAATGGGGTCGATATCGGTAATGCGCAGGCAGTAGGCTACGATGCTGTTGCCGCCGCTGCCGCGCCCTACGTGGTACATGCCCATGGAGTAGCGGATGATATCCCAGGTAATGAGAAAGTAGGATGAAAACCCAAGATTATGAATAACATCCAGCTCTTTGAGCAGGCGCTCACGGGCCTTCTTGTTTTTGCACCCGTAGCGGTATTCAAGGCCTTCCAGGGCCAGCTTTTCCAGCAGCAGGCGATCGTCGTATCGGCTGGACGTGAATACCTGCTTGTTTTTGGGGGTTTTGAAATCAAAATCGAAGCTGCAGTTATCAAGTAGCTTTTGTGCGTTTTGCAGAAGTATGGGGCAGTCACGATAGATCTCTGCTATAGTTGCAGGGCTTTGCAGATATTCGTTTTTGCCCGCCAGCATGCCGGGTGTTAACTGGCTGAGCAGAATGTTATGGTCGATGGCGCGCAGCTGACAGTGCAGGTCGTACTCATCCTGGCGGGCAAAACAGGATGATGACTGGGCCACCAGCTTGTGCGGATACTCGCGGCAGAGTGTGTAAACGGTGCGGTGAACATCGCCAGGGCGGATACCCAGGAATTCATTTTCTTCGAGCGTTTCCGGTGCTTTGGCCAGCGGGGGGTACAGCACATACACATGCTCAAACGCCGGGGCCTGATCAGGCAGTTTCTTCCCGGCAAGGTTATGCACACTCAGGAATTCGTTTATTTCCCGCAGACCCTCATGATTGCGGGCAATGCAGGTGTAAAGTAGCCGGTCGCCATTGCGGGCCTGCATACCCATGACCGGTTTTATGTTGTGCTGCCTGCATGCCTTCACAAAATCAAAACAGGCCGTAGTGTTATTGATATCGGTAAGCACGAGCGTTTCAATACCCAGCGTAGCAGCCTGCTCTGCCAGGGCTTCGGGCGACAGTGTGCCGTACAAAAGGCTGTAATATGTGTGGGCGGTATGCACAGAAATTTAATTTTGATTGTGATGCGATCATAATTTGTGATTGTAATATAATAATATTTGGAAATTGGAGGGAAAATATTTGATATTAAATAGAGCGACACCGGCTGGTTTTTTCCTTTAGTGTGGGCATGGCCCAAAGTCATACCCACACCGGTGATTATTCCGCCAACCGTCCGGGTAGGACTTCAGTTCCTGCCCGGACTAAAAACCTGATTTATTAAACCATAAATATTGCGCTGCAACACCCATGTGGTTCTCACAACCGGCGGTGCGTGCAGCGCTGGGAATTATTGAGGCTGCAAGTTTCTATCGCTATTTTGCTCCTACGGAGCAGTCGGAATCAAAATAAACGGCCAGGTAATAAACCCGGAAAAAAAGAAATGCTTGAATTGTGCAGCCCTTAAGAGTCTGCCGGATCGGCCTTGTAAAAATTCTGGTAACAAACCAAGGGAAGTGAAGCGTTAAAAAAATTTGCAGTCACCATTTCAA
>JAHYJP010000344.1 GCA_019429055.1 Bacteroidales bacterium
AAGTACCTTTATACGCTGATATAATGACTGGCGGGCAATGAACAAGCTTTCAGCAGCTTCTTTTTTGTTATACTGGCAGTTTCTTAAAGCGATCAGAGTTCTCTGAAGGTTTTTGTCCGGTTTGCCATCCTTACCGATAATTGGTCCAAGGTAATCCATTACAAACTCTTCCAGGCACGATTGTTTTTCCAACAGCAAAATTAACCTGTAAACATGTAAATCATCATAAAAAAATATATTGGATAATCCTAGTTTGTCTTTTAAATACATAGTTTCTTTTGCTGCTTCGATAATACTTTTTGCATTGCTTAAATCTGAGAACATTTTCCCTACATTAAATGATAGGTTTTTATCCGGTTTATAGAAATCCCCGGAGATAAATAGTTCAGAAATTAGTGATAAAGCTTTTTGCAGCCTGATTTTCCATGTTTTTAAATCCTGTGTATTTACAAGCAAATATGCAACAGATAAATTTCTTTCCTGCCAGAAAAGAGAAAAACCATGTTGTTCGAAAATTGACCTGGCAATGCCGGTAAAGCTCAGTATTGAATCATTTGCATAATTCTTATCCAGACTGGCAGATGAATAGCTAACCAGGCAGGCAACACATCCTGCCGGTTTGATATGAGGGTCAGTTTCCTTCAGATACTGCTCAATTTCATGTTTATTAAGGCGACCGGATAGCCATTTGGATACCCATTGCTCTCTGTGTTGCCTTTCTTTTTCCTCCACAATAAGGTTGCCAATGAACATCTGGGCCAGAGTAAATGAACATTTTTCCAAAACCATATAATCAAAATTATTCAATGCGTAATCATTACTGAAGAATACGAGAAAGCCAAGCGCTTTTTTGTAAGCTATAACTTTTCTATAGGCAAGCTGAAGATTGTCTTTTTGCATTGAACAGGTTGAGTCAGGACTCATCATATTGACGGAATCGTTGATTACTTTTTGCTCACTCTTAGAGATCTTCGGGACAAAGAGCGCCCTGCCTTTCAAGGGGATATATGCTACACATAGCTTTAACTTTTTATGAATAAAATAAAGTATATCATCAGTATCATGAGGGTTTGCCAGAAGCAGGTGCAATTCCTGTAGAAAATTTTCCTGCTCCAAAAAAGTTTTATGGTCCTTGTTTATTATAGTTGAGTGTAGATTTCTGATTAAATCAACATAGCGGCAGTCGTGTTCTTCGGGAAAGAGTATTAAAGGAAAGTTTGCCTGATTTGCTTCGTCAATTACCTCCTGGGGGAGATCCTCTATTTTTCTATAGTTGTTGAATTTGAGACCCAGTTGGACGCAGAGGGCAGATACATTCCTTGAAATCAAGTTTTTTATTAATATCAACAAATCTTCTTTGTTTCTCCAACCTGCGCCGGTTGTCAGGATCAACTCATTTCCGTTTACATAGTCTTTGCATTCAGTTATCTCCAAAATGTGTGCCCATGAAACAGTCTTACATAAACCACCGTGACCGGCTACCACAGTTGCATACTGAAACCGGGGAGATTTCAATACTTCTTCCACGGTTATATTTTTATTTACTTCCATTTTTACAGGGCCCCCTCATAGTTACATGATGTCCATCTCGAGGCAAAATTAGCTTACAGCTTGACAATTGTAATTATTTTGACATTGCTTATAATTGTAATGAGAAATTTCCTTCATTATAAACGAAGCTGATAATAAAATAAAGTTGCAAAAGGAATAAGTGAAAGGGCATGCGAGTTTCATAGGTGTTTAAAGAAAATTCAGGAGGTGTAAAGCATGGCAGATTTTGAAGCATTAGCAGGAGCGATTATTGACTGCAACGCCGCGAAAGCGGGCGAGCTGACCCAGAAGCTGGTTGACGAAGGCGTAAAGCCTACGGACATTATCAACCAGGGCCTGATCAGCGGAATGAATGTGGTAGGTGACCGCTTCAAGAAAGGCGACATGTATGTGCCGGAAGTAATGATGGCGGCGAAAGCAATGCACGCCGGCATGAACATTGTTAAGC
>JAHYJP010000098.1 GCA_019429055.1 Bacteroidales bacterium
TGTAACCTCCATCTTCAATCACTGTAGCACATACATTCTTATTTGAACTCAAGAAATCTAGTTTCAAACCCTTTGTGGCACAATGAAAATACAATGTTTTAGAAGTCAAATCCGCTCCATAGCTTAAAGTCACGATATATGGTTCGTTATCCCTACACATTGAAATCACAGCATATTTTCCTTTTGACAAGATGCTATTAATTTCTTCTTGTGTTTTTAATTCTCTATTTGGTCGATTATGTAGATGATATTTTTTCATTTGAGACAGCTTTTTCTATACATAATCTAATCTTGGTGGAGTGAAAATATCTATAACCTCGCCTCCTTTAACCACCTCCCAAGAATGCTCAATATTCTCAGGAATACAATAGCTATCTCCTGGCTTTAGTCTATCGGCAATCTGTCCGTATTGTATAATATATTCTCCAGAAATCACGTATCCGCTTTGCTCATTTGGATGTGCATGAAATGGAACTTTGTCTCCTTTTTTATAATTCATTTTAGTCACCATAGATTTATCACCAGTTGCTAAAACCTCAAAATTAACACCTTTAAATTCTCTATGTTTTGAATCCTTGGATTTTAAAATCATCTTATCATGTTTAATGTTTGCATGTAGCTCGTCTTGTATGCCACACAACGCTTGAGGCTAAGTATAGTGAGGGTTTGCGGGAGATGGAATAGTCGCGGTACCAGAAAACCTGGAGCGTTGCACAAATTTTCGAATAGCTCTGATCCCCGCATTATATTTAGCCTTTATGCTGCGTAATATTTTATAGGTCAGATGTCTATTGAGATTTTAACCTTTCCACCAAGTCCCTTCTCAACTATGTCGTATAAAGTACTCAACGTAATGTTACTCCCGTCATTCTCAACTCTGGAAATATAAGTCCTCTTTTTATCTATAAGTTTGCCTAATTCCTCCTGTGTCATATGTTGTGACTCCCTGGCTTTTTTCAATAATAGTCCAATTTTAAAAGATTCGGCGTCCCTCTCCAGATTGTCTCGTCTATCAGTCCCTTTTTCACCATAAACCCGATCTTTGATCTCGGTCCAGGTTGAAATGTCTTTTTTACTTTTTGTTTTCATAATACTCTCTCATTAGTCTAATTGCTTTCTCGATCTCACTTTTTGGTGTTTTCTGTGTCTTTTTCTGAAATCCATTCAGAAGTATTACTAGTCGTCCACTGTCGAAAAAACAGAAAACCCGCCATATATCTGATCCGACTTGAATTCTCGCTTCATATAGTCCTTTTGTCTCAGCTATGAGTCTGAGGTAGGTCGCAGGAATCCTTTCCAAAGTCTCTATAGCTTCTAAAATTTTAAAGATCTTATTCTGAACCTTTATCGGTTGCTTTTGTAAAAAGTCCTCAAAATAGTTTTTATATGCAATTATCTCCCGGATCTTCTCCATGGTCAATTTGTAATACGCAAAGGTAACTTATAAGTTACAATTTTCCAAATGTCAGATAAGTTGTCATCTCGAATTATGCAGCATAACGGCCCGGTGGTATAGGGAGTTGCCATCGGTGTCAGGGTTGGCATGCGTTTTTGCATAGTCCTGGTAGATGGACGAGAGTTTTCGTGTCACGATGAAGTTGTCAAGATGAAAAAGTGCCGATAGATTAGCAGGAATATTCCCGTCACGGTAAAAGTGTCTAAGTGGCGATGCAAAAACCATGACAACGGTGCGTTGGCCAGCAGCCCTATTGACATTGTCTCGGCAGCAGGATTTGCCATGGTACAGAAATTTTAATAAGCGGTGAAAAGGTTTCTCGCATAGACTTTTGGGGCTGATTACTATGCTGTCCGGGCTGCTGAAGGCAATTACCTATACCGTCCGTGCGTTCGTGTTTATTTTTGTTTTCCTTCTACGTTTACTTTTTTTCTTGTCAGCTTTTATAAAGTCACTTATCATTTTTTGTTCCTTAGCTGTAAGAGGTCTAGGATCAACATAGAAATCAATTTCTTTTGGTTCTTTAATTAGTCCCATTTTATTTATCAAAATATTTGTTAATCAGTTTTAAGGCAGATATAGTATTGATGATCATTAAGTTTCCCCCTACGTGAACAGCACCTAGGATTCTTTCATAATGCTCTATAAGTCTAGACTTTGAAAGGAATGAAAGATATCCTTCAAATCCTCTTTGAAACGATAGCTTACATGCAAATGCAACCAAATTACCAGGTACTCCTGCATAAACTTTATCTTTACCCTTATTGAAGGGGGCTGATTCGATTAAATGCATGTACACATGGTCAGTCCTAACGGACAGACTTATTAAACCTTGAATTACTGATTGATTATTAGTTATTGTCAGTTTATATACATCTCTATCAGGTTTTTTGAATTCAGACATCCAATCAAAGAGCCATCCCTCTTTCTTGGTAATGGATTTAAAATCATTCTGCTCAGTAATTAGGATATCTGTTGAGAAATTATCTCCGGTTTTAATATTCTCCAGAGAATTTGTCAATTTATCAATCTCGGCGTCAATGTATTGTGATTTTATAACCATATGCAAATTTACAAATTTTTATCGAGTATTCTTTTAATATCGGTCAATATTCGGAGATACTCAACATGACGCATAACGGCCCGGCAATATGGGGAGGTTGTGTTACCCGACGCAAGCACCGATTGAATCCTGGTACTTTAGCCATAAAACTGTCACGGTGCAAGGAGGGTATGGCGCACTTTTTGCCGTCCAGGTACAAGATTTTGTAAACATTACGCGTGTCGCGGTACAAGTTTGATCGGAGCCGCGAATTTATCCCCGGTTACAAGGTTGGTTGCGGGCACTGGCGCAGTGTCGCGGTACAAGCTGTCTCGAAGCCAGGAATCTGTCACGGTGCAGGATTATAATTGCGTGCAGATGCGCGAGTCCGGGTACAACGGCCATTACGAATTTGTCTTGGGAGCAGGAGCAAAAGCAAAAAGTGTGACAAACAACTTACCCATATTGTCCGTGTTATAGTGCGTTTTTTAATCCCTTGGCTATGAAACTTGTTAACATTGGAATAAAGTGATTCTAGAGGATTTTATAGGTAAGTCCAAGAAGACAATTAAATGAATAGATTCGATGGTTTATATTCTGTCCCCCAATAAGATCCTTATTCAGTTTATAGGATTTATATTCAAAGTTTGGTTGAATTGAAAGAGCAACTCGATCTTTTATCAGATAACCTAAATCCAAGCCAGCATCAAAAATCAATTTATTTTTAATTAGGTTATTATCGAAACTTTTGTCAAGTCTAAACGTACCAATCCGAACAATTGTTCCAATAGTTATTTTCTCCTTATGAATAAAATTATATCCGAGTGCTAGTGAGATTTTATTAAAAGAAACGTAATTATTTAGAAATCCTGTACCGTATGGGAAATCCTTTGTGGTGCTAATAAGAGTATCAATTTGTACTCGACCATATCCATAGCTTATTCCTAACATGAGATTATTATACTGGTAATATGGAGTCAAATTAAGATTGAAATCTAGTCCACTACCTCTAGAATTAAAATCAGGTGTTTTTGCCCGCCATGATGAATATCCACCGCCTATTTCGGCTTTAAGTAGCAAATGATTATTATTTGTAGTCTCCTGTGCAAAAAGAGAGATTGAGGAAAAGAAGAAAAGGATAATAATGTGTCTCATAAGAAAGGTATTTGAATTTATGAAAACTGATTGGGAGTTATAGTGCGTTCGTTCAGGTAATTTGTGGTCAGTCACGAGCCCCGAATGCACTATAACGGCCCGGCGGTATAATTCAGTAAGCGTTACTAGACGAAGCATCCGGGCAGGGTCCTGGTACCCGCCAGCTGGCGGGCCACAAAGTTGTCCCGGTGCAAGGAGAGTATGGCATGTGTTTTTGCTGTCCGGGTACAAAACCCGCTGAGTTTTACGCGTTTCGCGGTACAAAGTTTCGGGCGAGCAGAGAAGAAGTCATGGTAAGCAGGGTTTCATAAAAAGTAGCTGCGGGTGGCGCCACTACGTCGATCCGCCAGCCGGCGGAGAGATTGGTGGCGCCGGGCTTTGTCATGGTACAGAAATCTGTCAATGGGGCAGGAGCAAAATGCAAAAACCATGACAAGCTTATTAATTATACCGTCCGTGTTAGCACAAGTGTACTTTTTAAAATTGTCGTACAGGATTTCTCTGGAGAGCATATCTTTTCTTTATTTCTGGCACCAGCAGAAAGCTATCTTATGACCACAGGTTTGATTTATTATTTTCTTGAAAGCAGTCGTTGTCAAGATATAACATATTAAAAATATGACCGTTAGCACAAGTGAAAGACAACATTAATTAATTGGCCGGACTCGAAATCTGTCATGGTACCAGTAGTCTTATAGTAGCACGTCATTGTTTTGAAACCACTTGAGCAAAGGCCAGGTCCAGATAGAATTTGATAAGCTTTTTATCATTGCGAATTTGTCACGGTACGGCGGGAGGCCAATTTTGGATTAACGACTCATCATTTGTGCTAACGGCCCGGCGGTATAATTCAGTAAGCGTTACTCGACGAAGCATCCGGGCAGAGTCCTGGTTCTTCAGCCACAAAGTTGTCCCGGTGCAAGGAGAGTACGGCGCAGTTTTTGCCATCCTGGTACAAAATTTTATGAGCATTACGCGTGTCGCGGTACAAGTTTGATCGGGAGCAGGTAAGAAGTCAAGGTACACAGAGCTTTATTGCGGGCACTGGCGCAGTGTCGTGGTACAAAGCCAAATCGAAGCCAGAAAGTTGTCAAGGTATACTGGATTTTTATTGCGTGTAGTGGCGCGTATCCGGGTGCAGGTAACATTACAAATCTGTCTTAGGTGCAGGGGCAAAAGCAAAAACTGTGACGAGCTTATTAATTATACCGTCCGTGTTAGCCTTAGTGATATTTTTTGCTTTCAGTGTGGATTAAGCATTTCTAAGAACTCTTGATTAGATCTTTGCTTATTAATCCTGGCACGAGATTCTGCAGAGATTAGGGAACCTCCAATGAGTACATAATCTGCATTTTCCCAATTACTGGAATAATCAGGTTCTATTCTGATTTTTGACATATCAATCTTTATCTGTTTTAACCTTTGATAAAGTTCGAACAATTCGGATTCGTTTATTAAAGTGGTGTCTCTAAAATTGATTATGAATTGAATATTAGAGATTTCTCCTTTTGTGTTGATGTGTAAAGTAAATCCAGTTCCAATAGAAATGGAGTCACGTTTCAATTTTGAAATAGATCTGTCAATTGCTTGTTCAAATGTTATTTCCCAGTAGTTTTTGTCAATTACAATGAGTATGCCGGGATGCCCTTCAATTTTATCGTTTTCAAAGATCGGTTTAACCGAATATGATGAGAACGCTGATTTGGTATGAGAAAATTTATTTTGAGATTGAGAACTGCCTTCAATAGAAATAAAAATGCATGATATGTATATGATTATTTTAAAGATTATTAGCCACATAAATGAAAACGAAGTGCTCATATTAGGTAGAGTTTCTCATTAAGGCTAACGGCCCGGCGGTATAATTCAGTAAGCGTTACTCGACGAAGCATCCGGGCAGAGTCCTGATACCCCGCGCTAGCGGGGTCACAAAGCTGTCCCGGTGCGAGGAGAGTATGGCATGTGTTTTTGCAGTCCGGGTACAAAGCCCGCTGAGTTTTACGCGTTTCGCGGTACAATTTTGATTGAAAGCACAAATCAGTCAAGGTATTCCAAAAAGTTCCTTAAAAGCAGCTGCGCGTGGCGCCACTACGTCGATCCGCCAGCCGGCGGAGAGATTGGTGGCGCCGGGCTTTGTCATGGTACAGAAATCTGTCATTGGGGCATGAGCAAAGTGCAAAAACCATGACAAGCTTATTGATTATACCGTCCGTGTTAGCACGAGGACGTTGTTATTTTTCATCTGTTAAAGGGCTGATTTGGTTTAGTTTACGTAGTTCTTTTTTTTCCTTCTTTTCTTCCCTTTTTCTTTTTTCGTCCTGCTGAATTTGCTTTAACGATCTGATGTTGTCGGGTTCTGACTTTTTAAATTGTTTGAGGTAAATGTCTTCGATAAATTCTTCTAAAGGCGCTTTCCAAGGCTCTTGTTTATGATTATCAATTTTACCAAGTTTATCGGGGTTTAATCCCAACTCCCTTGCCATTTGAATATGTCTGTCAGAAAGATGATGTTTTCTTTGTGCAACAATCCACTTTTCAAGGTTTTTAGCCATTCTCTGTCAACTGTCTTAGGTTTTGGATTCGAATATAGGAAAAAGATAATGTTTTACGATAGCGAAAGACCTGATAGGTCATGATATATTAATACTGATGCCGTTAGCACGAGTACGAGGAGTTGTTGTCAAACTATAGAATTGGCTGGCTCTGAAATCAGTCAAGGTAGCAGAGATATTATTGCCAAGGGAAAAAGTCAAAGGAAAAGAAGGAGCGATGGCCAAGTCCCGATAGAAATTTGATGTGATTTTCGTCATGATGAAATTTAATAAACAGCGGCGGGAAGCCAATTCAATTTTGCTCGTATTCGTGCTAACGGCCCGGCGGTATAATTCAGTAAGCGTTACTCGACGAAGCATCCGGGCAGAGTCCTGGTACCCTGCGCCAGCGGGGCCACAAAGTTGTCCCGGTGCGAGGAGAGTATGGCATGTGTTTTTGCAGTCCGGGTACAAACCCCGCTGAGTTTTACGAGTTTCGCGGTACAAAGTTTCGGGCGAGCAGAGAAGAAGTCATGGTACGCAGGGTTTCATAAAAAGCAGCTGCGCGTGGCGCCACTACGTCGATCCGCCAGCCGGCGGAGAGATTGGTGGCGCCGGGCTTTGTCACGGTACAGAAATCTGTCATTGGTGCAGGAGCAAAGTGCAAAAACCATGACAAGCTTATTGATTATACCGTCCGTGTTAGGTTTTCGTAGCATTATTATTCTTGTCGTGGCAGAAAGCTTCTTTGTTTTTCTTTCTTTTTTTATTGGATTTGTTATCAGTAGTTTGATTTTGTTAATCTCTCTAAACTACTGGGAAATTAGCCCCTGTTTCATAACATAATTGATGCCGTTAGGTTTCGTAGCTTTTAAAGTCCCGGCACATGGCTCAGAAGCAGGCTTGCGAAGCGTAGGTAAAACTTGCAGATGGTGCTCATGGGCCGGTTTTGCAAATTTCATATAAGCAAAACCGTGAATTACCATATGCAAGTTGCGCGAAGGGCAAGCCGGTAATGTCTTACAGAAATTCCCAAACGGTGCTGTCCCGAATGATTTGTCAAAAGATTTCTTTAAGATTCTATAATAGGGTTACTGTTTAAAAGCTATGAAACCTAACGGCCCGGCAATATGGGGAGGTTGTGTTACCCGACGCAAGCACCGGTCAGGGTCCTGATACTTTAGCCACAAAGCTGTCACGGTGCAAGGAGGGTATGGCGTGGTTTTTGCCGTCCGGGTACAAGCTGGCTGAGTTATACGAGTGTCGCGGTACAAGTTTGATCGGAAGCAGGTAACAAGTCACGGTACACAGAGTTTTATTGCGGGCAGTGGCGCGGTCGCGGTATATGTTATTACAAATCTGTCATGAGGGCAGGAGTAAAAGCAAAAACCATGACAAACAACTTACCCATATTGTCCGTGTTATAAGCAGGCCGTTTTTCTATTAGTCTAATAGTTAAACCGAGTATTTTCATGATTAGTATAGAAATTGTACGAAAGTCAACGTTTATTAATGTACCCCACGGGAGAGGATTTATTTAGTTTGCATTACTGCACCATAAGTTTGGATCGGTATTCCTATAACAACCTCTGCTTTTCTATCCATTTTATTGCTTTTCATGCTCTGTCTGGTATTTTGCTTCCAGGTTTTGTATAATTTTACAATCCTCAGAGCAAAGTCAAGTGGCTGTCAGTTTAATACGGTTAAGAAATATTAAGAAGAATCGGAGGTACCTACAAAACCTAATATAGACTTTTTTATTTTATAGGTCCGAAATACTTATCCAACCAGTTTAATGTTTCCTTAATAAGATCATCCTTAGGCACAAAATGGCCTGATTCATAAGTAAAAATGTGTTTATTTTCAGGAGATGTGCCTAGCAATTCATATAAAGGTTTCTGGGATGTTTCATACGGGAATGTAGCATCATATTTTCCGTTTAGCATCAGAACAGGAATCTTCACACGATTAGCATAATTGAATGGATCAACTTCTGGCAAATGTCTACCAGCAAGTCCGGCAACATACAGAATACATACTTTGATACGGTTTTCCAATACGATCATCAAAGGTCCCAATCGACCTCCCCAGCTATACCCATAATAGGCTAACTTACTTGTGTCTATATCAACTCTGGATTCAAGATAATCAATGGAACGGGCAAAATCTTTATACCATTGAATAACATGTTCTCTATAAACTAGAGCAGTGTTGCCTGTCTCTGATACTTTATATTTTCGCTCGTATGTGCCCTTATATATAGGATATATTACAGCCCGCCCATTTTTTATTAAAAAATCAACAACATGCATCTGCAATGTGTCACTTGATAACATATTTAGAGCACCCGATCCCGGAAAATAGACAACAGTCTGATAGGGTGGTTTGTTGTTTTTTGGTAGGAATAGGTATACCAAAACACGCTCATTATTATATGTGGCATCAAATGAGATTTTTTGTTTTATCCAATATTTATCACTTTTATCCTCTGATTCAATAACTGCATTTAAATTCGTTTTGTCATAAGCGAACATTCTTCTGAAAATTTCTAATTGCTGATCCGATGCTGGTTTTTCTTGCATAAAATCCCGGGGCACTGATTGTTGTAATGGATTCTTAAGTATGGCCAGGTTTTCATCTATATGTAAATAGGAAACACATCGAAATCCGTTTGTTTGAGACCGGTCAAAAGGAGGTTGAACATAACTTCCCATCGCCATGTAAGTCGGATCATTCCATCCTCCACCCAGGATATTTCGTTGGTTGCCTGGAATTTCTTCATTCCAACACCATTCACGAACATTCCCTACCATATCTAATGTTCCATACCCTGTCATTCCCCGATAGGTTCCGACGGGTGCTAGAGCCTGACCATTTAAATTGCTTCTAAGTGTAATAAAAGAATTATACCAACCAAGATCAAACCCAAATACCTCTCTGGGGAGATAGGTTCCATAGTCAAAACCGGCAGCTCTCAACCAATGATATACGGTTGGAAGTGATTTTCCTATGAATTTTGCATACGCTGCTGCCTCATACCAGCTTACACCAGAAACCGGATAGTTATCTTTACCTTTAGAAAAATCACCTCCCTCCCATGTTGAAGGTCCCTTTCTGCCTGATTTATCAATAAACAGTGACATTGCTTCTTCCCAAGCAATAGTCTTCCCATCTATAATAAAAGGTTGGTCCCAAAATTGTTTATTTAAATAACCTCCTGAATCAATGAACGCTTTATATTCCGTATTCGTAACCTCAAATTTGTCGATTAAAAAATCACTGATATCTATCGATTGAGCATCAGTATGTGAAGGTCTGTTAAAAGTGATTTTAATACCCGGAATATGTACCATGTTTTTTGGTAAAGTCCCTATGCTGTCAAGTAAATAATTCCTGTGACGAAGCAAAGTCGAACTGGTAGCATCATAAACTGTCTGAAAACCATCTTTCTCCAATTTTATCATTGAAATGCTATAGGGATATCGAATACTGTCCAGTGGTGTCTCTCCAACAAATATCCAATTTGTATCGGTAGCATTGTAATCTCTGCGATATACGCTTGCACCCAAAGGATCAGAAACCGTATTAACATAAGTTGAAAACCTTGGCCAAAGTTTTATTAATTCGGGATCATCCGGGATGTACTTTTCCGCTTTTAAAGCAAGATCATATGCTCCAACATATTTACCAATATCGACAAGCTGTTCAATTTCCGGTAAAGCCTCCTCTCTGGCCCATTTTACTTTGGAATGCCGATGCAGAAGAAACACAGTGATGACCAATATTGCTATAGTCCCCAAAATAGTGGGAATCAAAATCCTAGTTTTCATTAATAACGAAATCCCTTTTTCTCTTTCCGGTTCAATTTTATCTGTCCGTAATACTTGTTTTGGTTCAATTACTTCATTTCCAGTCGATTCATCAACCTTAATCTTCTTTTTCTCTTCACTCTCTTTTATCTGAATTTCTTTTTGTTTTGCCAGTTCCGGAGAAACAGATACCTTCATACTTTCAATGATATCCCTGACTGTCAGGGCAACCTTATTTATCTGGTCACGATAAATGGTATGGTTTAAATTGTCATGCGGATTATCTTCTTTTGACCTTAAAGGTCTGTTGACTCCGGCAGATTTATATATAAAATCAACTCCACGAAGTATGCCACCTAATATTGATTCTAATAGTTTAATATCAGCATTATCCAGATCATTTATACGAACCGGAAGTATTCTGTTTGCAACATTCCCATTGGGCAGTGTTATCTTCAAACCGAACTGATCTAGAGAGGCATGTTCAATAAATGCTTTAAACTCATGGTCCCATGCAAATGACCTTGGATCGCAATAGGTACGTGAAATAATTGGTATAAAAATCAGACATTTTAGTTTCCTTTCCAGGGAAGCATCAACATCATGTGTCTCCAAGAGTCCATCCTGCGGATTAATGTCAAAATAAACACTAACCTCATCTTTAAACATTGAATCAAGCTCACGCTTCAGATTGTCGACAAATTCCGTTACCCAGCCATCATATTTATTGTCTTTCTGGCGGTAACTTATAAATACATCATATGAATAACCTTCTACAATGCTTGACATTTGAGCAGTATTTAATATCAAAATTAGGATTTAGTTTATTCAAAGTCAAATTAGATGTCAATTGTTCGCACGATGGCTTGCTTATAACGGCCCGGCGGTATAATTAGTAAGCGTTACTCGACGAAGCATCCGGTAGTGTCCTGGTTCTTCAGCCACAAGGTTGTCCCGGTGCAAGGAGAGTATGGCATGTGTTTTTGCAGTCCGGTTACAAAACCCACTGAGTTTTACGCGTTTCGTGGTACAAAGTTTCGGGCGAGCAGAGAAGAAGTCATGGTACGCAGGGTTTCATAAAAAGCAGCTGCGGGTGGCGCCACTACGTCGATCCGCCAGCCGGCGGAGAGATTGGTGGCGCTGGGCTTTGTCATGGTACAGAAATCTGTCATTGGTGCAGGAGCAAAATGCAAAAACCATGACAAGCTTATTGATTATACCGTCCGTGTTAGCACAAGTGTACATTTTAAAATTGTCGTGCAGGATTTGTCTGGAGAGCAGATCTTTTCTTTATTTCTGGCACCAGCAGAAAGCTATCTTATGAGCACAGATTTGATTTATTATTCTCTTGAAAGCAGTCGTTGTCAAGATATAACATATTAAATATATGACCGTTAGCACAAGTGAAAGACAACATTAATTAATTGGCCGGACTCGAAATCTGTCATGGTACCAGTAGTTCTATAGTAGCATATCATTGTATTGAAACCACTTGAGCGAAGGCCGGGTCCAGATAGAATTTGATAACCTTTTTATCATTGCGAATTTGTCAGGGTACGGCGGGAGGCCAATTTTGGATTAACGACTCATCATTTGTGCTAACGGCCCGGCGGTATAATTCAGTAAGCGTTACTCGACGAAGCATCCGGGCAGAGTCCTGGTACCCGCCAGCTAGCGGGCCACAAAGTTGTCCCGGTGCAAGGAGAGTATGGCATGTGTTTTTGCAGTCCGGGTACAAAACTCGCTGATTTTTACGCGTTTCGCGGTACAAGGTTTCGGGCGAGCAGAGAAGAAGTCATGGTACACAGGGTTTCATAAAAAGCAGCTGCGCGTGGCGCCACTACGTCGCAGCGAAGCGGAGATTGGTGGCGCCGGGCTTTGTCATGGTACAGAAACCTGTCAATGGGGCAGGAGCAAAGCGCAAAAACCATGACAAGCTTATTGATTATACCGTCCGTGTTAGCAAATCGTAGCATTATCTTTCATGTCGGGGTTGAAACCTGGAGATTTTTAATATTGTCATGGTTGTTGAAAATATTGGTTCAGACAGAATTTTTCTTTAGAAACTCTTAAGATGGCTGAAAAATCTATCGTCAAGATATAATTGATTGATGGTTGTTAGCAAACCGTAGCGCAACCCTTGCAAATGACAGGGACATTCTTAAAAGGTAAAAGTACACATCATTTGCAAGGGTCAGGGCAGGCCAGAAAATCGGCGCAGGCTATGTGTCGTGTTACAGATTGATTGGGCATAAAGAACTTGTCATTTAACTGCTGTTTTTCTTAACAGCTGCAGGAGCGAGCCGCCGATTTTGTGCGTTGGCAGGATTAAGGCATGGCCCTGAGCGCTGTCACGAAAGTTTATTATGTCGATAAATCTTCTTGTCACGGTAGGTTGATTAAAAGCAGTGCGGGAATGCCTAATGTCCTGATAATATGAGCTATGTTTGCTAACGGCCCGGCGGTATAATTAGTAAGCGTTACTCGACGAAGCATCCGGCAGGGTCCTGGTTCTTTAGCCGCAAGGTTGTCACGGTGCAAGGAGAGTACGGCGCAGTTTTTTGCCATCCAGGTACAAAATTTTATGAGTATTACGCGTGTCGCGGTACAAGTTTGATCGGGAGCAGGTAAAAAGTCAAGGTACACAGAGCTTTATTGCGGGCACTGGTCCGCCAGCCGGCGGATCGCGGTACAAATTGTCTCGGAGCCGGAAAATTGTCAAGGTGCAGGGTTTTGATTGCGGGCAGATGCGCGTGTCCGGGTGCAGCTGCCATTACGAATTTTTCTTGGGTGCAGGAGCAAAAGCAAAAACTGTGACGAGCTTATTAATTATACCGTCCGTGTTATAAGCCGTGTTATTATTTAATTAATACAGAGGTCTTTGGCATGTATTGAGTCATTGTTGAATAACAACAACCTTGACTTCGTTTATCAAGGGTTAGGGAAAGAAAATATTTTTCTACACCTTCAGAAGGACTAAAATCAAATGAATTAACAGTTATCCCCATGGACTTAATCTCCTTAAGGAGCGTCGGTTTGGTGTTCTTAAATTGATCCATCCTAAAGAGCTGGAGTTTTGCGTCTCCATCTTTTACATCCAAAGCATTAAGGTAAAAACTAAAGTGTCTGCCTGGTGCAAGCATAAGTTCCAGAGTATCACAATATTTATCACCTCTTAGTTTTCTTTGGTCAGTTCCAGCAGTAAGTTGTATGTTCGTAACCTTACTTGAGTCTTGATTAACAAGGTCACTTTTTACCCTCTCAAGAATTTTGTTTCGAAGTGCTGAGAAATCGCATTGGCCATAAGTATTATTAATAACTTGTAATACAGTTATTAATAATACGGTTTGATAAATCAGTTTATGTTTTTTCATTTTTTGATATTTAGAGATCTGATAACTTTGTTCTAAATATGATTAAATCACTAGAGTCAGCTGAAAATGCAAGTATTTCATCGTTCTCATAATCGACAGCAAAACTTGATATGCTAGTGTCAAGAACTAGTTTTGCTCTAGGATTCCCATCCCAATCAAAAACATTTATTTCAACAGGATAAATTAAACTTAAAGGATCTTCATCATTCCGCCTTGGTTTATTCAAGTATGAACAATAGAAGAGTTTTTCGTCGGCATCAGTAGTAAGATTTGTTTTAATTTGATTACTACCATATTCCGGCACTTGATGAGTAGTACTAGGGCCAATTATTTTTCTAATCAGGTTACCCTTACTATCAATAACAGCAATTATATCAGAAGTATGATGAACAATAGCATACCTATTGCTTTTAGGATGCTTTTCATAACAATAATAGGCGGATAAAGTGAGCAATTCCCGGGATAGATCTTTTGGATTGTAGATGTTTAAAATATTTGGAACCGTGTCAATAATTTCGCCGTTGGAATTGCAAAATGATATAAGATGTAAGGGATTATTGTCAATAATTGAAAATAGTGAATCATTTACCGGATCAATTTGAAAGGGAGAAAGGATATTTGGTAATTTAGATTTTTCTTCAGGGAAGTAATCTGGATTAATTAAGATGCTATCAATCCGGAATTTCCAAAGATCTCTTTTCATGACGTCCTGACAAAGGATTAACCTATTTTCCTTATCAACGGAAATTAATCCAGGAAGAGTAATTTCTTTTGGTCCTCTGCCAATATATATTGATTTAGCGATTAGGTCGAAGGAATTTCTGTTGTAAATGTAAAGCACATTACCAGATTCTTTAATGGCTCTCAGAATTATTAATGAATCAAGGTAAGTTGGAAAACCTCCCCTCATTATTTCCTTAATACCTATAGGTTTACCTGAAATGTTAATTGTTTTTGGGAATTGATTAAAAACCAAGTCAACATCTTTTTCTCTGCAGGATATTTGAAGTAAAGTAATAGCCACGAAAGCAACAATAGGAGATATCTTCATAGTAGGATGTATAAATGGATAAGAGCGCCATGGCTTATAACGGCCCGGCGGTATAATTTAGTAAGCGTTACTCGACGAAGCATCCGGGCAGGGTCCTGGTTCTTTAGCCACAAAGTTGTCACGGTGCAAGGAGAGTACGGCGCAGTTTTTGCCGTCCGGGTACAAAATTTTATGAGCATTACGCGTGTCGCGGTACAAGTTTGATCGGGAGCAGGTAAGAAGTCAAGGTACACAGAGCTTTATTGCGGGCACTGGCGCAGTGTCGCGGTACAAACTATATCGGAG
>JAHYJP010000099.1 GCA_019429055.1 Bacteroidales bacterium
TTGTTTCTTACCTTGGGTACAAAATATACGAATATGAAATAACACTGATTCCCGGAGAATTGCGCAGGCTTGACATTCAGCTTGAGCCCCTGGCAACTCTTCTGCCGGATATTGAAGTGCGGGAAACACAAATTATCACCAGTCAGTATATCAAAATCGACCCCCGGTTAACTGCAGTAATTCCAGGACCGGGAAGTGGCGTGGAAAGTCTTCTGAAAACCATGCCCGGCGTAACATCAACAACAGAATTGTCATCGCAGTACTCTGTTCGAGGTGGTAATTTTGATGAAAACCTGGTCTATGTTAATGGGATAGAAATCTACAGACCTTTCCTCGTAAGATCAGGACAACAGGAAGGGCTGAGTTTTGTAAACTCTGACCTGGTTTCATCCATCACCTTTTCATCTGGAGGTTTTGATGCCAAATACGGCGATAAAATGGCATCTGTTCTGGATATTACTTACAAAACGCCTGAAAAATTTGGAGGTTCCTTCTCCATGAGTCTTCTTGAGGGTTCCTTACATCTTGAAGATGCCAAATTTGACAACAAACTCCGATACCTTTTTGGTCTTAGACACAAGTCGAATCAGTACCTGCTGGGAACACTTGACACACAGGGCGATTACAAGCCTGAGTTTACCGACATTCAGGGATTGATAAGTTATGAGTTCAATCCCAAGTGGGAGTTAAGTTTCCTGGGTAATTTCTCCCGCAACCAGTATTTATTTACGCCGGAAGTTCAACGCACCAGGTTCGGCACCGTAACCGAGGTAAGACAATTTACCGTATTTTTTAACGGGCAGGAAACCGACCGCTTTCTTACTGCATTAGGTGCTCTTTCGCTCAACTACACTCCAGAGCCCGGTTTAAGGCTGCAACTTATTTCATCCGTTTTCCAGACTGATGAAACGGAAAATTTCGATATACAGGGAAGTTACCTTCTGGAGAGAGTAGAAACCGACTTCGGATCTGGCGATTTCGGACAACCCACGGGCACTCCTTTGGGTGTTGGCTCATTTCACAATCATGCCAGGAATTACCTGAATGCTATAGTGTGGAATATGGAGCATAAAGGAGAGTTGAAACGTGATTTTAACACATTAAAATGGGGTGTAAAATATCAGTATGAAGATATTTTTGACCGTCTCAATGAGTGGTCTATGGTTGATTCTGCCGGGTTTTCGCTGCCCCGTCAACCTAATGACCTGCTAATATTGCAAGATACTGTTAATACCAGGATTTCTCTTCAGTCAAACCGGGTTACCGCTTTTGTACAAAACTCAAGAGAGTTTCAAACAACAGCAGGGCGTTATATATTTACTGCGGGATTAAGAACACATTACTGGAGCTTTAATCAACAGTGGCTGTTATCGCCCAGAGCTACAATTTTATTCAAACCTGAACGGGCTCCCCGACTGGTTCTCAGAGCATCAGGAGGTTTTTATCAGCAACCGGCTTTTTACCGTGAATTAAGAGATTTCCAGGGAAATCTTAACGAAAATATTAAAGCCCAGGAAAGTATTCAATTTGTGCTGGGTGCCGAACTTAATCTGACGCTTTGGGGAAGACCGTTCAAATACACCAATGAAATTTACTTCAAGCAGTTTAATAATCTTATTCCTTACGAACTGGATAATGTAAGAATAAGATACTATGCCAACAATAAAGCTTCAGGATATGGTGCTGGTCTTGATATGAAGATTAATGGTGAGTTTGTTCCGGGTATCGAATCCTGGGCAAGTTTGTCAATAATGAAGACAGAAGAAAAGATTGACGGAGCTTTTATTACAGATGCTGATGGAAATCAGGTACCGCTGGGTTATATACCAAGACCTACAGATCAGCGTTTCAATTTCAGCCTGTTTTTCCAGGACTTTCTGCCCAGAAATCCGAGTTACAAAGTAAGCCTGGCCCTGATTTACGGAAGCGGCCTTCCATTGGCACCCCCATCAGATGAAAAAACCCGAAACATTACAACCATGCCACCCTATCGCCGGGTTGATATTGGTTTCTCAAAAGAAATCATTGGACCATCAACCAGTTTTGGCGAAAATAATTTTTTCAGACATATAAACTCCATGTGGGTGACCGCCGAGGTCTTTAACCTTCTGGAAATAAACAATACAATCAGCTATCTTTGGATTAAAGATATCTCCAATGATATGTACGCAATTCCAAATTACCTGACATCAAGACTAATAAACATCAAACTCATTACACAGTTCTGACGCCTGTCTTTTTGTCACCTTTTGTCATATGGGTTTACTTTCCTGACTTTTCAATAACAACCAGGCATTCTCAAGCTGATTTAAACTCACCACGCTGTCTTTCAGACTATTGATTACTACATATATGATTAACGAATGGATCAGCTTTACTTTTCGAGGTGCCATAATAACGACATTTATTATAAAAGTTGTATTGGCATAATCCTTGAAAAGACAAAGCACGAAAACAGAATTGCACACAAATCATAAAACATAAATAACAATGAGTAAAATTATTGGAATAGACTTAGGAACAACAAACTCTTGCGTAGCCGTAATGGAAGGTAATGAGCCAGTTGTGATCCCCAACAGTGAGGGTCGCAGAACAACTCCTTCTATTGTTGCGTTTACCGAAAACGGAGAAAGAAAAGTTGGCGATCCTGCCAAGCGTCAGGCCATAATAAATCCCAGGAAAACTGTGGCATCTATCAAGCGTTTCATGGGCGAAACCTTTGAATCTACTTCAAATGACCGATCAAGGGTTTCTTATGAGGTCGTAAAAGGCGACAACTCTACACCACGTGTAAAAATTGACGACCGTTTATATACCCCCCAGGAAATTTCAGCAATGGTTCTGCAAAAAATGAAGAAAACTGCAGAAGATTACCTGGGTAAAGAAGTAACCGAAGCTGTAATTACCGTACCAGCATACTTTAATGACTCACAAAGGCAGGCCACAAAGGAAGCCGGTGAAATTGCAGGATTAAAAGTAAGAAGGATCATCAATGAACCCACTGCAGCATCACTTGCTTACGGACTAGATAAAAAGAACAAGGATATCAAAATTGCGGTTTTTGACCTGGGTGGCGGTACTTTCGATATTTCTATCCTGGAGTTGGGCGACGGCGTTTTCGAAGTAAAATCAACACATGGTGATACCCACCTCGGCGGTGACGACTTTGATAATGTAGTAATAGACTGGCTGGCTGAGGAATTTATGAAAGATGAAAATATAGATCTTCGTAAAGATCCTATGGCAATGCAGAGGTTAAAAGAAGCTGCGGAAAAAGCTAAAATTGAGCTTTCCAGTTCAACTTCAACAGAGATCAATCTGCCTTACATTATGCCGGTTGATGGAATTCCCAAACACCTTGTGCGCACATTAAGCCGCAGCAAGTTTGAGCAGTTAAGCGATAAACTTATTCAGGCTACACTTGAACCTTGCAAAAAAGCCTTGAGCGACGCTAACATGACTCCATCCGACATTGATGAAGTAATTCTTGTTGGTGGTTCAACCCGTATACCTGCCATACAGGAAGTGGTTGAGAAATTTTTCCAGAAAAAACCATCAAAAGGTGTAAACCCCGATGAGGTGGTAGCTGTTGGAGCTGCTATTCAAGGTGCTGTATTGAGTGGAGAGATCAAGGATGTACTTTTGCTTGACGTAACTCCCCTTTCACTGGGTATTGAAACTTTGGGTGGTGTAATGACTAAGCTCATTGAAGCCAATACAACCATTCCCACTAAGAAGACCGAAACTTTCTCTACTGCAGCCGATAACCAAACATCAGTTGAGATTCACATCCTGCAGGGTGAAAGACCCATGGCCAGAGACAACAGAACCATCGGCAGATTCCATCTTGACGGAATACCCCCATCACCCAGAGGAATTCCGCAAATTGAAGTTATGTTCGATATTGATGCCAACGGTATTCTTAATGTTTCAGCAAAAGACAAGGCTACAGGCAAATCTCAGAATATTCGCATTGAAGCTTCCAGCGGACTTAGTGAAGATGAAATCCAAAGGATGAAAAAAGAAGCTGATGAAAATGCAGAGAATGACAAAAAGGCCAAGGAGGAGATTGAAAAAATCAATGCAGCTGACAGCCTGATATTCCAGACTGAAAAACAGCTCAAAGAATTTGGCGATAAGATACCGGCCGAGAAAAAACAGCCCATTGAGTCGGCCCTTGAAGAATTGAAAAATGCTCACAAAAGCAAAGATCTGGCCGCAATTGACAGTGCTATGAATAGCCTTAACACAGCCTGGCAAGCTGCAAGTGCAGAAATGTACAATGCAACTCAGAGTCAGGATGGGGGTCAGCAACAGGAGCAGGGAGCTGAACAAAACGCAGGAAGCGATAAAGGTAAAGATGATGGAGAAGTAACTGATGTTGATTTTGAAGAAGTGAAGTAAATCATCCGCACCTGTAAAAAAAAAGCGAACTTCTCTTCGGGAGTTCGCTTTTTTATTTCCGCAAATATGGAATTAATTTAAGAAGATAATTTCCTTGCCACACTCATAGCTTTATCGTAATCGGGCTGATCTGCAATTTCTTTAACGATCTCAACATACTTTACCATATCATACTGATCGATTATAACAATTCCCCGGGCAAGCTGCCTGAATTCCTCAATCAGAAATCCATACTTGATACCAAAATCCGTTTCTTTATGGTCAGATATTACTGCAATTTTATCAATACCTTCTGCAGCACAAAACCTATTAAGAGCGGTGGGAAAATCGCATGAAATTGTAATGATCTGAACGTCTTTAAGCTTTGAAGCCTCCAGATTAAATCTCCGTGTTTGCTGGGCACAAACATCAGTGTCTAACGATGGCACCGAAGATATAATCTTAACTTTTCCCTTAAAATCACTTAGCATTACCGGTTTAAAATCCATGCCAGTGGCTATAAAATTTTTTGCATGATTTCCTGATCTTACAATTTTTCCAAGTAATGTAACCGGATTCCCTCCAATGGTTACAACATTTGAATTTCTTTTCATGATTCCTTTTTTTATATATTACCTCACCTGCTATCAAAAATATCTAAAATCAATAAAAAAACAAAATTTTTAAGCTGAACAGGTTCAAATTGCAAACGAAAAGGGAAATTATTAAACCAACTACCGGGCATAAGCATGCTAACCGATATAATATTACACAACAATAACCTGATCAGATTGTTTGGTTAAATCATTTATTTTGGAAATCAATCGCCATATTTTAATCTATTGGGATCAGGTATATAAAATAAAAACCCGGATATAATACCCGGGTTGAAACGATCATAATGGCTCAGGGAAGGAGATTCCCTGTAATTTAACCGGCTTATTTTTTCCTGTCGAAAAATGGATTTTTTGAAGATGCGCTCAGAGGTATTCCCCAGATAATTCTTACTGATGGACTCAAAATATCGAGATTTAGGGCAGCCATACCTGCCGTATACATAACTCTGTTGTCAATACGGTGATCTGCAGCCACACTAACAGCTGAACCCACAGCAATACCCAGATCAGCGGTATTGTATACACAAGGTACAAGCGGATATTTCTCCTTGGTTGCACAGTCGGCAAACCCACAAAGTCCGCAAATCTTCAATCCCAGGGTTTTAATGTGTGTTCCTATTAAAACGAGTGCATCTGCGCCGTTCAGGATATTATCGGCATCCCTTATAAAGATGTCATATTCTTTTTGCTCCCCGATTTTTCTCATTTCCATTGCCACAAGACGAATATCATTATCGGTAAGAATTGCCATTTCCAGATTGTCAGCTCCTTTTCCTTTGGGTGCCGTACGTGCTGCAACGAGCATTTTTTTTGCCACATCAACAACTGTATTTTTTCTTTCATCAGTTTCAGAATATACTGCCATAATCTTAGTATTAAAATTTCGCCTAAGATAAATAAAAAGCCCGGTTAGTAAAAATCTAACCGGGCTTTTTTTATAATAAATAATTTTACTTGTCAGTAAACTTAGCAAGACTTTCAATGAATCTCAAAGGAACAACGTTTTCAATCTTCTGATTTTCATATTTTCCAATAACTACTTCCACCAGATTATGGTTATCGCCGTTTTTTCCCTGTTTTTCATACAAATCAGAACGATGCAATAACATAATAACATCCGAAAGCTCAGTAAGAAAAACTGGCAGATCTTTCATAGTCGGACGGCGCGATAAACTTTCGCTGTATGACCCGGGTAATTGTGAAAAAAGTACAATAGGAACATTAAGTTCTCGTGCAATGTCTTTGATCACATGAACAATTTTACTTAATTGTTCTTCACGACTGTCGGGGTCGATAATTGAAGTAGTCAGAAGCTCCAGATAGTCAATAATAATAAGATCAACATTGTGCATGATCTTAAGTTGCCTTGTTTTCTTGAGCATTTCATCAACCGAAAGATTTGGAGTATCATCCAGATACATATTAGCTTTGGCAATGTGGCTCACAATAGTAAACATATGGTCACGTTCACTTGGCTTCAACTTTCCGTTCAGGAGTTTGTCAAGCGACATGCCTGTTTCACTTTCAATAAGACGGTTTGTGATTTTGGTGCTGGATCTTTCAGGCGAAAAGATGGCTACTGAATGATTGTTTTTTACGGCAACATTATTGGCAATGGAAAGCATCAGTGCAGTTTTGCCCATTCCGGGTTTTACTGCGATAGTTGTGAGTTGTCCTTTTTTAAATCCTGATATTACCTGATCAATATCTCTGAAACCTGATGACAACCCGTTTGAGATCTGGCTCTCGCCGAAGTTTTGTTGAAGTGCCTGGTTTACCATTTGTCTGAGACTGGCAAACTCAAACACTTCAGAACGCTCTGTGATTTCTAAAGTGTTTTGTTCCATAGCTTATGGGGGTTTTTGAAAGGAAAAACATTTTGCTCAAATTTAGCAAAAAAATATGTCAATTCATTGTTTTTATCAGAAGGCTTTGCTTTTTTTATGATACCAAAAGTTCTGACAGAAAAACATCAGAATGTTTTAACTACAAAACGGTATTTTACAAGAGAAAAGTATATTCAGGAAAAAATACAGGAATTTAAGAAAGGGTTCATTTGATTTTTCAAATTATCGGAAAAACCGAATTAATTATTCCTGGTAAACAAATTCATGAGGAAGATCGAGATCTTGAATGAGAGAGCGCCAATCTTCGTAAAGTTCATCTTCCGTTTCGTGTGAATACCATTTTATCTTTACGTTCCGTGTTTTTAGGTTATGCTCATGAAATAATTCAAGTATCTTGAAGATGTACTTCGATGAACTTGTATTGTAATAATTTACTTTAAAATTAATTGTAACAGGATCTTTTACTTCCCCCGAAAAGTAATTTCTCACCCAATCTACAATAGGTTCATAAAACTCCATGGCATTGGGAGGAAAAGAATTGCCGGTTATTTCAAACACATTCTTTGCCGGATCGAAGTTTATCCCAAAAGTAGATTTTGTTGGAGTAATGATAAGTTTTTGCATGAATGTATTTATTTTATAAACTGATTTATTTATGCCATAAGATTCTGAATTACAGACTGATAATAAAAAGGCAAATGGCTATTATCAATAAAGAAATCAGGTTTTTTGTTTTATATTTTAACATTCAAACCTAATATATTTTTATCAATTTTTTATAGTAAAAACTACTGAAAAGCATTTTACAAATGGACTGATTTTGTTTTTTTTTGCCATAACACTGATTTCGACAGACCAACTGTTAAAATACTACTACACAAACTCTTTATTTTTATCAACCCTGCAAAATCAGTAAAATGGAATAACACTGAAAAAATTTGTTTATCGTTTATTACAAAATTATAAACAATTATTTTTGTAGTAGCTCTGCACCAATGAACCATTTACTGATATTGTTGTTTTTCCATTGCAAAAAGTAATCATTTCTTTAATTAAGCTGTTCATTTTTTGCAAGTTAAAATTTCCACAAACTATTAATAACAACAAAATGATTCATTATTCAATTAATGATCTGGAAAAAATAACCGGAATAAAAGCGCATACCATTAGAATCTGGGAAAAGCGCTACAATGTTGTATGCCCCCAACGAACTGATACCAACATAAGATTTTACAATGATGAAGATCTGAAAAAACTTTTGAACATCAGTACACTTAATAAGCATGGATTTAAGATCAGTGACATTGTAAAAATGGATCATGAGGGTTTATGCCAGAAGGTTCTTGAAATATCCAATACAGCGAGCGATTATGAAAGCAGCATAAATAATCTGATTGTTTCAATGATAGAAATGGATGAAGACAAATTTGAAAAAGTTCTTGCTTCAACTATCATCAAAATCGGATTTGAAAAAACCATCACACATATTATTTACAAATTTCTTGAAAAGGTAGGCGTTTTATGGCAGGTGGGTACTATTAATCCGGCACAGGAGCATTTTATTACCAATCTTATAAGACAAAAACTAATTATTGCTATCGACGGTCAGGAAAGCTCACCAAAGCCTGATGCAAAAACATTTTTATTATTCCTTCCGGAAAACGAACTTCATGAGCTTGGATTACTTTTCTATGCTTACATAATAAAGAAAGCTGGACATAAAGTAATATATCTGGGTCAATCAGTTCCCCTCAAAGATATTCTCGAAGTCATAAAGATCAGGAAATCTGATTATATAATAACCTATTTCGTAGCTGCAATGGATCCCGATGAAATAATTACTTATCTGAATAAAATTTCAGAGGGCTTTGCTCAAAATGAAATTTTTATTGCCGGTTACCAGGTAAGCCAGATTAAGGAGAAATTTCCCAAAAATGTAAAACCTTTGCAAGATGCTGAAGAATTCAAATCATACCTGAATCGCATATAATTCTGATTAATCGTGCCCCTTACTTATTTAAACAATATTATGCCCCTTTTATGGGGCTTTTTTTTTATTAAACTGCCCCTGCATTATCAAAAATAAAGTTAAGGAACTTTACAAGCCCATTATTATTTTGTACATTTATAATAACAAATAAATTAAACAATAAAATGTTGGGCGAACATGGGATTTAAGCATTTCATTTCGCAATTAAATTCCCCCAACTGCGCTCTTTGTCAAATCAAACTCAATATTTGCTAAACTTAAAGTGTTAAATTATTAAAAAAGACTTGACTTTTGGTTTTTTGTGTTTAACTTTACAATATAATCATTAAACAGATAACTAAAAACCCCTACAGATATGACAGCTATAGAATTCAACCACAAACTACTGGGACTTCAAAAAAACCTGAAGTATTTTGCATACACATTGACATCAAATTATGATGACGCCCAGGATCTTGTTCAGGAAACTTTTGTAAAAGCTTTAACAAACCGTGACAAATTTACAGCTGACACAAATCTTAAAGCCTGGACGTTTACGATTATGAAAAATACTTTCATTAACAATTACCGTCAAAGTGTTCGCAATAATACCATTCTTGATAAAACTGATGATCTCTATTATCTGAACCTTTCCAAGGAAAGCAGCATTGGTTTGCCCGACTCGAATTACAGAGTTAAGGAAATCCAGAAAGAGATTGCCAAGGTTGACAAGGACCAGCGCAAACCTTTTGAAATGTATAACGCAGGCTACAAATATAAAGAGATCGCTGACAAGCTGAATCTGTCAATAGGAACTGTTAAGAGCCGCATATTTTTTACCCGTAAAAAACTGATGGAAGCTCTGAAAGAAAACTGATCGTTCTCCCTTCATATACTCCTGTTCTTTTACCCCTGTATGGCTCTGCATACAGGGGTTTTTTATTAGCGTTGCTTTTGGTAACTTTGCATGTTTTCAGTTTTTCTTATCGGTCAGAAATATTGTTATTTGTATCGACATGAAGGTATTTAAGTTTGGAGGTGCTTCAGTAAAAGATGCGGAAGCTGTTAGAAATGTTGCTGACATTATTGAGAGATTCTCTCAGGGACCAATCGTTGTTGTGGTTTCTGCCATGGGCAAAACTACCAATGCTCTAGAAAAACTAACTGAAGCCTATTTTGAACAGAATAAACCTGAAGCTGAAAAAATTTTCCAAACCATAAAAGATTATCACCTGAATATTGCAAAAGATTTATTTCCTGAAAATCATATTGCATTCAACTCAATTGAGCAAAGATTCTATCACCTATTTTATTACATACAGGAACTTCCCGGAAAGAACTTCAATTTCGAGTATGACAGAATTGTATCTACGGGTGAATTTGTTTCTACACAAATCATATCGCACTACCTGGCTGAAAGAGGAATAAAGAATCAGTGGTTTGATGCAACCGGTTTGATAATCACCAACTCCAACTACCGGGATGCCGGTGTTGACTGGCTTAAGACAGAAAATGCCATTAAGTCAAAAATTCTGCATTTTTTTAAAAGAAACCAATCGTATCCTAGTACAGTTGCCATTACCCAGGGCTTTCTTGGCGGCACTACCCAAGGCTTTGTTACAACCCTTGGAAGAGAGGGATCTGATTATACGGCAGCCATAATTGGGTATGCTTTACGTGCATCAGAAGTGGTGATATGGAAAGATGTTCAGGGATTATTAAATGCCGATCCGAAAGTTTTTCAAAAAACCAAACTTCTCGAAAATATTTCTTACCAGGAAGCTATTGAGCTGGCTTACTATGGAGCAACGGTCATTCATCCTAAAACCCTTAAACCTTTGCTCAAACGAAATATACCATTAAGGGTCAAATCATTTTTCAACCCTTTGGAGAAGGGAAGTATTATTAACCATGAATATCTTAATGATAATCGTTTTCCGTCATATATTTTAAAAACCCGACAAATACTTCTATCTATTTTCCCAAAGGATTTTAGTTTTATTGCCGAGCAAAACCTTTCCAGAATATTTTCAGAATTTGCCAGGGCAGGCATTAAGATAAACCTTATGCAAAATTCGGCTCTGAGTTTTTCCGTTTGTTTTGATGAGGATAAAATTAAAACTCCCGTTCTCATCAAAAACCTGGAAAAGATTTACAACATCAAATACAATAATGGAGTTGAACTAATTACGGTGCGGCATTATGAGCAGGTAAATCTTGGTGAATTATTGGATGGTAAAGAAGTTTTGATGGAACAAAAAAACAGAACTACCTATCAATGGGTGGTAAAAAACAAGTTTGAAGAGCCCGTTACAAGTGACTCTCCTTAAAATTATCCAGTAATTCCTGATCTGCATTTTCGCAACGTGAACCGGTTTTCTCAGTGCTGAATTCCTGGTAAAAATCAGGATTTAATTCATCTTTCGAAGAATAAACTACAGGAATATTTATCCTTGAACCTGCTACAGGATTATCGGCAGAATCAAATTTACCTCTGTTGGGTGGATGATTTCTGATAAACCACGAACAAACCCCGAATTGTGTATAAATGCGGCTCCAGTTATCGCCCGTTTGAACAGTGTAAATAATGTCTTCCGGAATTTTAATTTCCGGCGCATCTGCAACTCCATCCTGGGATTGTTCAACCAATGACTCCTGACTGTTTGCGGATTCAAATTTAACCGGTGGAACCGGATTGTAGAGAAACAAATCGTAAAACATATAAAATACCAACAGAATTCCTAAAGCAAGCAAAGTATATTTCACTGCTGGATTCTCAAGTTTCTCAGTAATGGGGTTATATTCTTTTTGAGATACTTTATCATCAGATGAATCGGCAAGTTTTTCTTTTCGCCCCACCGGCGTATCTTTAATTATTTTTTTACCTTTTATCCGAATGGGAACAAATTTTCTCTCCAAATGATCAAGATTATAGAAAGCTACTAACTGAACAGAAATATTGTCTTCGCTACCAGCGTGCAAGGCCATATCTACAAGCCTGTATGTTTTGGTTTGCACCGGCATCGGATCTACCAGAATTTTCAGAACTTGTTTTTCTGAAACAAAATTTGCAAACCCGTCACTGCTTAGCAAAATCATATCATCATTCAGGGCAAGAAGGGGTTCGCGATTTACTTCAGGAACAATGCTTTGCTTTTCACCAAGAAAATAGCCTTCTGCAGGGGCATCATCGTTTTTTTCTTTTAAGTTTCCTTTTGACTCATCGCCAGCTGCAAGAACAAACAATTTTTTTCCATTAAAGAAGCTGATTGTCGAATTTCCAACTACACAATAGTACGCCTCATTATTCCGGATAAGCAAAACCGAGCAACTCACCCTGGGATCATTAAACTCAGGATTTTTGCGTGCATACTCATAAATAAAACCATTGGCATAAACCAGGGCATTATAGACGGCATCAGATGGATTTTCAACAAATTCATTTTCAAGATAGTACTTAAGTCTTTCGGTAGTTAAAGCTGATGGTTTTACATCTGATGAACCGTTTACATTTCCCGTGCAGATAATAAAAACAAACCCATTGATACACTCAAAAAAGGCTAAATCATCTGAATTAACATCTTTTGATTTACCTCTTGAAGTGTGATTGGCATACTCGAAATTCTTTAACTTTTTATTGGCCATAAGAAACCTTGTGAAATTTAAGAAAGTATCCGTCTGATTTTTGTGCAAATTTAGTAATATTCGGGCATTTTTTGTCCACTAACCCATAATGAAAATAAATGAATTGCATTAAGATGGCAAAGCATTAACTATGCTTACAAATTCATTTACATCAAGCTCCTCTGCCCTTTTGCCGGCCAGCTCGCCGGGAAGTTTCGCCCAATCTATCTGTAATTGTTTTAAGGCATTTCGCAAGGTTTTTCTTCTTTGATTAAAAGCCATTTTAACTACCATAAAAAAAGCTTTCTCGTCACATTCCAACTTCCCAACATTATTTCTTTTAAACCGGATTACGGCAGATTTTACTTTGGGAGGCGGACTGAAAACATTCTCATTAACCTGGAAAAGATATTCAACGTCATAAAACGCCTGGCAAAGAACACTTAGTATTCCGTTTACTTTACCTCCCGGGCCTGCAACAACACGTTGTGCCACTTCCTTCTGGAACATACCGACCATTTCTGTAACCTGCTGCCGGTTTTCGAGTATCTTGAATAAAATCTGTGATGAAATATTGTACGGAAAATTTCCGATAACAGCAATTTTCTGGTTTGCAAAAAGCTCTGCTAAATCTGTCTTCAGAAAATCATTTTCCAGGATATTTGAATCAAATTCAGGGAAGTTTTTCCTGAGATACCCAATGGATTCAGTATCTATATCCATACCCCACCATTGAAAATTATCATTCATCATAAGATATTTGGAGAGCACCCCGGTGCCGGGACCGATTTCAAGAACGGTTTTATAATGCCCGTGTCCGGTAAGGCTATCTGAAATACGCCGGGCAATGGATTCATCGCGCAGAAAATGTTGTCCTAAATGTTTTTTGGGTCTTACGTAATCCAAAGCAAAGGTTGGTTTATTAATTGACAAGATCTCCTCTCAGATATCTGAAGCGGTTTCGCGCTGTAATTGTATAAATGCTTCCCGGATAATCGACAATCAGTTGCTGATACAGGTGCATAGCTTCATCATTATCCTTAAAAACATCTTCGTATAGCTGAGCACGCATAAAAAGTGCCTGCGATGCCAGAAGGCCGGCAGAATATAGCTCAGTAATTTCAGAAAGAAGATCATCAGCCTCCTGATACTTACCGGTGCGAATATTGATTTCTGCTTTTGACATCAGAACATTATCCATGATCTTATGCGAGGGGAACCTTTGCTGGAGAGAATCAAGCACGTCCAAAGCCCTGTCATAATTATTCATAAACACATGCATTTCTGCGCGGGCAAACAATTCCAGCGGAACAGAACTGCCATCCTCTTCAAGGTTATCCTGGATAAGAAGTGAAAGGGCCATGGCGTCATTGGCTATTAATCGCGATGTTGCTGCTTTTATTACATCAAGCTGAGCCTTTGCCCATTTAAATTCTCCCATATAGAAGGAAAGCCTGGCATTTTTGTACCTGGCTTCATGTGCCAGGGGATCATCCCTGAAAGTTTTATCTACCTGGGCATATAACAGATGTGCGTCCCATAAATCACCTTGCAGAAGCAGGATATCTGCCAGTTCAATCCTGCATTCGGCTTTTACCCTGTTGGATACATTAGGAAGATCAATTACATTTCTTAGCAGATCTGCAGCTTCGCTGGTATTATTCAGATAGAATGCTTTAAGGTTGGCAAGATTCCGGATCATTGTAACAGTTTGTGCACGTATTCCCATCTCATTTATTGCCTGATGGTATTCGCTTTCCACTTCCATTAGCAAATCATAGTCAATTCCATATCCTGTTTTAGCCTGCAGATATTTTACATTAAGCAATCCGACCCGTGCTTCCAGATAAAAAGGATTAAGATCTCCCTGATTGATGATATACTGAAATCCTTCACGCGAAATATCAAAGTGATTATTGGCAGCACTTAACTTAGCCACTTCAATTACAAGCTGTCCATCCTGATCCATACGACGATCGAGCACGCGTGCCTGCCTGAGAGCCATCCTGAAATCTTTCTGTTGCAATGACAACCATAGCAACATTTCAGGGTAGATTGTTTTGGAGGCATCTCTCTGCGACCGTTCAAGCAAAACCCTACGCAGAGCATCGCTTTTTCGAAAATCAGGATCATTATTCAGCTCATCCTGAATTAAACCTTGCACATTTTCAATGTATGAATCATCCAGGGAAATAAGATCAATATACTCCGTCATCATTTTATCATGCTC
>JAHYJP010000100.1 GCA_019429055.1 Bacteroidales bacterium
CCCGACCTGTTATCGGACGAAATAATTGAGCTGGTAGCTGCAAATCATAAACTGATGCCACATTTTCATATTCCGTTGCAGGCCGGGTCTGATGAAGTATTGAAAGCTATGGGGCGCCGATATGACACTGCATTGTTTGCTTCACGTGTCAATAGGATAAAATCACTGATTCCACATGCCTGCATTGCAGCCGACCTGATTGTGGGTTTTCCGGCTGAAACCGATGAGTTGTTCAAACAATCTTATGAGTTTATCCGCAAGCTGGATGTTTCTTATGTGCATGTATTTACCTACAGTGAAAGAGAAAATACAAGGGCAGTAAAATACGAAAAGCAAATACCCTCAGGTGAAAGAACGCAGCGCAGCAAAATTATGCAGCAACTATCGTCGCACAAAAAAGATGTCTTTTACAGAGAGAACCAGGGTCATTTATCACTGGTTTTATGGGAAAAGGATCATGTTAAGGGCCACATGCACGGTTTTACAGAAAATTATATAAAAGTGAAAACGTTATATAATCCTGCAAAAATCAATACCATAGAAAAAGTAAAATTGAACCATTTGGACGAAGATGGAGTTTATTTGGTGTGAAGGTGGAAGAACGAAGACCGAAGACAGAAGCTGAGGGCGACAGCCCGAAGTCCCGAGAGCGATTAGCGATTCGGGAACCGAAGACTGAAGGCGGAAGATTGGAGAGTGGGAAAGTAAGAAAGTAAGAAAGTAAGGAAAATTAACTCTGCCTTCTATGCGTCTCAGCGTCTTCGCGGTGAAATCAAAAATCATAAAATCATAAAATAAAAATGGTAAGTACAGAAAAACTATGCAGAGAAGTTATAGAAATTGCAAAAAGTACGGGTGCTTTTATTTTTTCTGAACTTGATAAAATCAAACAACACCATATCGAATCCAAAGGAACACATGATTATGTAACCTATGTTGATAAAACTGCCGAAGAAAAGCTGGTGAAAGGGTTACAGAAGATTCTTCCCGAAGCCGGATTTGTAACAGAAGAAAACACCATTGAAACGCAGCAGCGCGAATATATGTGGGTTATTGACCCGCTCGACGGAACCACCAACTTTATTCATGGGCTGCCCTGCTTCAGCATTTCTGTTGCTTTAATGCAAAATTCAGAAGCAATTCTGGGAGTAGTATATGAAATAAACCTGGATGAATGCTTTTATTCATGGGGTGGGGGTAAAGCCTTTATGAACGGTAAGGAAATAAGGGTTTCCGGAACTCACAGCCTGAATGATAGTTTGCTTGCAACTGGTTTCCCTTACCATGATTATTCGCGACTTGAAAAATACCTTGAATTGTTTACCTGGTGCCTGCATAATACGCACGGTGTTCGCAGACTGGGTAGTGCCGCCGTTGACCTGGTGTATGTTGCCTGCGGCCGGTTCGATGCCTTCTTTGAATACGGGCTTAATGCCTGGGATGTGGCAGCAGGAGCCTTTATTGTTCAGCAGGCAGGAGGAAAAGTTACCGATTTTTCCGGCGGAAATAATTTTAACTTTGGAAGGGAGATTCTGGCTACCAACGCATATATTGGTGAAGAGTTTCTCAACCGGGCAAAACATGCATTTTCATAAAATTTAAAATAAAATTTAATGAGCGCATTTTCAAATACTTTTTATGAATTTGCGGCCCTTCTTGGGTTAGCTGTTGCCATCGGATTTCTTGGGCGATTGCTTAAGCAACCCCTTATTGTATCATTCATTGCTGTGGGGCTGATTGTTGGGCCGCATGGGCTTGATCTGCTGCAGTCCATCGAGAAGATACACCTTTTATCGGAAATGGGAATCGCTGTTCTGCTTTTTGTTGTGGGACTGAAGCTTGATGTCACGCTTATCCGCACAAGTGGTAAGGTTTCACTTGCTACAGGTCTGGGACAGGTAATTTTCACATCTGTATTTGGCTACTTTATCTGTGTATGGTTGGGGTTCGAACCGGTAACCAGTATTTATATTGCTGTAGCTCTTACTTTTTCAAGTACCATTATCATTGTAAAACTTTTATCGGATAAAAAAGAAATACAATCGCTGCACGGGCAGATTTCCATTGGCTTTCTGATTGTGCAGGATATTGTGGTTATACTTGCCATGATTGTACTTTCGGCTTTGGGAACTCAAAGTGATTATTCCATTATGGAAGAAATCATCTGGGTGGTTGTGAAGGGTGTCGGAATGTTAGTATTTGTAATTATTCTCATCCGATACGTGATGCGCTGGCTTACTTCTCTTATGGCGCGTACCCCTGAACTTCTGGTTCTTTTCTCCCTGGCATGGGCTATTGCTCTGGCTGCCGGGAGCGACTATCTTGGGTTTAGCAAAGAAGTGGGTGCCTTTCTCGGGGGTATCTCTCTTGCATCTACACCTTACCGGGAGGTAATCTCGGGCCGACTGGTATCTCTGCGCGACTTCCTGCTTTTATTCTTTTTTATTCACCTGGGAAGCCAGGTTAATATTTCATTAATTGGTGAGCAGATCATTCCGGCAACTGTTTTGTCATTATTTGTATTGATAGGGAACCCCATCATTGTTATGATCATACTTGGATTGATGGGCTACAGGAAAAGGACAGGATTCCTTGCCGGGCTTAATGTTGCCCAGATATCAGAATTTTCACTCATTTTAGCTGCTCTTGGACTGTCGATGGGTCAAATAGATGAAGAAACCCTGGGACTTATTACCCTGGTTGGTTTGATTACCATAGGCATTTCAACTTATCTTATCATGTATTCTCATCAGATTTATGAATACGTAGCTCCTGCTCTTGTCTTTTTTGAAAAGAAAAACCCTTATCGTGAGGTGGGCGGTGATAAGGTGAAGAAAGAAAAATTTGATGTGATCATTTTTGGACTGGGAATGTATGGTAACAATATTGCTAAAAGTCTTGAAGAAAAAGGATTTAAAGTATTCGGGGTAGATTTTGACCCCCGCGCAGTAAAACGCTGGAACCGAAAGGGCCGTTCTGCACAGTATGGTGATGCCGATGATCCCGAGTTGATGGAAATCCTTCCCGGCGATACCCAATGCATGATTTCAACACTGCCGGATAAGCAAATCAATTTAGCTCTGATAAAGTACCTGAAAGAATTTGACTATAAAGGTAAAATTGCCGTTACATCCTATTACGGACGAACCGCCAAAGAACTTGAACTTGCCGGAGCCGATCTCATATTGCTGCCCTTTGTGGATGCATCGGATAATATTGTGGAAAAGCTGAAGAGTTTGAGAGTTAAAAGTTGATTTGTTTATTAGTTGAAAGTTGTAAAAATTGAACAGTTGAATACTTAACCCCAAATTGCTATCACTCCCGGGACTTCACTCTATCTCAGTCTTAACCTTAACCTTAACCTTAACCTTAACTTACAATTTATCCTTAAAAAGCTTTCTGAGTTTGCTCAGCTTGGGGCTTATTACAAAAGTGCAATAGGGCTGGTTGGGGTTACTGGCAAAATAATTCTGGTGATAATCTTCTGCCACATAAAACTCAGTAAGGGGAGAAATCTCCGTTACCAGCGGGTTTTCCCATAAGTCAGAGCGGTCTGTTTCTTCAAAAACCTGCCGGGCAGTTATTTCCTGCTCATCATTATGATAGAATATAACGGAGCGGTATTGAGTACCAATATCTGCACCCTGACGGTTCAAGGTTGTGGGATCATGAAGGTGGAAAAAAATTTCCAGGATATCTTTGTAACTAATGATTTCCGGATCAAAAACAAGCTGAACCACTTCAGCATGCCCGGTGCGGCCCGAGGTAACTTCACGGTATGAAGGATTCTTCACTGTGCCACCGCTGTAGCCACTGGTTGCAGAGTGTACACCTCTTACTTCCAAAAAAATGGCTTCAATACACCAGAAACAACCACCACCAATGGTTGCATATTCGTAATTTTTTTGATTGGATTCCATAATAACAGTATTTTGTGTTTTTTCTGCCGTGCTATTACAGGCTAAGGCAGCAATAAGTAAAGCGGGTATAAAAAGTTTAACTAAAGTCTTCATAATCGGTTTTGTTTTAGTAAACAGGTAAGCATGTTTTAAAGTTCAGAACAAACACTCAAAATAAATGCTAATAAACCTATCTTTGCCCAAAATACCTTACATGGAAACTATTCTGATTATCCTGTATTTCATATTTTTTTCATGGATGCTCATGAAAGTCCCGTTTTTTAAAAATATTCCGGGGCTTTCTTACAGAATGCTTCTGCTGTTTTTTGCACTTAAGATTCTGGCCGGAATCTTTATGATTCAAATCTATACCCATATTTATGATATTGAAATTGCTGATTTTCATAAGTATTATAGTGATGGGATGGTCCTTTACGGAGTATTGAAGGAAAGTCCGGTTGATTTTTTTCGCATATTGACAGGAATACAGACTTCAGCAGTACATCTCGAACAGTATTATGACCAAATGGATTACTGGAACCGGCCATGGGAAACGCCGGTATACAATGATAACCGTGTGGTTATTCGGTTTAATGCATTGGCGGCGGTCTTTTCTTTCGGATCAATATATATTCACAATATTTTTATCAACTTCTTGTCTCTTAGTGGGTTGGTGGCCATTTTTAAATTTGTTCTCAGGTATGCCGACAAAGAAAAGCTTTTCTGGTTGCTTCCCGGTATTTTTCTTTTTCCGGGAATGCTTTTCTGGGGCTCAGGTATTTTGAAAGAAGGTCTGCTGATATGGGCTTTCGGCTTTTGGATTTTTTACACAGACAAAATATTTGCCCAGCGATATTTCAGGTTTTCCTTAATTATTTATTTTGCCTTTTTCAGTTTTTTCCTTTTATTGCTGAAGCCCTATGCACTGGCTCTATGGCTGCCCTGCATGGCTGGTTTTTATTTGAGCAGAAATTATAACACCATTAAAATCATTCCCGGGTACATTATCAGTTTTACTGTGTTTTTTATGATTATGCTTGCGGCAGGATGGATCTTTCCACATTATGATTTCATTCAGATTATGGTAAACAAGCAAAACAATTTTGTTAATCATGCCCTGGCACTCGATGCAGGCAGTATTATCCATACAAGGTATATTGATACAAACATCTGGCATTTATTCATTGAGTTCTGGAGGGGATTATTTTACACTGTTTTCAGGCCGCACCCACTGGAAGCCTATTCGGCAGTAGTATGGCTTGCAACATTGGAAAATATGTTTATCTGGGGTATGTTCCTTTGGACTTTATTTCATTTCGACAAAGAAGGAATTAGCAAATATCCGCTGTTCTGGCTGTGTTTGTTTTATGTAATTCTGCTTATGGGTTTTGTAGGGATGGTAACACCATTGCATGGAGCCATTGTAAGGTACAAAATTCCGGCCTTGCCATTTTTATGGGTTTTTTGGGTGCATATGACAAGGCTACCCGATGCAAGGAAGATCAATAATTCGCGATTATGGAATTTTTTCAATAAGTAGATAAAACCTTTTTTAAAATCGACCGTATACAGACTTTGAAGCACATAGGGTAATTTTTGAGAAAAGTTTCAGATATGCCGTTATCCCAATCAAAAATAGTTTTTATAACCGGTGCCAGCAGCGGAATAGGAGAGGCCTGCGCCATCAGATTTGCCCGCGAAGGCTATGCATTGATCCTGAATGCCCGCCGCAAGAAAAGATTGGATGAACTGGCCCGCAGACTGAAAAATGATTTTGGCGTGAAAGTTCTGAAACTTGTTTTTGATGTTAGAAATAAAGAATCTGTATTTTCTGCAATTGCCGCTCTGCCTGAAGAATGGAAGAATATTGATATTCTCATCAATAATGCAGGGCTTGCCCTGGGTTTATCAGATTTGCATGAGGGCGATACGCAGGACTGGGAGCAAATGATTGATACCAATGTCAAGGGCCTGCTTTATGTAAGTAAAGCTGTGATTCCCGGTATGATAGAACGCAAAAAAGGACATATCATTAATATTGGTAGTATAGCCGGAAAAGAGACCTACCTGAAGGGAAATGTATATTGTGCTACAAAACATGCAGTAGACAGTTTAAGCAAAGCCATGCGCATGGAGCTTCTGCCACACAATATAAAGGTAAGTCTTGTAAATCCAGGTGCTACCCAAACAGAATTTTCGCAGGTAAGATTTAAAGGTGACACAGAAAGGGCCGATAGTATTTATAAAGGATATAAACCATTAACCGGTGATGATATAGCCCGGTGCATTTTGTTTTGCGCAGCATTGCCCGAACATGTAAATATTAACGATATGTTAATTATGCCCACTGCCCAGGCCACTGCAGGCCTGTTTAATAAGAAAACTGAATGAAAAACAGAGGGAATCACCAATGAGTGATCGATTTTTTTTGCATTTTTAAGAAAGTTATCGTTAATTTGCTGCTAATATAGAATTAAGTAGAGAAAACAAAGGATATTTTGAATAGAATCAAACCAAAAAACGAGATAAAATGGCAAATACCATACAAGTAATAATTGTTGACGACCACAAACTGGTTACCGACTGTATAAGTTTGTTCCTCAAGGGGGCCAAAGACATTAAGGTTGTTGGAGTAGCTCACAGTGGCAAAGACGCACTTGCAATGCTTAAAAATGTAATTCCTGAAGTCATATTACTGGATATTACCATGCCTGAGATGTCAGGGATAGAACTTACTGACACTATCAAGAAAAAATATCCCGATATTAAGATCCTGATCCTTTCCATGCACTCCGATTATAACAATATATCGGACGCTATTGATGCCGGAGCTGACGGGTATGTGCCCAAAGATGTTTCTTCGGAAGAGCTTGTGGAAGCCATTGAAACTGTATCAAGAGGTAAGAATTACTTCCATTCAACCATTTCCGACGAAATTGTTAAGAACTATGCCAACAAACGGCAGAAAAATACAAACCTGCTGCCGCAGTTAACCAAAAGGGAACTTGAAGTGCTGCAATTATTTGCCGAGGGCTTCAATAATTCAGAAATTGCGGATAAACTTTTCCTTAGTGTGCGTACCATTGAGTCGCACAAAAATCATATTCTGCAAAAAACCAATATGAAAAATTCTGTAGAATTGATCAAATTTGCTATCCGGAATAAAATCATAGAGATTTAAGAATTCATAATTTCAGCCACTCGTTTTTAAAAATCAGACTTTGATCGCAGGATCAAAGTCTGATTTTTTTTATTGAAAAATTCTGTAGTGGTTTGATTTACAGGCATCTGAATTTTACGGAGCGGTGCAGGGTGGTATTTTGTCCCGTTTTTTTTCCGTAATACGCTATTTAATTTCACGTAAAAATACGGTTTTCAGAAACTGAGTCCGGATGTAAATTTGATAAAAATTATTACTGATATGATCTATTGCCGAATCATAATTGCAGAAAGCAGCGATATAATGCTCAATGGTATTATTGAACTATTGCAAAGCAAGCCCCATATTGAAATTAAGGGCAAAGCTTTAAGGTATAATCATTTGTGCGCTCTGGTAGAGACCACTCCGCATGATTTGGTAATACTTGGCCCCATGATAACAGAGAGGTTCAGTCATCAGTTGATGGGCTATCTTGTAAATCGTTTTCCGGATATTAAGATTGTTCAGATAAATCTTGATGATGATGAAGGTATCATCTTTAAAAAGATTCAAAGAGTTGCCCTAAGTCAGGTGGTATAAGTTTGATTTGATTTGATTTGATTTTTGGTTTTGGTTTAGGTTTTGGTTTGAATTGTTTTGTTTGTAATTCTCTTCATGTTTTCAAAACAAAACGTTAAAAGCGTTGAAAGTTTCCATCTTTCAGCGCTTTTTTATTCTTTCATCAGGGCAAGACGGGTATTTGATCAATACTGAAACCCCTGATCTGATATTCGGGGATGGTGGTTTTCATGATTTGCAGAAATTTATCTTTTTCTTCTGAAAAGGGGCGATGGGCCGATTCTTCAAACCAGATCAGTTTTTTTCCCCGGGGGGCTGACAGTTCCATAAAGTATTTTTCAGCCAGGTAGTGCGAAACAATGATGTCGTGTCGTCCCACCAGGAAGTAAACAGGGACTTCAATTTCAGGGGCCTGTTCAAGTAGATTAGTTTCCATAAGATCTTCCCAGAGTTCTTCGGCGCTGAAATACGGATTCAAAAGAAGGTTAATACGAACTCCCAGCGAGTAAACCGGTGTGGTAAGCATGGTTATGATTTCTCTCAGGTCAACATAGGGCCGCGCATCGCGGGTTTGATATACTATACCCCCATAACGGTAAACCCATTTACGAATCGTAAGGGCATTCTGCAATGTATAGTTTTCGGGTATGGTATCAATCCTTGCCAGTTGGCGAAGAGCGCGCGGGTTATTATCCTGTATGGCTTTGTCTCTCACAAATTCATAAGCAAGCCTTTCGTTCTGAAAAGGATCTACACTTTGACCTGTAGAAATGTAGGCATGTAATGTTTCGGGATATCTTGATGCATAAATAGCTCCCACATTACTCCCCCACGAATGGCCCCATAAATAAACCTTGTCAACATTTAAAAACTCCCTTACATAATCAATAACCTCGCGGGTGTCGCTGATAAATTGCTCCATATTCATTGACTTGCGGTCAAGTCGTCTTGAGAATGATTTACCTGTTCCTCTTTGTTCCCAGTAAACCACTGTATACTGGCTTTCGAGCCGACGCATACTCTCTGAAAACGGTTCGAAAGGCAGCATGGGAAACCCCGGACCGCCATGCAGAAATACCAGGACAGGATTATCGGTACGATCACCGTTTATGAGAACCGCTTGCCTGACCCCACCTATTTTTACCATATCAAAATGGTGAATTTGTTTCCCTGAAAATTCCGGGAATCTTTGTGCAGGCGCACAAGACATCCACAACGATAACATGAGCAAGAACCCGGTGAAATGCAAAAACGAACGGTAAACCAAGAGATTACGCGTAATTAAGATTGAAAAAATGGAGAATTTATTGCGTAGCATTCAGTATTAAAAGTTTTTATAATATTTAAACAATTTCAGGGGTACGAAAGTTTGCTTTGCTTCTATTTCCTCAAAGTTAGCTTATGGGCTCATTAAAAAATTACAAAGAATACTGATTTTTAGATAGTTTATGATTAGTTAGCAACACTTAACTTATGGATTTCAACAAAAGCCTTTCTATCATTTGTGTTTTTTGGGTACCAAAATCTTTAATGAATTGTATCTTTGCAGATATTTTTCAGAAAGCCTTTTTTGCTGTATATCAGCCAAAGAAATAATGAACCTTTATTTAACGTTCTACCCTTATTGATTCGGGCAAATCTGAATAACATTATCCAATGGTAATAAACTGATGAAAAAACTGCATAGATTAGTATTACAGACTTACATAGGGCCATTTATTATGACCTTTTTCATAGCGCTGTTCATTTTGCTTATGCAGTTTCTGTGGAAATACATCGATGACCTGGTGGGCAAAGGTCTTGAGTGGTATATCATTGGTGAATTGTTGTTTTATGCCTCAGCAACATTTGTTCCCCTTGCCTTGCCCCTGGCAATTCTTCTATCTTCGATTATGACCATGGGCAGCCTGGGCGAAAATTATGAACTGGTGGCATTGAAGTCGGCCGGCATTTCGCTAACCAGGACCATGTGGCCCCTGGTAATAGTTTCACTGTTATTGGTGCTTTCAGCATTTTATTTTTCCAATAACGTACTTCCTGTGGCCAACCTTAAAATGATGTCTTTGCTCTATGATGTGCGGCAACAGCGCCCGGCATTTAATATTGTGGAAGGAATTTATTATAAAGGAATCGATAACTATGTTATCAAAGTTGAGAAAAAGGAAAGCGATGGCAATATTTTGCGAAATATTAAAATATATGATCATAGCGATAGAAGGGGCAACGTAAACATAACACTGGCTGAGTGGGGTACTATGAATACCTCCGAAGACGAGCACTTCCTGGTGCTGACTTTATACAACGGCTCCAATTATCAGGATATGCCGCCCGAAGATAGCAGAGACCAGTCAAGGGAGTTTCAGCGAACCTATTTCGACAAACAGATCCGGAAGTTTGATCTCAGCGTTTTTGCTTTAACGCGAACTGATGAAGATCTTTTCAGGTCCAACTTCAGGATGCTTAATTTAACCCAATTGCTGCATTCTGAAGACTCCATAAAAAACGTTATCAAAAGCAGGGAACAGGAATTCATAAGAACCAACTTCGGCCGATTCTATTTTTACCAGGGAATGGATAGTTTAAGCAAGCAGGAGTTGCACACAAAAGAAGATGTTGTGACACCGGATATTTTTAATGATAAAGATGCCAGCTACCAGCGGTTGATAACCGATCAGGCCATGGGAAACGTCCGCCAGATCAAAGAGAGTGCCCAGCTTTCGCACGAAGAGTTTCGCCAGCGAAAACGAAATCTTGCGCGCTTTCAGATTGAATTTCACAGGAAGTTCACCCTTTCATTTGCATGCCTGGTTTTATTCATGATAGGAGCACCCCTGGGGGCCATCATACGCAAAGGTGGTTTTGGGTTGCCTGTGGTGGTGTCGGTATTGTTTTTTGTATTGTTTCATGTTATATCCATTACGGGTGAAAAGTTTGTGCGGGAAGGAGTTCTGGAAGCATGGCAGGGAATGTGGATGGCCAGTGCTTTTCTTCTTCCAATTGCTGTTATGTTAACCATACAGGCAACCACCGATTCTGCTGTTCTTGACATGGACAGCTATATTGCCAAGCTGGGAAAAATAAAATTTGGACTGAAGTACTTAAAGCGCTCCAACAGAATTAAAGAAAAAAACGAAAGTCTTACTTGAATTTCCGTTAATACTGATATTTTTGCAAGCAAAAAAGCGGATGAAGATTTTACAACTAACCAATAAAATGCCCTACCCTCCAAAAGATGGGGGAGCCATTGCCACGCTTAATATTTCTATGGGTCTTCATTCGCTGGGTCATGAAATTACTCTGCTTGGCATGAATACCACCAAGCATTATACCGATATGGATGATTTGCCCGGAGCACTGAAGAGCAGTATCGATATCAGAGAAGTTAAAGTAAATACCGATTTAAGTTTCAGGGCTGCGACCAGGAACCTGTTATTTAGCCGATTGCCTTATAACGCAGAAAGGTTTTTCAATAAAGATTTTATTCAAGCTCTGGTAAATCTTCTGAAAGAGAAGGATTTTGATGTGGTTCAGCTTGAAGGTCTTTACATGACATGGTATATTGATATTATAAGAAAGCACAGCAAGGCTATAATTGCATTACGTGCACATAATATCGAACATGAGATATGGGATCGTGCCGCCATGCAGGAACGATCATTATTTAAAAAAATGTATTTTAAAATTCTGGCTCGCAGGATTAAAAATTTTAAGCTAAGTATTTTAAATACATATGATCTTTTGCTACCCATTACCAAAAGAGATGCTTCGCATTATTTTGAACTTGGCAATACCCGGCCTGCTTTTGTGGTGCCTGCCGGGTACGATGTTTCACGACTGAACCCTGAATCGGATGAGGTAAATTTTCCCAATATCTTTTTTATTGGCACATTGGACTGGTTTCCTAATCAGGAAGGTGTAGTGTGGTTTCTGGAAAAGGTCTGGGATAAATTATTCAGCGTTAATCCAGGATTAGAATTTCATGTGGCCGGCCGGAATGCGCCTTTGTGGCTCGAAGAACAACTGCGCTCAAAGGAAGGTGTGATCTATCACGGTGAAATTGATGATGCCCATGCATTTATAGTTCGAAATGCCATTATGGTTGCCCCTTTGTTTTCAGGCAGCGGAATGCGCGTTAAGATCATTGAAGGCATGGCCCTGGGTAAAACCATTGTTACTACAACCATCGGTGCAGAAGGAATTCCGGTATCGGATGGTACTAATATCATCATTGAAGATGAACCGGAACATTTTGCTGAAAAAATTGACCTGCTCATCAAAAACAAAGAATTTTTTGATGATATAGGACAAAACGCCGTTAAGTTTGTAAGCCAGAATTTTGATAATCATAAAATTTCAGCTTCTCTTGCTGAATTTTACCAAAAACATATCGGAAAAAAATGTTAGCCGGTTATTCTATAATTTTCTGGATTGCCCTATGTCTTTTCTGGCTCAGCATTGCAGTAATATTTTATTCCTACCTGATCTTTCCGGGCATCATTCAATTATTGTCATCGGGCAGGCGTATTAAATCAGACTGTTATGAAACCGGCGAAAAAAATCTTCCAAAGGTAAGCTTGTTAATTGCTGCTTTCAATGAAGAAGAAGTAATAGAACAAAAAATCAAAAGCATATTTACCACTAATTATCCCTTTGAAAAACTGGAAGTACTCATTGGCTCCGACAATTCTACTGATAAAACCAATGAAATTTTAAGCAGACTTACAACCGGTTTTCCCAATCTGAAATTTTTCCCTTTTAATCAGCGCAGGGGAAAAGGTAATGTGGTAAATGATCTTTTTGAAAAATCAACCGGTGATATAGTTGTGCTTACCGATGCCAATGTCATGCTGGAAGAAGATACCATATTTGAGATGGTAAAGTATTTTAAGGATGCTGAGATTGGATTGGTAGATACACGAATGGTTAATACCAACATGCATCCCAGCGGTATTTCTCACCAGGAGAAAACGTATATCTCCCGCGAAGTTCAAATTAAGCAACATGAAAGTATATTATGGGGTACAATGATGGGGCCATTTGGCGGTTGTTTCGCCATAAGGCGCGAACTCTATTCACCTGTGCCTAAAAACTTCCTTGTTGATGATTTTTATATCAACATGAAAGTGCTTGAGCAGGGATACAAATGCATAAATAACCTGGAAGCTGTTGTTTACGAAGATATTTCAAACAATTTAAAGGATGAGTTCAGGAGAAAGATAAGGATATCAACTGGCAATTTTCAGAACCTGCGAAAATTTTCTCATTTGCTGTGGCATAAAACCAAAGGGCTTTCTTTTTGTTTTATTTCTCATAAAACGCTTAGATGGATCGGGCCTTTTTTCCTGGTTCTTGCCTATTTGTCAAATTTTTATATCGCATTTGAGAATGAGTTTTATTTTTACATTTTTTGGTTACATAGCTTTTTGATATTATTACCTTTGCTGGATATTTTACTGAAAAAATTCCATATTCATATTAAATTGCTGCGTTTTATTACGCATTTCTACAGTATGAACCTTGCTTTGCTTATAGGTTTTTTTAAATCTTTAAATAAAATAGAATCAAATGTCTGGAAACCAACCCAAAGAAATCAAGCCTGAAGAAATAGTGTTCGACAGTATTGAAGACGCTATTAAAGATATTAAGAATGGGAAGGTAATTATTGTGGTTGATGATGAGAACCGCGAGAATGAAGGCGATTTCATCGCCGCAGCCGAAGTTGTAACTCCGGAGATTATAAATTTTATGGCTACACATGGTCGCGGACTCATTTGCGCACCCATTACCCGTCAAAGGTGCGAGCAATTGAATCTTGACCTGATGGTACCCCAGAATACTGCCTTACATGAAACTCCCTTTACGGTATCTGTTGATTTGATAGGTTACGGATGCACTACAGGTATTTCGGTTACCGACAGGGCCAAAACCATCAATGCTCTTGCTGATAAAAATATTGAACCCCATGAGCTGGGTCGTCCCGGACATATATTTCCGCTTCGTGCCCGCGAGGGCGGTGTACTTCAGAGAGCAGGACATACCGAAGCGGCCATTGATCTGGCGCGGCTTGCCGGACTGGAACCTGCCGGTGCTCTGGTCGAAATTATGAATGAAGATGGCTCAATGGCCCGCTTGCCTCAGCTGATGAAAATTGCCCGAAAATTTAACCTGAAAATTATTTCCATCGAGGATCTTATTGCCTACCGCATAAAAACAGAAAGTCTTATTACGCAGGAAATCACTGTTGACCTTCCTACTGAGTGGGGGCATTTTAAAATTACGGCTTTCAAACAGACAACCAACGAGAAACTGCACCTTGCTCTTACCAAAGGACATTGGGAACCGGGAGAGGAAGTGCTTGTAAGAGTTCACTCATCGTGTGTTACAGGCGATATTTTCGGCTCATGCAAATGCGATTGCGGGGGCCAGTTGCATAAAGCCATGCAAATGGTTGAGAAAGAAGGTAAAGGTGTAGTACTATATATGAATCAGGAGGGCAGAGGTATCGGACTGCTCAATAAGCTGAAAGCCTATCATTTGCAGGAAAAAGGAATGGATACCGTAGAGGCCAATATTGAACTGGGTTTTAAAGCTGATGAGCGGGATTATGGAATTGGTGCCCAGATACTCAGAAAACTGGGCGTGACCAGGATCAGGCTTATTACCAACAATCCAAGCAAACGTACCGGGTTGTCGGGTTATGGAATTGAAATTTCTGAAAATGTACCCATTATTGTTCCCACCGGACCGCATTGTAAGGTATATATCGATACGAAAAAGAATAAGATGGGACACCTGTTTTAAGGTTAATGCTGAGGTTGAGATGTTGAGATGTTGAGTTATTGGGTTGTTGTTTTTTTCTTCACGCAAAGGTGCAAAGGATTCGCAAAGAACGCAGCGTGTTTTTTCCTTTTTCGTGTTTTTACAGCGGAGACGCCATGACGCTGAGCCCGCAGATTTTTATTTATTCTGAGTTTCGAGTTTCGATATTCGTATTTTAAGTTCTTCTTTCTCCC
>JAHYJP010000101.1 GCA_019429055.1 Bacteroidales bacterium
TCCGATCTAGCTCCCCCTCCGCCCGCCGAAGCGTTGCGCCAGCAACGCGTAGGCGGGCCAATCCAAGATAAACGCAAAGCTGGCGGGCTTCGGTGGACGCTGTCCAAAGACCCAAAAATCCAACCACAAGTTCATTGATCGATATTCCTTGTCTTGATGACTCGAGACAAGGCCATTATTCATTGAAAATCAAAAAACTATGTGGTACGTTTACATCCTCAGATGCGCCGATGGTAAGACCTACACCGGGTGCACCTCGGACCTGAAGCAAAGAATGCAGCGACACAACATGGGACAAGTCCTGTTCACAAAATCCCGCCTGCCGGTTGAATTGATCATCTATATCGCTTTCAAAGACAAGTACAAAGCATATTTTTTCGAGAAATACCTGAAATCCGGTTCAGGGAGGGCTTTTGCACTGAAGAGGTTTCTGTGAGATGACCTGAATTATTTAATAAATCAAATTGTTTATTAGTAAGGAATTTCATAATACGTTTAGCGGTTATCAAAACGGGTATTTCCCGATCACTGTCAAAGTTGTCAAATTCTCTGATAAGTTCAGGAAGCCAATTATTGGCTTCAACCTCCCACAGTTTGTTTATGCTCGTTTCGTATTCCAGGTATTTCTGTTCCAGATTTTGCGCGTAAATGTCTTTCTCTGTTAAACCAATCTCATTAAGGTTATTCATAATGGATTGAAAGTACCTTTTATCCTTTCCTCCTAACCCAAATACAAACTCTAATGCAACAGGTTTACCTTTGTTTGATCTGTTGCTTGGGTCAGCGCCGAGAACAATGACTCGGACTTTTTAATGTCGTGAAAGAAGGGCTTTGGTGATCGCATTATTGTGAATTTGAAAAGATTCGTTGATCTTGCATTGTTTGTGACACCTGGAGCATCACCTATTTATATAGAGATTAAATACTCCAACAGACTTAATAATGAAAAGGAATTAGAAAACGCAGAAACCCAACTGCGAGATTATAATGTGAGTTTCACATCTTTATTTACCATCCTCACGGATGGAAATAATTGGCGTTTTTATTATACACTTGAAACAGGATCTTTTTCGCATAAATGTTTTAAAACAATTAACTTACTGAATGATAATATTGATGACATAGAAAAAGTCTTCGATACTTTCCTTTCAAAAAGGAAGATTCTAAGTGAGGAGGCCAGAAAAGAGGCCCATGAGTTACTGCAAATGAGCAAAAAGCAAAGGATTATCGAAGAATCAATTCCAAAGGCAAAGAGACTTATATTAGAAAATCCAACTCTTTCTTTAACAGGAGCACTGATCAAAATATTGTCTGAACGTGGAATCACAATTAGTGAAAATGATGCTGTTGAATCATTTAAACAAGAAACAGTTATATCTCAAGAAAAACCTCTGGAGGATAGGCCCCAAAGGATTATACCAATTGCCAAAGACCAGATAAAACGTATAGATCCATTAAATCCTCCGAGTTTTGATCACACAAAAGTCTTAAATGGCCTGGTAAATTCAATACCTTGTAGAAATTGGAATGAATTTATTCGGGCTGCAATCCAAATCATTATTGAAGGTGGAACAGATGTTGATTCAATCCGAACTATTTCCAAATTGAATATAAAAGAAGGTCTTCATACTACTTCAGGTTTTTGTCCTGTCAAAAACGTCAATTATTCTGTACAAAATATTAGTGCAAATGCAGTTATAAGAAGCTTATCGAGATTGGCCAATCACTTTAACTTAAAAGTGTTTGCTGAATTTGAGTGGAGAGAAAATCCCGGAGCCGCTTTTCCGGGTGAAAAAGCAATTCTGAAGTGGAATTAATATTTGCCAGAAGTTTCCTGGGCTGGACTGCAAAGAAAATAGTTGAATATGGGATGCTGCAAGACCTGGTGCTCTTATCTATTTTTGCTTAACGGAATAATTGAGAGACGTTTTGCGTACTCTTAATACACGTTAACTAATTTGCCTGATTAGGTCATCATTTGCATAAATTTATGATATGAAAATCATTTTAATCATTTTAGCAATTGTGATTATTACGATTTTATTTTATTACTTCTATAAAATCAGATTAGGCCAATCAGTTGGAAATCACCTCTTTTTGTTCGAAACAGAGTATGATAGCTTAATTTTTCGCTATCCCCCGGAGGTTGCTTTAAACAGAGCTTTCGATGTATTTAAAACATGTCCTCATTTAAGAAATCTTAGCCCCTCAGAGATTGACAAAGCACTAAGAATATTAGGTAATGCGTATGATCCGAAAGCAGCAATAAGAAATATTATTTTACTCACTACGGCAGCTAAAGCACTTCAAGCATTCAGGAATTCAGACTTCCTTGAGGAGTATGTGAAAACTTTCAATAAAAGTTAAATTCTACAGTGATAATTTGTATAATAAATACCGTAATATTTTGTGGAAACGGCAGACAATCCAAATATAAAACTTAAGTTGCTCACTTTGAGTGTTTATGAGGGATTAAGAATATTCATTAACGTTCATGATTATATCTTTCGTGAATCTTTTACATTTATGAGTTTTGTAAGAGATATATTTGGGAAAGCGGTGAGTTTATCAGTGCTTTGTAAAGAAGCTGAACGATTAATCCCAGTGTGGGATGCTATTGGAGAAGATTTGAAAGAGTTTTCTTCTTGTAATTATCCATCTTTATCGCAAGATGAAAAGGAGTACTTTGAAGTTCTTTCAAACTTTGTGAATGCTGTACGTAAATCAATTGACGCATTAGTTTCAAGGCAAAGGTTAATGGAGAAATGGAGCAGGAGTTTTTTCAAGAATCCAATCAGTTGGAAAGTTTTCAAAGAAAAGGAAAAACAATATATTGCATCTATTAAGGAATATCAAAAGATTGGCCTTCAATTAGATGATTTAAATCATATTTTTATAAATTGATTTTCAACATCAATTTTTTCGTTGGTTTTTTTAGACCACTATAATGTGCACATTGGCGATTCTAAATATATAGTCTCCGAAGTTCAAGGAAACTTACACAAAAATGGTTTTTGCTACGCATCCCGTCACTTTATACGCCAACAGGCAGAATGTCTGTATTAATAGATTTGGATACTGCATAAAAATGTAACTTTACCCGGAAAACAATAAATCATCCCCGGATCCTCCCCCCAGATCCGGTAGTAAACCTGACAAACCTGACTAAGCAAAATGTTCGAGAACACATTCAAAAATATCGACGATATCCTCCACAAGGACGCCGGATGCAGTAGCGAGCTGGATTACGTGGAGCAGACGTCCTGGATTCTTTTCCTGAAATACCTCGATGACCTGGAAAAGGAACGCAAAAAGGCAGCTCTGTTATCCGGCAAGACATACACCGATATCATTAGCCCGGAGTTCAAATGGGACATTTGGGCTGCGCCGAAGAATGGGAATGGCAAGATCGACTACCACAAAGCCTTGACCGGTGATGACCTCCGGGACTTTGTCGATCAGAAATTGTTCCCATACCTCCGGAAGTTTAAAACACAAGCTGAAAGGGCCGATTCGATAGAATATAAAATCGGGGAAATATTCAGCGAGTTAAAGAATAAGATCCAAAGCGGCTACAACCTCCGGGAGATCATCGACCGGGTTGATGAACTCCGGTTCCAGTCTTCGGCTGAGAAACATGAGATGTCGCACCTGTACGAAGGCAAGATACAGAACATGGGCAATGCCGGTCGTAACGGAGGGGAATATTACACACCCCGGCCGCTGATCAGGACCATCGTGAAGGTGGTGGCTCCTAAGATCGGAGATAGGATTTACGACGGTGCTGTGGGCTCTGCAGGCTTTCTCGTGGAGGCTTTCCAATACCTGAAAAGGAGCAAGACCCTGAGCACAACCGAAATGGAGTTGCTTCAGAGAAAAACATTTTATGGCAAGGAGAAAAAGTCACTTGCATACATTATCGGGATTATGAATTTAATCCTGCACGGGATCGAAGCACCGAACATTATCCACACAAACACCCTGGCCGAGAACCTGGCCGACCTGCAGGAGAAGGACCGGTACAACATCGTCCTGGCTAATCCACCTTTTGGTGGCAAGGAAAGAGCGGAGGTGCAGCATAATTTCCCGATTAAGACCGGCGAAACGGCGTTTCTGTTCCTGCAGCACTTCATTAAAATTCTGAAGGCCGGAGGTCGTGGAGGTGTGGTGATCAAGAACACATTCCTTTCCAATACCGACAATGCTTCTGTGAGCCTGAGAAAGATGCTCATGGAAAGCTGTAATCTCTTTGCGGTGCTGGACTTGCCAGGTGGAGTGTTTACCGGCGCCGGAGTAAAGACCGTTGTGTTATTTTTCGAGAAAGGCGCTTCAACCAGAAAGATCTGGTATTACCAGCTCAACCTGGACCGGAACCTGGGAAAAGGAAAACCGTTAAATGAAGCAGATCTGGCAGAGTTCGTGGAACTGGAAAGGGCTAAAGCGAATTCTGAAAACTCATGGTCAGTGGATATCGCAGATGTGGATAAGACAACCTTTGACCTTTCCGTCAAGAATCCAACCCGGAAACAGGAAACTACGTTAAGACAGCCTCATGAAATACTCGATGAAATGGAGCAGCTTGATCGTGAGAGTCAGGAAATAATGAAAAAATTAAGGACATTACTCTAAATATAGCTTTGGTCTTCTGTAAAAATAAAATATCATCGAATGCCTGATAAAATCAACATATTCATTAGTTCAGTGCAGAAGGAATTTACCGACGAACGACGAGCTATTAAAGATTATGTTCATAAGAACCCTTTACTGAGAAAATATTTTTCCGTTTTTCTTTTTGAAGACCTGCCGGCATCCGACCAGCTTACCAATGAAGCTTACCTTGAAGAGCTCGAACGGGCTGGTATTTACATCGGTATTTTTGGAAATGATTATGGTTATGCGGATCCGGATGGGATTTCACCGACGGAACATGAGTTTAATAAGGCCACTATTGAGGGCATTGTGAGATTGATTTTTCTGACTGATACTGATAATTCGAGGCATCCTAAGATGAATGCCCTTGTCAGGAAAGCTTCATCACAATTAATACGGCGGAGATTTGCCGGGACTACCGATCTTCTGGCACAAATATATGCTGCTCTGATTAAATTCCTTGAAGATTCAGGTCATTTGCCTTTTATCCCTTTCGATGCTGCAGCTTGTCATGGGGCCAATTTAGATGATATATCCCCTGAGAAGCTAACTGCTTTTCTGGAAAAGGCAAAAAGTAGCAGGAGTTATTCGCTGGATGTCACAACACCTGTTTTGCCGGCATTAGCGCATATGAATATGCTGTACAAGGAGGAGCCGAGCAATTCTGCCATTTTGCTTTTCGGAAAACAACCTCAAAAGTTTCTGCTTTCTTCTGAGGTAAAATGCTTGCATTTTTATTCGGATACTGTTCAGCGACCTATGCCCAGTTACCAGGTTTATAAGGGGACACTTTTCGAACTGGTTGATCAGGCAGTAGATTTTGTCATGTCAAAAATCGACCGGTATGTTGGGACTCGCTCAGATGGTCCGCAAGCTCCGGTGATATATGAAATACCTCCGGATGCTATTTTTGAAGCGGTTGTTAATGCTATTGCCCATAGAGATTACTCCTCCAATGCTTCTGTTCAGGTAATGCTGTTTTCTGACCGGCTGGAAATCTGGAATCCCGGGCACCTGCCTCCTGAACTCACGATCGACCAGCTTTATGTGGCCCATACATCCATACCTCATAATCTATTAGTAGCCAATGCGCTCTTTCTTGTCCGGTACATTGAAAAGGCAGGCACTGGCATACTCACCATGATAAAAAAATGCCTTGAGGCAGGGCTTCCATTACCTGAGTTCCGGCAGGTAGAAGGGCAGTTTGTGCAGATTTTATGGAGAAAAAAGGCAATAAAGAAACCTGAAGCAGGAGATTCTGCAGGGGTAGAGTCAGGGGTAGACTCAGGGGCAGAGTCAGGGGTAGACTCAGGGATAGAGTCACCCATGGTATCACCAATGGCAATAGAAATCCTCTCTCTGTTAAATATAGAAACATCAGGCAAAAAGGAAATTGCCGAAAATATGGGGAAGCCGGGACCTTACCGTTACCTGAACGAATTGATCGCCAAAATGGTAGACCTTGGACTGATTGCCTATACCATTCCGGAAAAACCTGCAAGCCGATTGCAGCAATACAGGATCACCGCAAAAGGTAAAAATATCCTGAAATCTAAACAAAAATGAAGGAAATGCAAAAACCGGATGAGGAAAGCGCCCGGATTATGAATGCAATCAGGGAGTTGATATGAATGAAGGGTGGAAAATAATGAAATTAAGGGAGGTTGCAAGGATAAATTATGGATTTACTGCAAGCGCCTCTGATAAACCTGTTGGTCCGAAATTTTTACGAATAACCGATATTCAAAATAATTTGGTTGACTGGGATAAAGTACCATTCTGCAAAATAGACTATGAAGAAATATCAAAGCACAAATTAGTAGCAGGTGATATAGTATTCGCTCGAACTGGTGCAACAACAGGTAAAAGTTTTCTTATAAAAAGTCCACCTGCAGCAGTCTTTGCCTCTTATCTAATCAGATTGCGTATATCAACAGCAATTGAATTATTACCTGAATTTCTGTATTTATTTTTTCAAACCAACGAATATTGGAGGAACATAAAAATTGGAATGATAGGGAGTGCTCAAGGTGGATTTAATGCCTCCAAATTGGCAGGTTTACTTGTACCCCTCCCTCCCCTCCATGAGCAGCAGCGCATCATAGCCATCCTCGATCAGGCCTTTGCCGCCATCGCCAAAGCCAAAGAAAATGCCGAGAAGAACCTGAAAAACGCCCGGGAGGTATTTGAATCGTATCTCAACAGTGTTTTTGCTAATCCGGGAGAGGATTGGGAGGTGAAAAGGTTGGGTGAGGTTTCGCATAAAACAGAAACCATCAATCCAATTTTAATTCCAGATAAAGACTTTATATATGTTGATGTATCGAGTGTTTCAAATAAAACATTTAAAATTGCAAACGCAAGTCTTATAAAAGGTAAAGACGCCCCAAGTCGTGCACGGAAACTTATCAAGACAGGAGATATCATCTTTGCAACTGTAAGGCCTACATTACGGCGAATTGCTTTAATACCTGAAAGATTTAATAATCAGGTTTGCAGTACAGGCTTTTTTGTTCTAAGGGCAAAAGAAGAGATTTATAACATGCTAATGTTTTATTTCTTGCAAACGAATTCTTTTAATGATGCAATGAAATTACTTCAAAAAGGCGCGAGTTATCCTGCTGTTACAGATGGTGAAGTTAAAGAGCAAATTATCAAGTATCCGAAATCCATGCATGCACAACATTCAATAGTTTTAAAATTGAAAGAACTTTCAGCCGAAACAAATAAACTTGAAACTATAACCCAACAAAAACTTACTGATCTTGAAGAGCTAAAAAAATCAACCTTACAAAAAGCCTTCAACGGAGAACTTAATACTGCCTTATCATGAACGAAGCCGATACCAGAGCAGAACTGATTGATCCAAAGCTGGTCGAGAGCGGCTGGGGAGTCGTGGAGGGATCAAAAATCCTCCGGGAATATAAGATCACGGCCGGTAAAATCATTTCCGGGGGCCGCAGGGATAAAAGCCTGACAGCAGATTACGTATTGGTTCACAAAGGGCGCAAACTTGCAGCACTAGAAGCCAAGAGTGATGATCTTGGAGTTGGGGAAGGAGTTGCACAGGCCAAGAATTACGCTGAAAAGCTGCAGATTGACACGGCCATTGCCGCCAATGGCAGGGATATTTATCAGGTCTGTATGAAAACCGGGAAGGAAGGACTGGTAAGCCGGTTCCCGACACCGGAAGAACTCTGGCAAAAGACCTTCGCCGAACAGAATGAGTGGAGGGATAAATTCGACAAGGTTCCGTTCGAAGACATCAGCGGCTCAAAGGAGCTTCGGTTCTACCAGGAGATCGCAGTGAACAACACCATGGCAGCCATTGCCGGCGGTAAAACAAGGATATTGCTTACCCTTGCCACCGGCACCGGAAAAACCTTCATCGCTTTCCAGATCGCCTGGAAGCTGTTTCACACCCGCTGGAACCTGAAAAAGGACGGTTCAAGAAGGCCCCGGATACTGTTCCTGGCTGATAGGAATATCCTGGCAGACCAGGCTTTCAATGCTTTCTCCGCTTTCCCGGAAGATGCACTGGTGAGGATCAATCCCAGGGAAATCCGCAACAAGGGAAGGGTTCCGGTCAATGGAAGCATCTTCTTTACGATCTTCCAGACCTTTATGAGTGGGCCGGAGAATACGCCATATTTCGGGGAATATCCGAACGATTACTTCGATTTTATCATCATCGATGAATGTCACCGTGGAGGAGCCAATGACGAAAGCAACTGGCGGGGCATTATGGAATATTTCTCACCGGCTGTCCAACTGGGCCTTACCGCCACTCCCAAAAGAAAGGATAACGTAGATACTTACCGGTATTTCGGCGAGCCTGTTTACATTTATTCCCTGAAGGAAGGCATTAACGATGGTTATCTGACACCATTCAAGGTCAAGCGGATCCAGACCACACTGGACGAATACATCTACACACCGGATGACCAGGTCATCGAAGGAGAAGTTGAAGAAGGCAAAATTTACACCGAACCCGACTTCAATAAAATCATCGAGATCAAAGAGCGGGAAGCCAAGCGGGTCCAGATCCTGTTGAAAGAGATCAACCAGAAGGAGAAATCCATCGTGTTCTGTGCCACGCAGGACCATGCAGCCGCCATTCGTGACCTGATCAATCAATACAAGGAAAGTACCGAACCGAAATATTGCGTCCGTGTGACGGCCAACGATGGGGAACTGGGTGAACAATATCTGAGGGAATTCCAGGATAATGAAAAAACCATCCCGACCATCCTGACCACTTCGCAGAAACTATCCACCGGCGTTGATGCCAGGAACATCCGGAACATCATCCTGCTGCGGCCGGTCAATACCATGATCGAATTCAAGCAGATCGTCGGCCGGGGCACACGTCTGTTCGAAGGCAAGGATTATTTCACCCTGTATGATTTCGTAGGCGCTTATCATCACTTTAGTGATAAGGAATGGGATGGAGAACCGGAAGAACCGGTCCAGAAGCCAGAAAAGCGTTATTCAGAACCGATTGATGGTTCAGACGGATCGGAGGAACCTGATGGACACGATGATACTCAGAAAAGGAAAATAACCAGGGTGAAGCTGCGGGACGGGAAAGAGCGGGAGATCCAGCACATGATCGCCACCTCATACTGGAGTGCAGATGGCAAGCCGATTTCAGCAGAAGAATTTCTCCACAACCTGTTCGGAACACTGCCGGACTTCTTTAAAAGTGAAGAAGAATTGCGTGCCCTATGGTCAGAACCGGCCACCCGGAAAGAATTTCTCGCAAAACTACATGATGCCGGGTATGGGAAAGATGAACTCAGTACCATGCAAAAACTCATCAATGCAGAAAACAGCGATCTTTTTGACGTCCTGGAGTATGTCGCTTTCGCTGCAAAACCTATTACGCGGGAAAAACGAGTCGCCACAGCACAAAACCGGATTTTCAGCAACCTGGAGCAAAGGCAAAAGCAATTTATCGAATTCGTCCTGCACCAATACATCGAAACCGGTGTGGAGGAACTAGACCAGGAAAAGCTGCCCGCCTTGCTTCAATTAAAGTATCACTCTCTGACCGATGCAGAAGAACAACTTGGCAGCGTGGAACAGATTATCCAGACTTTCGTAGCGTTTCAGAAGTATTTATATGAGAGGATGGTGGCGTGATAGAACTTACCTTTAGCAGGATCATGGACTCAAATGCGTGGGTTTGGGGGAGAGTGATCAGGAAAAAAAAGTATTACTCCTGAAACGAAAATGATTAATTTTATGTTATACATAAAAAGTGAATTGTGACCGAAATTAAATCATATACGCGTCCGACACTTGGTACAGGTATATATACAATTCCTGACATATCCTTGATCTTGGGTCTACCGTCATACAAGGTAAGAAGATGGATTATTGACTTTTGGGATGATCGTCTTGCTATGAACTCAGGCCACACTTATTCCTTAGGCGTTGGAAAAGAAAGGGTCGTCTCTTTTCATTTGCTTATTGAGTTCTTTACCTTTTTTCAACTTCGTAAATATGGTGTCAGTGCAAGAAAAATACTTGATGCACATAATTTTTTATCTGAATTTTTAAGAACTCCCTACCCATTCGCAAATTCAAATATCTTGACAGAAGGTCATAAAGTTCTGTTTAGTCCGCAAATCAATACAATCATTAATGCTGATTCAGGTTTACAATTATATTTGACTGAGATTATAGAGCCGTTTTGTAGGAAAGTCGAATTTAACTCATCAAACCTCGCAAAGAGATTTTGGCCTAACGGTAGACAGAGCTCGGTCGTGGTGGATCCTGATCATCAATTTGGACAACCTACGATCAGCGGGACCAATATCCTCACAGAATCTTTAATATCAATGTTTAAAGCTGGTGAAAACATCAAATTCATTGCAGAACTTTATGAAATCAAGGAGACACAGGTGCAAGATGCTCTGACTTTCCGAAAAATTGCTGCTTGATGAAAATTTATCTTGATGAAAATTTACCTTCAAAACTTGCAGAAGGCCTTAATATCCTCGAAGCCCCTAATCATGAAGGTTTTGAAGTATTACCAATGATAAAAGATTTTGGAAAAGGAGCAAAAGACCAGGATTGGATACCTGTCATTGGACCTCAAGGCGGTGTCGTTATAACTCAAGACCTGAATATTAACAGGAACAGACAATTGAAGCAATTATATCTTGATAATGGATTGGGTATTTTCTTTTTTTCTCCACCAAAGAAAGGATATAAATATTGGGATATGGTTGAACAGATAATTAAGCGGTGGCGAGAACTTAAGACTCTTTCAAGGGCCACACGAAGGCCATTTACATACAGATGTACATCATATAGCAAAAGATTTGAAAGAATGTAATTTTAACGATTTATCCTTGACACAATGAAATATTTAAGAATTACCGATCAGGCTTTCCATGATGACATACAAGGAAGGCAAGGAATATATTTTCTTCATTCTTTGGATGAATATGGCAAGCCAAAACCAACACAACGCTTGTTGGGTACTGATGAAGAAGGTATACTTTATATTGGCACTACCAAAGGACGGACACTATCTGAAAGACTGGCAGATTTTCGTAAGACTGTATTAAAGAAAAGTGAAAGCCACATTGCGGGCCGGAAATACAAGCAGATACCCATTCTTATGAAAAATTATCCTGACTCAAGTCTTGCTTTTAGTTTCATTGAGTGTGAAGACCCACCGGCACGAGAATCAGATGCAATAAGAGAATACATAAACAGATTTGGGGAAAAGCCTCCACTTAACAGTATGTAATTTCTCTAAATGACAGCAAACGAAGTAATTGCAGCATTTGAACAGCAACATGCTCAGCTCTTTGAAAAGGGGCTCTTCATCACTGGCATCTACCAGGATGCAGATGATAATCAGTCTAAAGATGGATTAAGTATTGGCATTGCTCATTCGTTGGAGCCAGATGATGAAATCAAACCGGAATGTTGTCACATGTCAGTCATGCACCCATTCATCTTTGACAACCGTAAGATACCGGAAAGTTTTATAGGGGTTAGGGTGATGAATATTGTCCAGGCAGACACAATACCACCGGAAATTGAGGAGATTGTTTATGATCCTGCAGGATTTGAGGATTGGCATACACCGGGACAATATGAGAGATATGTCCGGGAAAACATGATCGAGATACGGTCAGCATTGAAACAACCTGACCTTACGTATGAAGAAGCCCTGGATGCTATTTGTTTTGGTGATTTTGCAAAATACAAGCAAGAGCATGAAGAAAGGAGGCTCAAACGCTTACTTTCTTAAAATGGCTCTCATTTCATTGTACCGTTGTCCGGACAACCCCGTTAGGGTTCTTTTTGCAATCGGGACTCCGCCACCGACCCTGGGGTGGTCATTATCAACCCTGGAATAAGCATCCTTTTTAAATCACAGAAGAAAAATAACTGAGGCCCTTCCTTTGGCAAATTAACATAACAGCCTGTTATAGTACCGAGTCCAACACTAAAGCTAACGCTTCCTGCTCGCTCCTATAACACAATTATGTTAAATTGTCCACCGCACTAAAAACAAAAGCTTTCATGGCTTTAGGTCAATGGATTTATTTTATTATCAAACATTAAAAATGAAGCCATGGACCGATTGGAAGACTTTTACCACAACTCGTTTGATCAAGACGAGTTGCTCGAAGCTGCACTCGAGCATGAGCGCAGAGAGCGTGAGCTGCAAGAGGAGGAATTCAATGGACTTCTCTTGCCAGAAAGCGAATTCACCAATGATCTTATCGATTATGTGTGTGGAGAATAAGGCTGTGAAGCCTTATTTTTTTTCTAAACTTTTAAACTATAATGCTATGAAGAGAATTTTCTTTTTGATTGCCATTGTTGTCATGGCAATCGGTGCAAACGCACAGACCGTAGACAACGCTTATGTTACCGTAACTTTCAAAGGCGACCGTGCCGTTATCACCGAGAAGAACGCCACGGCGAATGCGGCTATCGCTGCGCTCGTTGAGAGTGTTAAAGCCAAGGATTTCGTCGACGGACATTGTGATGTCTATGTCGGTGATCCATCCAAAACCGGCATGGAAGCCGTGTGGTATTTCATCAAGACCGAAGCCGGTTATGGAATGGGATACCTGGACGATGCTGCTGGCGAGGACTACAGCAAGTATAAGACCCTTGCTGACGCCAAGAAAGCGATGATCAAGATCATGAGGGAGCATTACGCCTCTTATGGCACATTAGATCCCCGGTAATAGAAAACGCCTTCGGGCGTTTTCTTTTTAAAAGTAAAAAGTACTCAATACGAGGGCGTATTGTGGACATTTTTAAGAAATTATTTTTTATTTTAAACCATACAAAGCAACCGTCGTAGAGTGTATCCTAGCGAGCATCGTGGGTACTTAGAGATGAATAAACATCATGCCGAGGCGGTTGCTTTTTCTTGTATGTTCGGACGCCGGCTCTTCACCTCCTCCCAGCCATGGGCAATGAGGCATCGCCCTACTATCTTTACTTTATTTCCCCCCTTGAACCAGTTGCGGACCGTTTGGGGATGTTTGTTGAGCATCCTGCCAACATCAGTGGCGTGGGTAACAACATAAACAAGCTGCTCTTTCATTTCGATTACAATATACTTATCCATACTTCAAAAAGTGAAATTATTACAATACGCTAGCGCATTGTGACAAATTTTCTAATATTTATTTCTCGATCAGAACTTTAAAAATTCTGATTATGGAAAAATTTAATTTCTTTTTCAATTGCACCGATGCCGTTGATTTATTCCGGCGTTACAAACAGCTAGCTATGTCGCATCATCCGGCCAAAGGCGGTTCGAATGGAAAGATGGCGCAGGTTTACCAGGATTACCAGGCTGCGCTCAGTAGCGAACGCTTTCAGTTTTCCCGCCTGCAGGAGGACCTGCAGAACGACCTGAAAAACTTCCCCGGACTGATCAAGGAGCTCCTGGCCCTTGACCTGGAACTTGAGATGTGCGGATCATGGCTGTGGGTTCACGGCCAGACGTTCGATTACAGGGAGAAGCTGAAAGAGCTTGGCCTGAGGTACTCACCAAACAAGCGCATGTGGTATTTTCGCCCTTCCGGGGAAGAGAGTCATTCCTCCAAACCGGTTGACATGCGCTGGATTCGTGGAAAATATGGTTCTGATCTTGTGGAGGCCGAGTCAAATGCTAAAGCGGAGGTTTTAGCATGAAAAAGTTAGCCCCCAAAACCGCAGTGGCCGATCTGTTTACTTCCAACCTCAGGGAAATTGAGGTCTTCTACAAGAACAAGGTCCGAATGTCCGATATGGAAAAGGTCGCCGGTTCCCGGGATGTTTATGAGGTCCTGCAGCGCATCTGGAGCCCGAGAATCGATCACATAGAAGAATTCATGGTCTTGTGCCTGAACCGAGCTAATAAGCTCCTGGGCTGGGCCAGGGTCAGTCAGGGAGGACTTTCCGGAACCGTTGCCGATCCAAAGCTGATTTACCAGATTGCTTTGAAAAGCAACGCCTGTTCGATTATCCTGGCACATAACCATCCTTCGGGAAACCTGCAGCCTTCGGAGGCTGATATTCACCTGACCCGGAAACTAAAGGATGCCGGCCAGGTCCTTGACCTGCCAGTGCTGGACCATCTTATCATCTCTTCTGAAGGATTTTACTCCTTTGCGGATGAAGGATTGATATAACTTTTTAGTCCATCTTCCGTAAAAGGAAGATGGACTTATTTTTTTATTATGGCTTGCATCGATATACCAATTTCAATTATTTCAGGATTAATTGCATCTCTGACAGCAATTCTTTTCTACAATTTACTTAATTTACTAATTCGAACTTTTTATTACCGTAAATACATTGGTGTTTATGAGGTTGTAATCGGTAATTACAAATGCAGATTTTCGGTAAATAAGAATGCAAGTAAATCTGCATCGTTAATTTCCGATTTGCAAAGGAACAAAATATTAAAGAACGATATTTTCGAAGATTGTTTTTCTGTT
>JAHYJP010000102.1 GCA_019429055.1 Bacteroidales bacterium
AGATTACCGAAGTAGGTTGATTGGTTGTTGGAGCGAAGTGAAAATCCCGGGAGCGATCAGCGATTCGGGAATAAGTTTATAGGTTTAAGAATAATGGCAGAAAAAATAAAAGTACTATATGTTGAGGATGAGCCTTTCCTGGCGAGAGTAGTCAAGGAGAGTCTGGAAAGTCGTGATTTTGATGTAAACCTGATTAATGATGGTGCCCGGGCAATAAATTCGTTTGAAAATTATCGTCCGGATGTTTGCGTACTTGATGTTATGCTCCCCAATAAAGACGGATTTAGCATTGCCAAAGAGATAAAGGCAATCGATCCTGATATCCCGGTTATTTTTCTAACGGCCAAAACCCAGACACATGACCTGCTTGAAGGTTTTGATTCAGGCGGAAACGACTACCTGAAAAAGCCATTCAGCATGGAAGAGCTGATCGTTAGAATTCATAATCTTTTAAAACTGACGGCCAAAAGCAATTCGAGAACAAAAGAAGAAAACCATACAGATAAGATTCAGCTGGGCAGGTATATTTTTTACCCAAAAAGGTATGAGTTACACCTTGAAGATCAGGTAAAAAAACTTTCACATCGCGAAACACTTCTGCTTTCTCTTCTCACCAGCGATATGGAAAATCCCGTTTTAAGGCAGGATATTCTTAAGGCCATATGGGGCGATGATTCCTTTTATAATTCCCGTAATCTGGACGTATATATTTCTAAACTGCGGGATTACCTTTCAGGTGATCCTGAAATACAAATTACGACACTTAAGGGAGTGGGATACAAGATAAATATCAATCAGAAATAATAATGGGATTTCTTTAAAACAGGAGACATTCCCGGTCAGATCTATTTCAGGTTCCTTCAGTTATTCAGTTTGCAAAGGCAAATAAGTGAGCCAGCTATTTTCTCCCTCCGGATCATAAACAACTTCTGCATTATTTTTAAAACTGTAGGAACTGATTATCGCCCTAATTTCTTTCTGAAGCACTGCAAGGCTATTGGAAACCATATCCTGATTGAAACCCTTTTGTCCGAGATCAATGGTCATGTTCATGGATACCAGCCGGCCTATTGCCTGTCCTAATTCCACCATTTTCCTTTGAGCTAAACTGTAATCTACCCTGAAGTTTAAAATATCTTTGAAATAATCAGCAGCCTTTTCCGTATGGGTATATCCTTTCAGAAAATCATAAAGACTTGCAGATGGCATTTTGCGCATCATTTTAAGAACTGATTCTGTTATCTGTTGGTAAAGAATGTCATTGGAACCCTCAAAGATCTGAAACGGACGACTGTCAACAACAGATCTGCCTGCAATATGATCAAGTTTATACCCTTTTGCGCCCACTAGCTGTAATAGATTCTGAGCTGCAGATTGCATATAATCCGTTACAACCGACTTGATAGAATTGGCAGGCAGATCTGATCGTGAAGTATCTTTCTCCAGCGGAATGTTAGAGCTGGTAAAATAACTCATGGCAGAACTCACCGTAAAATAAGATTGCAGATGTGCAAGTCTCTCTTTCACCTGGTCGTAGTTAACAAGACTAGAGCCTCCAATATTACGTGTTTTGCAATGATGGACTGCTTCATCCAGCATACGTCTTAAAAAACCAGTTGCCATTCCCGGAAACTGCAGTCGGCTTCTGTGCAATAAATCCAGCATCATGGTAATACCGGTGGATTTAGGCTGCAGGCGATGGGTCTCGGGTACTTGTATTTCAATGCGGTTACGGCCGTAGGGTAGCATATAAAGCCCCAGGTTCTGAAAAACCTCTACAACATCTATCCCGCCATTACTGGTATCATGAATGAAGAACCCGATATCTTTGCCCAGATTTCCATTTACATCTTTTTCCCGGGCTGTAATAAGCCAGTAATCGGCCCATCCCGTAAGCCCGGCCCAATGCTTCAAACCTGAGACATTATATTGATCTCCTGATTTAAAAAATCCGGTTTGCATCTTTAATGCTTCACTTCCAAAATTGGGTTCGGTGATCATTAAACCACCCATATTTTTTTTATCGAGAAAGTCTTTGAATATTTTTTTCTTAACATCCTCATGGCCATAATTGGCCAAAGGCTGAAGAAACAATGCACCGTTTATTCCCATCATCAGTGATAAGGGTAGTGACTGGTAAGAACTTACTTCCAGCATGGAAAGAGTTTCGTGGGTTTTTGCACCCCGCCCACCAAATTCTTCCGGAATAAAGGTTGATAAAGGATTGCACTCCAGAATCTGCCTTAATACATATGGAGGCATGCCCCGTTGAGCTGCCATAAGGCCTTCATTGTTTCGCTGCGTGAAAAGTTCGGTGAGCTTTCTTTTATAGGTTTCAATGTATGAAATAAAATCGGTATTATTAATCATATCCATGTCGTGGTATCAACAAAAATTAACTACTCTTATAAGCTTTTCTTATAAAGGTAGTGGTTTTTTATCAGAAAATCTCACAACAATCAAACGCTTATTTAATTTCAGGAATTCAATTGAAGATTAATACTGAGATTATCCCAATGAAAGTCTCATCAGAAGATCTGTCTGAATATCTTCACCCACCTTAAAAGCATGTTTCCCGAATATTGCAAACCTATTCTTCTCATAGAACCGGATTGCCCGGATATTTTTCTCCCACACACCTAACCAAACTGTCTTTTTGTTCTTTTGACGGGCAAAGTGTAAAGCAAAATCCAGCATTGACTGGCCTACAGATTTTCCCCAATATGATTTTATTACGTAAATCCTTTCAATTTCGAGCTCATCATGAATTTTAAATTCGGTTTGCGCATCACCTGTATTGATTTTCAGATAGCCCACAACCATGTTATTGATAAGGGCAAGGAAAAAGCTGGTTTCCGGATTGTTGAGTTCTTTGGTCAGTTGCCCGGAATTGAAATTCTCATTAAGGTATTTTTCCAGGTTTTCTTTTGTATTGGTATCCCGGAATGTTTCAAAAAAGGTTTGCCTACCGACATTTTGCAAATCCGGCAGGTTTTGCAAATTTGCCTTTTGGATTTGGAGATTCTGCATAATACAACCTGTTCTAATCCATATCGGTAACCAGGAATTGTGGTACCTTTCGATGCTTCGTACCCTGTTCAAAGGCATAGGCTATTTCAAGCAACACCGGCTCGCTCCAGGCACGCCCGAAAATGGAAATGCCCACAGGCAAATTATCCACAAAACCCATAGGCAAGGTAATATTGGGATAACCCGCGTGCGCAGCAGGAGATGAACTTCCCAACTGGAAACTATCGCCGTTTACCCAGTCGGTTTTCCATGCGGGACTGCCCGTGGGCGCAATAATGGCATCCAGATTGTGCTCATTCATCACTTTATCGATCCCTTCTTCGCGGGCACCTTTGTGCATGGCAACCAAAGCATCCTTGTATTCCTGCGAATCAAGACTCTCTTTTTCCCGGGCCATTTCAAGGTAGGCCTGATTGTAATGTTGCATGCTGATGTCATCATTTTTATTGAACTCTATCAGTTCTTCAAGGTTTTTAATGGGAGCATCGGGTCCGAGGGATGCAAAATATTTGTTCAGTCCGTCCTTATATTCAAAAAGCATAACCTGGAAAGCATGATTACCTGTGCCCGGTGCTGAAACCTGATCAATTTCAATGATTTCAGCACCCTGGCTTTTCATAAATTCCACAGCCTGAAGCATCAATGTATCCACTTTGAAGTTCCTTCCCTGAGCTGCTGTAAAAAATCCGATTCGCTTACCCTGCAAGCCATCTTCATTCAGAAATTGTGTATAATCGGTAAGGTAATTTCCTTCGCTGAGCAATGTAAGTTCATCATCCGGATCTACACCGGTCAATGCCCCCAAGGCAATAGCTGCATCTTTAACGGTTCGCGCCATGGGTCCGGCAATATCCAGGTTGTAAGAAATAGGAATGACCCCGCCTCTGCTTACCAATCCTACTGTAGGTTTTAATCCCACTACACCATTAGCTTGAGACGGACAAACAATGGAGCCGTTGGTTTCGGTACCGATGGCAAACATGGTAAGGTTAGCCGATACAGCCGCTCCGGAGCCTGAACTGGAACCGCAGGGATTGCGATCGAGTACATAAGGATTTCTGGTCTGCCCTCCTACTCCACTCCAGCCGCTGCTGGAAAGTTCACCACGAAAATTGGCCCACTCACTCAAATTGGACTTTCCTAAAATAACTGCACCTGCTTCCCTAAGCTTTTTAGCCACAAAACTATCTTTCAGCGGAAATGAATTAGCGAGTGCCCTTGAACCTGCCGTGGTGGGCATCTGATCATGTGTATCAATATTGTCTTTAAGAAGGACAGGTATGCCATGCAAGGGGCCTCTCGACTTTCCTTCTGCCAGCTCGCGGTCAAGCTCCACAGCTATTTCCATTGCCTCAGGATTCAGCAAAAGTATGGAATTCAAAGCCGGGCCGGATTTGTCAATGAGTTCAATACGATCCAGGTAAAGCTGAACTACTTCTGCAACGGTATATGTTCCTTCTGCATAGGCTTTTTGAAGGGTTTCTATGTCCATTTCAAGTAGCGGAAACTCAGATGTTGCCGTTGACAGCCCCCGGTTATCGCTATTACAACTCACCATAAAAAGAAACAAAAACAATAGCAGGCCTGTGATATATCTCTTCTTTATGCTGATGTCAGTATTATGCATCATATTTTTTGGTTGTGGATTTTCTTTTTTCATCTTCATCAGTATTAGTATTTTATTACGCTAATGTAAACATAATTTAACTTTCATAAAATTCAATCAAGATTAAGTAAATGGCTAAATTAAGATTATTAAGAATTTGCCAATGATTTTAACTATATTAGCTTACATTTCAAAGAACTCCCGGAAAGTATAATATACTTAAAAACCATTTGAAGATGAACTTTACGGATATTTTGACCAGTAAAAATTATGATGTAATCCTGTTTTATATTGGTTTTATTATTTTGGTTGCCACATTATTCCCGCGATTCTTATCAAATTATATCATTACAGCTCCAATAGCATACCTGGCATTGGCAATACTTGTTTTTATTTCATTTGAGAACAGTCCTTTGCCCCATCTGGCAGAACACCCCTATTATGGTAAACGACTAACCGAATTTGGTGTTATTGTTTCACTCACCGCTGCCGGTTTGAAGATCAGACGACCTTTCAGATGGGCTACCTGGCGTATTTCATTCCGCTTACTGGTATTTACCATGCCGCTAACCATAGCATTAATATTTTTATTCGGCTGGACTATGCTTGGCTTAGCTCCCGCCACAGCAATGTTGTTAGGTGCTGTTATTGCGCCTACCGATCCGGTACTTGCATCAGACACACAAACTACTCCACCTCTCCAGGATGATACATCCAGCGCCCGATTAGCCCTGACAACTGAAGCAGGATTAAATGACGGACTGGCCTTCCCGTTTACCAATATGGCCATAGCGATGGTTTTAATTGGGGCTCAGCCCGGTGAATGGTTTCTCAACTGGTTCTACATTGATTTTTTATATAAAATAATTGTTGGTGCTTTGGTAGGCCTTGCAACAGGCTGGTTAATGGCAAAAATTATTTTCATCAGCCCCAAGCCCAAAACACACGAATCAACTCTTACGGTAGGACTGCTTGCTCTTAGTCTCACATTGCTGCCTTATGGCCTGGCTGAATTGTTTCATTCATATGGTTTTATTTCGGTTTTTGTTGCAGCTTGTATATTTCGGCAGCAGGAATCAACACATGGTTATCTGGAAATCCTGCACGATTTTTCTGAAGAGATGGAAAAAATTATGGTGGCCATTCTATTTTCAATAGCCGGTATTTATGTGAGTCACGGATTTTTAGATGATTTTCAGTGGTATATGATTCCGGCAGCCCTTGTTATAGTTTTTTTAATCCGCCCAATAACAGGTTATATCAGTTTAATAGCTGCAGATCTTCCCCGGGAGAAAAAATGGATCATATCTTTTTTTGGTATCCGGGGTATAGGATCTGTTTACTACCTGCTTTATGCCTTTTACCATGCTGAATTCGAACAGGCAAAGCAAACCCTTGCTCTTGTTACGGTAGTAATCTTAACCTCTGTTTTTGTTCATGGCTTGTCAGCACGACCTTTAATGAAAAAATGGGTGCCTGAATAGAAAAACTGTCCTAATCAATTATACCTTTTAATATCAGCAATCAATGTTCAATATTTTCACACCGGATTTTAGCCGAAATTAACATAATAGCAGATAATTTACTATTTTTTCTTCCTTTTATGAATATGTGTGGCATGCCCAAAATACACTTCGGCTGCTTCCATGATGGTTTCAGAGAGTGTGGGGTGCGGGTGAATGGTAAGCTCCAGATCGCGGGCTACAGCAGCCATTTCAATGGCTAAAGTTGCTTCCGCCACCATGCTTCCGGCTTCTTTACCTACAAATCCGGCACCTAAAATACGGTCTGTTTCGGGATCAATGATAAGTTTTGTCAGTCCGTTCTTCAGACCAAGGGTAACCGCCCTTCCTGATGCCGCCCAGGGGAATTTGGCAACTTCAACTTTTTTACCTTGCTCTTTGGCTTCGGTTTCTGTAAGCCCTGTCCAGGCAATTTCAGGATCGGTAAATACAACCGCAGGAATAGCTTTGGGCTCGTAGGCAGTTTTATGTCCTGCAATATGTTCGGCCGCCACACGACCTTCATGCGAAGCTTTGTGCGCCAGCATGGGCTGACCGGCCACGTCACCAATGGCATAAATATTCTTTACATTGGTGCGTCTTACCAGATCAACCTTTACAAAACCTTTATCATCGGTTTCCACACCTGCTTCTTCCAGGCCAATTCCTTTGATATTGGCTCTTCCGCCAATGGCCACCAGAATTTTGTCAAAGCTTTGTTTTTTCTTATTGCCATCTTTGGTTTCAAACTCCACCTCCATCTTCTTCCCTTTTTTAGCAACACCGGTAACTTTGGTGTTGAACATGATGTTTTCCATCAAGTCCTTGCGCTCTTTCTTGAAAACATCACGAAGGTCCTGATCCAGACCGGGCAGAATATCGGAAGTAAATTCAGCAATAGTAATATCAGAGCCCAGCGATTTATATATAACACTCATCTCAAGGCCAATATACCCTGCTCCTACCACCAGCAGTTTTCCGGGAACTTCTTTCAACTGCAAGGCAATTTCAGCATTCATAACATCATCGCTGAAAGGCACATCGGGCAAAGATGAAGGTGAAGCGCCTGTGGCAATGATCAGATTTTCGAATTCGATTTCTTTCTTTTCACCTTTTACAGGTGTAAACTCAAGGGTGTTTTTTCCCGTCAACTTTGCTGTACCCTGCAAATATTCTACTTTACGGGCTTTGGCAAGTTGTCCCAATCCACCGGTTAGTTGTTTTACCACTGATTCTTTCCAGCTGCGTACTTTATCTATATCTACCTTAACCCCACTAAAACTCAGACCCCAGTCCTCAGCCTTTGCTGCTTCATCTTTTACTGCAGCAATGTGCAAAAGCGCCTTGGTAGGAATACAGCCATGAAAAAGACACACACCACCCGGGTCGGGTTTGGGATCGATAAGGGTAACTTTAAGATCGAGATTGGATGCCTGAAACGCAGCGGCATAGCCACCGGGACCTGCTCCTAATACTATTAATTGTTTTTTTTCTGACATTGTGATATTCTTTAAAAGTTGTTTTTTTCTAAGCCATCAAACCCCGGAGAATTTTAAATCCTCCAGGGTTTGGATTGCAAATAAACTATATCAAAACATAGTAACCAATGGATTCTGCATTGCTTCGCACAACCAGCGCAGGAATCTTGCGCCATCGGCACCATCAATCAAACGATGATCGTAAGAGAGTGAGAGAGGCAGCATCATTCTGGGTTTGAATTCTCCATCAATAAAAACAGGCTCTATTTGTGAACGCGAAACCCCAAGAATAGCAACTGCCGGTCGGTTTACGATAGGTGTAAAGCTGGTTCCACCAATACCCCCCAGATTAGAGATGGTAAAATTGGCACCCTGTAACTCATCGGGTTTGATCTTTTTGGTACGGGCTTTTTCAGCCATTTCATTCAGCTCGATTGATAATTCGGTGATGGATTTTTTATCGGCATCACGAATTACAGGTACCAGCAAGCCCCGGTCAGTATCAACTGCAACACCAATGTTTACATATTCTTTGTAAATGATTTCCTCATTTTTCATGTCTACACTGGCATTGAATTTCGGGAATTTACGCAGTGCTTCAGCAGTGAGCTTGAGCAAAATAGCTGTAACAGTAAGTTTTGCCCCTTGTTTTTCAACATATTTGGAGTAATCTTTCCTGAATTTTTCCAACTCAGTAACATCGGCCTTGTCAAACTGGAAAACATGCGGGATACTTTGCCATGATCCTGCCATGGCACGTGCAGTGATCTTGCGTATGGTGTCCATCTTCTCGCGGCGAATATTACCTTGTTTTGAAAAATCAGGCAATTCATAATCATCCGCAACCCTACCTGCACCGGAAGGCCGGCTCTGCAATTGCTCCTTGGCAAAGGCTTTTACATCAGCCTCTGTAACACGATCATTAGGACCACTCCCTTTTACCCGGGTGATATCCACACCAATTTCACGGGCCAGTCTGCGCACTGCGGGAGAGGCCGGAACATGCAATGCAGGCTTATCACTTGTCATTTCTACCGATCTGCTTTCCTGAACTTCGGATCTGGGTTCTGATTTTTCTTTATCTTTTTCTTCATCCGTATCAGATTCATCCTTTTCTTCTTTATCTTCTTTCTCAGGTTCTTCTTTCTTTTCATCGGAAGGCTTATCTGCTTTGTCTTGGTCAGTTTTCTTTTCGGGCTTCTCTTCTTTATCCTTTTTATCCTTGTCGCCACCATCTGCAGAAGTATCGATGGTAAACATTACCTGTCCTACTTTGACTTCATTTCCCACACTTACTTTCACTTCCTTCACAACACCGTCAAAATCGGATGGCAGTTCAAAACTGGCTTTATCACTTTCCATTTCAGCCAAAATATCATCGGCACTCACTTTATCACCTTCCGAAACAAGTATGTCAAGCACCACTGCTGAAGTAACATTATCAGCTATCTCCGGTAATTTTATTTCTTTGATCATATCTGAATAATTTTAAATCTCTGTTGGATTGGGTTTTTCATTATCAATTTTGAAATCCTTTTTGGCTTTCAGCAAAGTCTTCTTATCGAGCTTTCCTTCACGATGCAGACTGTGCAGCGCAGCATAGGCAATGTGTCGATCATCAACCTCGAAATATTCTCTGAGTGCTCTTCTGTTGTCGCTTCTGCCGAAACCATCGGTACCCAGCACAGTAAGTACTCCGGGGAACCACCTGCAAACAGTCATGGGTATAGCTTTCATGTAATCGTGCGCAGCAATGCACAAACCTTCATCGCCTTCCAGACACTGTTCAATGTAGGTGAGCCGGGGCGTTTTTTCCGGATTAAGCCTGTTCCAGCGATCCGTTTCACGGGCATCTTCGTACAATTCCTTGTAGCTGGTTACACTCCATACATCCACTATAACATCATAATCCTTTTCCATCATTTCGGCCGCTCTGAGGGCCTCATTCAGAATGGCACCACTTCCAAAGAGATGAACTTTTTCACCTTTGCGTTTATTGGATTTCCGGTACTTGTACATACCTTTCAATATGCCTTCTTCAACTCCTTTTGGCATGGCAGGCATCTGGTATTTTTCGTTGAGTACGGTGATATAGTAAATCAGGTCTTCCTGATCCACAAACATGCGCTTCATACCTTCTCTTACAATAACGGCAAGTTCGTATGCAAATGCAGGGTCGTATGCTTTAACGGATGGAACGGTCATGGCAAGCATATGCGAGTGCCCATCCTGGTGTTGCAAACCTTCACCGGCAAGGGTTGTACGTCCTGATGTTCCACCAATCATAAATCCACGTGCACGCATGTCGGCAGCGGCCCATACCAGGTCACCGATACGCTGAAAACCGAACATAGAGTAATAGATAAACATGGGAATCATGTTAACATTATGCGTAGAATAGGATGTTCCGGCAGCTATAAATGATGCCATACAACCTGCCTCTGTAATACCCTCTTCCAGGATTGCGCCGTCTTTGGCTTCTTTGTAGTAGAGGAATGAATCTCTGTCAACCGGTTCGTAATTTTGTCCAATGTGAGAATAGATGCCAAATTTACGGAACAGGGAATCCATACCAAACGTGCGTGATTCATCAGGAACAATGGGAACAACAAATTTTCCCATGTTTTTGTCACCCATCATTTTATTCATAAGGTTTACCATCGACATGGTGGTAGCCAACTCACGATCTCCGGAACCTTCGAGTAATTCTGTGTAGACCTTATCATCGGGCAAGGTAATGGGCGGCGCGTCAGCTACTCTCTTAGGCAGGTAACCGCCAAGTTCCTCTCTGCGTTTTTTCAGGTATTGAATTTCTTCGCTGTCTTCAGCTGGCTTGAAAAACGGTGCTTTTCTGGCTTCTTCATCCGATAATGGAATGCCAAAACGGCTTCTGAAGTTAAGTAACTCCTCTTCATTGAGCTTTTTCTGCTGGTGGGTAATATTTCTACCTTCACCGGCTTCACCCAGTCCGTAACCTTTAATGGTTTGTGCAAGAATAACTACCGGACCGTCCTTATAATTGACAGCCTGTTGGTAGGCATTGTAAACTTTTTTGGGGTCATGACCACCACGATTGAGTTTTTCAAGTTGTTCATCAGAATAGTTTTCTACCAGTTTCAGAAGTTTTTCACTTCTGCCGAAAAAGTCTTTGCGAATATAATCACCTGAGGAAACCACATATTTCTGAAACTGGCCATCGGGAGTTTCTTCCATGGCTTTCAGCAAATCACCACTTTCATCCTGGGCAATAAGCGGATCCCAGTCGCTGCCCCAGATTACCTTGATAACTTTCCAGCGTGCCCCTTTAAAGGCAGCTTCCAGTTCCTGGATGATTTTTCCGGTTCCTCGTACCGGCCCGTCAAGACGTTGCAGGTTACAGTTAACCACAAAGATGAGATTATTGAGATTTTCACGGCTTGCAACGGTAATAGCACCCAGTGATTCGGGCTCATCCATTTCACCATCACCCATAAATGCCCATATCTTCTGGTTCGTGATTTCTTTCAAACCGCGATCTTCAAGATATTTATTGAAGCGAGCCTGATAAATTGCCATCAGTGGCCCCAAACCCATTGAAACTGTAGGAAACCGCCAGTAATCGGGCATAAGCCTTGGATGTGGGTACGATGACAAACCACCTTCCTTGCGAAGCTCCTGCCTGAAATTGTGCAAATCCGTTTCTGTAAGTCTTCCTTCCAGAAATGAGCGTGCATAAAGACCCGGGGAAGCATGACCCTGGAAATAGACTATATCGGCAGGGTCTTCATTATCACCACCCCGGAAAAAGTGATTAAACGCAACTTCCAGCAAAGTAGCGGAAGAAGCAAAGGTTGAAATATGCCCGCCAATTCCTTCCGACTCCAGATTAGCCCTTACTACCATTGCCATAGCATTCCAGCGGATCAGACTTTTTATCCTTCTTTCTATTTCGCGACTGCCCGGAAACGGAACTTCCTTGCGTGGTGATATGCTGTTTATGTAAGGTGTATTACCGGGGCAGCGGAAAACAATACCCTCTTTATGTGCCTTGTTCTGCAACAATGCCAGTATCTCACGCACACGCTGCGGCTCCTCATGCTGAATCAAATACTCAAGCGACTCAAGCCACTCCCTATTTTCTAATTCATAATACTCTTTTTTGCTCATGGATTTTTATTTTGAAGATTTAAAGTAAAATATCATTATAGCACAAATGGGTTAAAGGCCCAAAAGTGCGGTTTTCAAGCTTTGACAATGGCGAAATACAATCCTGCTGTTTTAATTGAACGGGTTATTTATAGTATAAAGTTAACAAAAGCAATCGTGATAACCATATGCTTAACAAAAAAACACAAGTCCTGTTTATATATATGTGAAAAAAAATTGAGTTCAGAATTTGTTCTTGTGATGTTAATCTTCAGTTATGGGCTTGCAGAAAAGGATCAGGGCGAATGCTTTGTGCATTTACCCTGATCCTTTTAAAAACCTGAATTTAAAATACCGAAAAAGATGAATCCGGATTATTCAAAAACAATCTCCTCCGATCTCAGGAATTCACCATCAATGTAAACTCTTATATTATAAGTTCCGGGAGATAATGTTTCAGGATGATTTATGGTAAAGTTTACCGGTATAAACTCACCCGTGTAATTTATATCTTTCTTTTGTGTGAAAGGAACTTCCTCGCCTGTTGCAGTAATCTGAAAGGTTTCTGCTCCGGGATACATAATAATTCCCTGCGGATCGAGCATATTCAGATAAACAGTTCTGTTACCGGGTCGTGTAAAGGGTGTACCGCCTATTTCAAAACTGATAAAAGTCTGATCAACTCTGCGTGCCCTGGAAACATTATATCTGTCGGCCCAAAGCCAGCGTTCCCACTTGGTAAGCGGACTGATATTATAAACATGTAAACCGCGGTTCACATCCACACTATCCTGAAGCATGGTAAACTGCTCTGAAAGCACATTTAACTGGTCATTGAGAACTTCATGCTCTGCAACCAGTCCGGCATGCTGTTCCTGCAATCTCTCGTAATCAGCCTGCATCAGTTTAAACTCGTCAACCTGCTGCCTTAGTTGTGTAACTTCAGTGGCTCGTGCTCTCAGACCTGATATCTGTGCATCCCTGCTACGGATTTCTTCTTCATGAGCAACTTGCATTCTTTCAACTTCAGCCTGAAAATCAGCTGCTTCTTTGCTGCTTTCATCTCTTTCAGTCTTCATGCGCTGATATTCATCCATCAGAATCTCTTTATCTCCCTGAAGGGATTCAGTCTCATTAGTTAATCTGCTGCTGCGAACAGCAAAAATAATCAGAAAGACCAGCGATAACAGCAATAGTATCCCCAGTATAATCAGTCCGATACGCATACTTTTGCTTGATTGATTTTGTTCTGTCGTTTCCATAATAGCTGTGTTTTTTGAAATTATACTTAGCACAATATTCCATTGGAAATCATATGCTTTCGCTTATACAAATATAAGGTTTATAGATGAAATTGCTAAATTGAATGCCTGCTAATTTGAATAAAAGTCTCAAAGCAACCTAAATAGATTTGCATTTATAATCAAAACCAACAGTTCTTAAATTTTAGTATTAATTTAATGGTGGCAACTTTCGATGAAATTTAATTATTCTTTTCAAGCTGCCTGAACCTCTTCTTCATGTCTTCCAGATCCCGGCTTTCTTTAAATGATCTTTCGGCAGCTTTCAATAACATTTCAGCATGTTGGGCTATCTCTTTTCTATGATTGCCTGTTCGGGCAAAGGAGTTAATGGAAATCATGGCTTCAAGCAGCCTGATCATCACAGAGGGACTCCCTTCAGCATATTGCCTGATCTGGTTAAAAGCCGCATTGAGCATCCCGGCAAAGGTATGGTTATCAGCAATAAGCCTTAGATTGTTTTCTGAGTCATAACGAAAAGGTGAAGAGAATTGAACTCCCGTAAGGTAACACATTACAGATGTTAAATTATCTATGCATGCAATAGCAGTGTAAGGGTCGTTCACTCCGGGCGATAATGCTCTGGAGGCTACCTCAACCATCTGATGAATTGAAAATTCAGCATCCTGCAGAGGGGTACGAACTTTCCCAATAATAAAATAATTATGAATTTTTTCATGCACATCTTTTTCACATTCTTTATTACAAAGAATTTCACAAACAACCATATTCTGAACCAGAAAATCACCGGGCCGATGATGGAGAATAATAATGCAATCATTTTGTTCGGCAATACCCAGGAGTCCTTCACCATCAACAGATTGCAAATAACCATTTTTCGTGCATTTGATTTCATCCCTGAAATTGTATTTCTGCTTAAGAGAATCGATATCAGGCGCGGGAATATCTTCTTCATGACCAATATCTTCAGGAAATAGCTTTATGATGCTTTTTGACATGGTATCAGAAATATCAGAAATTACCTTGTCGGATTGTATACTCATGGAAACATGATGAATAAAAACAATAAGCAGAATAATTCCTGCGATAGCCGAGGCAAGTGCAAAAAGAACAGAAAAAGCCGGAACAAAGTAAAAATTATCATTTTCCTTTAGCGAACTCAGAATAAGCAGGCAATATACAAAAGATGCAACATAGGTGCCTAAAACAACCTGGTTGAGTTTATCATACATAAAATTTCTTACCAGACGTGAACCCAGTTGAGAAGACGCAAGGGTAAGCACCACAAGAGTAATTGAAAAAACTGTACCGGCAACACCAATCATGGCTCCGGCAATGATACCCAGTAAACTGCGGGCTGATTCAACACTGGCAGGCAAAACATATTTTAAAATGCCTTCAGCAGAATACTGGATCTGGCTATCGAGGTAAATAAAACCGATGGCCAGTCCTATGGTAAAAAAAAGTATCAGAATGGGTATAAACCAGAAGCTTGCATTGAGATCATCCCATAAATAATATAATTTCTTCATTGTTTTACTGAATCCCTGAATTAATTAAATATCGCTTTTACTGAGTTTTTCTTTATATTTCTCAATATTTT
>JAHYJP010000345.1 GCA_019429055.1 Bacteroidales bacterium
ATTTGACTTGCAGTTGTTGACTTGTCATTATTTGACAAATTTAGTAATAATTCTATAATCACCAAATTTTTAATCACTTTTTTTTAGGGAATTCAAGTCTTTTGGCTCAAGAATGTTAGGACGGCTTTTTCTACAATGAGGCACAACATTTTTTATAAATCCAATTTTCATAGGTAGCTAAAAGAAATTTTTACCACTTTGTCTTTCCGCGAAAGCGAAAAAAACAATACATGCCCGGGTAAATAATTCATTGCGGGTAAATGCACCCCTCCCTCCCATTCTCAGCCCATTTTTTCTTGTCTGCAGGGTTTTTATTCATTCCGTTGACGTATCCCTAAATCTGACCTTTGAACCGGTATTCTTCCAGTAAATTTCTATATTTGCAGGGAGTGATTAATAAAAAAACATGAGGGTAAGTAGCTTAAGATCAATGAATATAAAGCTTCAACCTCCAAAACTATAATATCTGGTTTTATGAACAGCGAAATATTGTTATATCAATCGGATGACGGACGCATAAAAATTCAGGTTCATTTGGAAAATGAAACCGTTTGGCTTACCCAGGCGGATATGGTGGAATTGTTCCAGTCTTCAAAATCAAATATCAGTGAACACATCAAACATATTTTTGAGGAAGGAGAGATACAGGAAGATTCAGTTGTTCGGAAATTCCGAACAACTGCCGGGGATGGAAAAACCTACGAAATAAACCATTACAACTTAGATGTCATTATATCAGTAGGTTACAGGGTGAAATCGCTTCGAGGTACACAGTTTCGAATTTGGGCAACCGAACGCCTGCGTGAATACCTGATTAAAGGCTTCACAATGAATGATGACCTGCTGAAGCAAGGTGGAGGCTACTTTGAAGAATTGCTCGAACGGATTCGGGATATTCGCTCGTCAGAAAAGGTTTTTTACCGCAAGGTGCTCGAGATTTATGCTACAAGTTTGGACTATGACCCGCGAGCAAGTATTACACAACAGTTTTTTCAAACGGTTCAAAACAAGTTGCATTGGGCCGCACACGGACATACTGCTGCGGAAATTATTTTTCAGAGAGCAAATGCCCAATTACCATTTATGGGTTTGACGGCTTTTATCGGCAGAAATTGCCCAGGTTAAAGCATTGGAAGAATATGAAGCCTATAAAAGCAAATCAAAAGATGAATTATCGGAAGTTGAGAAACAATTTATTGCGAGCATTGAGCAAGCCGAAAAGAAGCTAAAGGCATCGAAACCCAAAAATCAAAAAAAAGAAGAATAATGGCAATTATTTGTTAAGAATATTAAGCCCCATTTTCAGGGTTCTGCCGCCCTGCTTCCATGAATTGGTGGCCTACTTGAACCTGGTTGCCATCATTGTTTGGACATTTTCCCTGTATATCCGGAAAAGGAATCCTGCCACGCAGAAATGCAGCCCTCCCTCCCATTCTCAGCCCATTTTTTCTTACCTTTGCAGGGTTTTTTTGCAAATAACCGACTGATTTTTTTACGATATGGAAATTCCCAAGCAATATTCCCCCAAAGGGGCTGAGGACAAGTGGTATGCGTGGTGGCTCGAGAAGGGCTATTTTAAATCGGAGCCCGACGAGCGCGAGCCTTTCACCATTGTGATTCCGCCGCCCAACGTTACGGGGGTGCTTCATATGGGGCACATGCTCAACAACACCATACAGGATGTGTTGGTGCGGCGCGCGCGCATGCAGGGCTTTAACGCCTGCTGGCTGCCCGGCACCGACCACGCCTCCATTGCCACCGAAGCCAAGGTGGTGGCCAAGCTCAGGGAAGAAGGCATAGACAAGTCGGACCTGAGCCGCGAGGAGTTCCTGGCCCATGCCTGGGAATGGAAAGAGAAGCACGGGGGCATCATACTCGAACAGCTCAAGAAGCTGGGCGCCAGCTGCGACTGGGACCGCACCGCCTTTACAATGGACCCCGTACTGTCCGACTCGGTGATCGCC
>JAHYJP010000103.1 GCA_019429055.1 Bacteroidales bacterium
GGGCCCTATGTATTACATGGAATATGGTTTGAAAGATCGTTTGGGAAAACATGCCAAAACCCTGGCTGTTGTTTTTGCCAGTGCGGCAGTTTTATGCTCTCTGGGCACCGGTAATATGGCCCAGTCAAATTCCATGACAGATGTGCTAAACACAAGTTACGGAACTTCTCACCTTCTGGCAGGACTGGTAATTACCGGTTTCGTTCTGCTCATTGTAGTCGGAGGCCTGAAGCGGATAGCTCAGGTAACTTCGCGTCTGGTTCCTTTTATGGCAGTAATATACTTCATTGCAGCTATTACGGTTATTATTCTTAATTATGACAAAATAGGCTCAAGTTTTTATTTAATTTTTCACGATGCCTTCACAGGATCTGCAGCAACGGGTGGTTTTGTAGGATCAGCATTTATTTTAACACTAACAATGGGTGTCAGACGCGGGCTATTCTCCAATGAGGCCGGACAAGGTTCTGCTCCCATGGCACACGCTGCTGCCAAAACTCCCTATCCCTTGCGCGAAGGGATGGTTGCATCTCTGGAGCCTTTCATTGACACAATTTTTATTTGTACCCTCACTGCCCTGGTAATCATAATGACAGGTGCCTGGGAAAGCGGTGTTGCAGGTGTCGGAATGACTGTTATTGCTTTTGAAACAGGACTGGCCAAGATCAGTCTTGGTTATCTGGCTCCGCATATCATTTCTTTTGGTTTGCTGCTGTTTGCCTTTTCAACCATAATCAGCTGGTCATATTACGGTTCAAGGGCAGCAAATTATCTCTTTGGCGAAAGAGCTATCAAACCTTACTATTATCTGTATTCCCTGTTTGTGTTTTTTGGCTCAATCTGGGGGCTCGACCTGGTTTGGAGCTTTGTGGATATGGTAATTACATTTATGACCATACCCAATCTCATAGCAATACTTTTATTAACACCGGTTATCAAAAAAGAGGTGAAGGATTATTTTGGAACCGATCAGTGGAAAAGCTGATAAGGGAAAGGATTAAGCTTTCCTTTTGATAAGTTTTCCGCAAATTAAAGAAAATGCCCGCATGGCGAAACAAATGTAAATTTGCAGTAGCTTTGCGGGCAAATTGTTTTTTTGCCAAAAAAATCATTGAATGGCAATATTTTGCCAGATATTATTGTTAATAGTACAATTTGTTTTGTATTTGACTTATAGTATGATTAAATCAACACTAAATATCCTTTCTTTTTTTTGTTTGTTGCTTTTGCCCCTGATTTTACCAGGCCAGAATCAGAACCGGCAAGAAGAAACACGCGTTGAACTCATCAGGGCAGATGAAATGCGTTTCGACCGGAGTATTGCACCCGATGCACGCCGGCTCATTGGCGATGTGCGGTTCAGACATGAAGATGCCATTATGCATTGCGACAGTGCTTACCAGTTTACTGTCGATAACCGTTTTAACGCCTATGGCAATGTATATATACAGGTAAATGATAGTGTGGAAATCTTTGGAGATAAACTTTACTACAGCGGCAAAACACGGATTGCCGAACTCCATGGAAATGTAAAAATGATTGATAACCAGATGACCCTCACCACAGAGCATCTCTTCTACAACCTCGATACCAATACTGCCAATTATATAGATGGGGGAAAAATTGTAGATGCCGAAAATATACTTACCAGTATCTGGGGTTTTTATTATGCGGATGATAAGAATTTTTTCTTCAGGGGAGATGTTGAACTGTTGAACCCCCGGTATGTAATGAACTCAGATACGCTCCGGTACAATACCCTGACCGAGGTGGCTTACTTTTTAGGACCAACAACCATTGTCAGCGACGAAAATACCATATTCTGCAAAAACGGCTGGTACGATACCCATAATGATATTGCCCGTTTCAGCCGGGATGCCTGGTTTACCAATGGTGAGCAATATTTATCGGGCGACAGTTTGTTTTACGATCGAAACAGGGGATATGGAAAAGCTATCAATAACGTTTTACTCAAGGATTCTGTTCAAAACACGCTGGTAACCGGCCATTTTGCTGAACATTTCGAAAATGAATTCTTTTCTGAAGTAACACGCAATGCAGTTCTTACAGTAGCGGCACAGAATGACTCCTTGTTTTTGCATGCCGATACCTTGCGTTCTATACATGATGAAGAAAACGACAAACGCCTTTTGTTTGCCTATCACAAAGCCAAATTTTTCAGAAAAGATTTGCAGGGATTGAGCGACTCGATTGTTTATAATTTTTCCGATTCTACCATTTATTTGTATAAGAACCCGGTAATCTGGTCAGAGAATCACCAGTTAACAGCCAACAGGATGGAAATAAAAACTGCAGATGACAACCGTATTGAATCCATAAGTCTTTTTGATGCGGCATTTATTGTTTCTAAGGAAGATACTTCGGCCTTCAATCAGATAAAAGGAAGAAGAATGGTGGGTTACTTTAAAGAAAATGAACTGCGTAGAATTGATGTTTTTGGAAACGGTGAAGCCTTATACTATGTAAGGGATGAAGATGAGCATCTGATTGGGATCAATAAGTCATTGTCGTCTGATATAGAGATTTATCTGGAAGATAATATGGTAAGTCGAATTGTATTAAAAACTAATGCTGATTCTAATCTTTTCCCGCCGCAAGAAATACCTTCAGATCAAAGATTCCTGCAGCATTTCAGATGGATAACTGATCGCCGGCCGCAAAAGAAAGAGGATATTTTTGTATGGTAATGACATAAGTCAATAGTAATTTTCTGGTTTTAAAGATAGTTATGATAAATTTCCGACGATACAATCTTGATAATGGCCTTAAGTTAATTGTTCACCAGGACCGCACTACACCACTTTTAGCAGTTAATATCCTTTACGATGTGGGTGCACGTGATGAACATCCCGAACACACCGGATTTGCTCATTTGTTTGAGCATTTGATGTTTGAAGGATCTGCCAATATCCCCGAATATGACAATGCACTGCAAATGGCAGGTGGCGAAAACAATGCCTTTACAACCAACGATATAACCAATTATTATCTTACAATTCCAAAGCAGAATATAGAAACAGCCCTTTGGCTGGAATCAGACAGGATGCTTGAACTCGCCTTTTCAGAAGATAAACTGAATATCCAGAAAGATGTGGTTTCTGAAGAGTACCGGCAGTCCTATCTAAATCAGCCTTACGGCGATGTCTGGGCTTTGCTTCGCTCGCTGGTTTATAAAGTACATCCTTACCAGTGGCCCACCATTGGGAAAAGTATTGATCATGTAAAGAATGCAACATTGGTTCAGGTTAAGGATTTCTTTTATAAGTTTTACAGACCCAATAATGCAATAATTGTATTGACCGGTGATATAGATCCTGATCTTGCCTATGATCTTGTAAAAAAGTGGTTTGGAGACATACCTGCCGGAAAAGGTTACAAAAGAAACCTTCCTGCAGAACCCATGCAGACCGCTGAGCGGCGGTTAACGGTTGAACGTGACGTTCCTTTCGATGAGATTTATATGGCATTTCCCACAGGAATAAGACTTGACCACAGTTTTTATACAACTGATCTGCTTACTGATTTACTGGCTGGAGGCTCATCGGCCCGGCTAAGGGAAAATCTGGTCAAAAAAAAGAATATATTCAGCGAAGCCAATGCGTGGGTTACCGGAAGCATAGATAATGGTTTTCTGGCTGTTATGGGTAAATTGCATAAGAATCAAACTGTTGAAAATGCGGAAACAGCAATCTGGGAAGAATTACGGGATTTGAAAACCAATCCGGTTTCAGAAAGAGAACTTCAAAAAGTGAAAAACAAACTGGAAGCCTCCAATACTTTTGCCGAAGCAGGCATACTTTCCAAAGCTATGAATCTTGCATACTATGAACTCCTTGAAGATGCTGATTTTCTGAATCATCAGACTGAGAAGTATTTTGCCATTGATGCCGCCGAGCTTCAGGATGCGGCTAATGACATTTTTAAACCAAACAAAGCGAACGTTCTGCATTACTTGGCAAAAAAATAAAAATGAACCTAAAACGATAATTCATGAGGATTGCTGAAAGATCCATTGCACCTGAACTTAAACTCATTGAAGATGTTAATTTTCTGCAACCGGAAGCCAGATATCTGAAAAACGGGATCCCCGTGTTTATGCAAAAAGGGGGGAGTCAGGAGATCATAAAGTTTGAGCTGGTTTTTAAATCGGGGAGCTATCATCAGTCAAAACCCCTGCAAGCCTTCACCGCTGCTAATCTTCTTAAAAGTGGCACCAAAAATAAAACATCAGAACAAATAAACCAGTTGTGGGATTTTTATGGTGTTTCGCTTCAGATTGATGCGCAAAAAGATATTATTTCGGTGGGTTTTGTCTCACTCACCAAACATCTGAAACAGGCGCTCGAACTTTTATTGGAGATTATTATCATGCCTGTATTCCCCGATGAAGAAATTCATATCTTTCTGAAAAACCGAAAGCAGAAGCACCTGGTAAACTTGAGAAAAGTTCAGTACATTGCCCGGAGGCATTTTGCTGAACTTGTTTTTGGTCCATTGCATCCTTATGGCAAAATGCTTGATGATGATGACTTTGAAAGGCTTATCAGGGATGATCTTGTGGATTTTCATCAAAGTTTCTTTCATCCTGGCAATGCTGTTTGTTTTATTGCAGGCAATTATCCCGAAGAAATAACAGAAATCATTAACAAAACACTTGACAGGTTTTACTGGGAACATAAGAAGCACCCTGAAAGTGAAGTCATTAAGCCTGAATCTTCAACAACACCCAAACATTACATCGAAAAAAAGGAAGCTTTGCAATCGGCCATTCGTGTGGGTAAACTAATAATTAATCGTGATCATTCTGATTATCATTTGCTTTCCATAACAAATACTCTTCTTGGCGGTTATTTCGGATCGCGACTCATGAAAAATATCAGGCAGGAGAAGGGTTATACCTATGGCATCAACTCTGCAATTGTAAATCTTATCAGGGAAGCATACTTTTTTATCGGATCGCAGGTGGGTAAGCAGGTTAAGGAACAGGCTCTCGGAGAAGTATACAATGAGCTCAGAAATCTGCGACAGAAACCTTCGGGTGAGCATGAAATTGCCATGCTTCGAAATTATTTGTCGGGTAGCTTTTTAAGATCATTCAACGGGCCTTTCATGCAAAGCGAGAGATTTAAAGAAATTCATCTCTTCGGCCAGGATTATGATTGGTTCAGGGATTACGTGAAAACGTTGAAGAACTTCGAATCTGAAGATATTCAGAAAACTGCTGAAAACTACTTCCACGAAGATGACATGATAGAACTTGTGGTAGGATAAAATAATTGTAGTTATTTATAGTTTTTAATTCAGATATACTTGAGATTGAGAATTCTTTTGCAACATAATAAATCAAATGGTAAAGGATTACATAGTTTTGTAGCCCTGATTTTCATTTTGGTTCTTTCAAATATTGCATTTGCTCAATCAACCCTAACCCTGGACTCGGTTAGTGTTAATGAAAACAATCATGTGATCATTGGCTGGACGCTGGAGACGGATATAGATGATGGTTATATGGAAATTCACCGCAGGCTTGATGATGATATATATGCTCCTATCATTGAGCTGCCTCTCACACAAACATCTTACCTGGATACCGGAATTAATGCCGGAAACAAAGCATTTTCCTATTATGTGGTTGCAAGACTTCCAAATGGAGACAGCTTTGCAGTGAGCAATGAAGCTCACCAGACTCTTTTTCAGAAACCCCCTGTTTTCAAAATCTGCGACCGTCAGATTTTTGTTAGCTGGAATAACTACATGGTTACCGCTTCAGTCGGAACTCCTGTGCCTTTACCGGTTCCCTTTGAAAGCTCCAGTGTTATCTGGTCATTCAACGAGGAGGGTTTTGTAAATCAAACAGAAGTTTCTCTCGATACTGAGCACCTTTTTTTTAATGTTGCAGAAGAAGGGAATTATTGCTTTAAATTGCGTTCCTTGCATTCTGAATCCGGAATCACATCCACATCAAATATAAAATGCATTGGGGTGAAATTTGCTCCGGCACCGGAATTTATGGAAGTAAGACGTCTTAGTCTTGATGAAATTTCAGAAAATGTTGAAATGGATTTATTGGTGGACAATGCAGCTAATGGAGCAGGATATATACTTCAACGATGGGATATGGCCGGAAATGAGTTTATAAATCTTGATACATTAATATCATCTGTTGACCTGATCAGGTTTATTGACAATAACCCACTCGCATCTGAACGTTCTGAAACATATCGTATCCAGGTATTGGATTCCTGCATGGCAGAGGTGTTTACAGGGCAAGAAGTCTCAACCATTTACACATCAATAATATCTGCATCTGCATCGGAAAATTTTATTGAATGGAATTTTTATGATGGCTGGTATCATGGTGTGTATGAATACATTATTTTACGCAAACTGCATGGTATGAATGAGTTTGATATACATGACCGTGTTGATCCCAATTCCCGATCCTACATTGACAATTTATCCAACCTTAGTGAAAACGAGCAGTCAGGGGTGATAAGTTACCGGATTATGGCAGTTGAAATGCCTTCAGACCATGTTTACGCGCAGGAATATGTTTTATCAAACATTGCCACTCTGGTAAGGGAGACCAATGTATTTATTCCCAATGCTTTTAAGCCTGACAGTGCCATGCCTGAGAATCGTGTTTTCAAACCCCGGTTTATCTTTTTTGCACCGGATTCATACAACCTTTCCATTTTTAGTCGCTGGGGCGAACGTATTTTTTCATCTGATGACTATACAACCGGCTGGGACGGAAGAATGAACGGGCATGAAGCCCCTGCAGGAGTTTATTCTTACATCATCAGGTATACAGATCAATTGGGTAAAAGTCATGAAAAACCGGGTACACTGGTATTGGTCAGATGATGGCCCGGTTTTTTTTTTGGTACAGCTTTAATTTACTTTCATTTACAGGTGTTTGGAAAGCTTTTGATTTTAGTATTTTTTAGAGGCTGTATACTTAAATTTTCATACTTTTGCACCTTAAATTAATCCCCTAAAAACCCATGGAAAACCATACATCAAAAATTATCGGCGAAGGTCTTACCTACGATGATGTCCTTTTGTTACCTGCCTACTCAGAAGTACTGCCCCGCGATGTAAAACTGGACACTCTTTTTTCCAGAAATATCTCCCTTAATATTCCTGTAGTATCTGCTGCCATGGATACTGTTACTGAGTCACGCATGGCTATAGCCATTGCTCAGGAAGGTGGCATTGGTGTTCTGCATAAAAACATGACCATCGAAGAACAAGCCATCAAAGTGCGAAAAGTAAAAAGGTCGGAAAATGGTATGATTATCGATCCCATTACACTTCATGAAGATGCCCTGGTGGGTGATGCTCTTCAGATCATGAGAGAATACGGTATAGGTGGAATTCCTGTTACCAATGATAAAAACAAACTTGTAGGTATCATAACCAACAGGGATCTGCGTTTCGAGAAAGAGGTTGCAAAACCCATCAGCAAAGTGATGACACGTAAAAATCTGATCACAACATCTGAGTTTGTTGATTTTTCGGATGCAGAAATGATTCTCCAGGAACATAAGATTGAAAAACTTCCTGTTGTTGATAAAGATTTCCACCTGGTAGGGCTCATTACTTACAGAGATATTCTCAAGATCAAAGAGCGCCCCAATGCCTGTAAGGACGGCAGAGGCCGCTTACGGGTAGCAGCTGCGGTTGGTGTAACACGTGACACACTTGCCAGGGTAGAAGCGCTGGTTCAGGCCGGTGTTGATTGTGTTGTTGTTGATACTGCCCATGGCCACTCAAAGGGAGTTCTTGATATGACACGCACCATCAAAAAGCACCACCCGGATCTGGATGTTGTGGTAGGAAATATTGCTACTGCCGAAGCAGCCAAAGATCTCGTGAAAGCCGGTGCAGATGCCATTAAGGTTGGTATTGGTCCCGGATCTATTTGTACAACCCGCATTGTTGCAGGTGTGGGCGTTCCGCAACTTACTGCAATCTATGATGTTGCACAGGCAGTTAAAGGAACGGGTGTCCCCATTATAGCTGACGGAGGCATCAGGTATACCGGAGATATTGTAAAAGCAATTGCCGCCGGAGCATCATGTATTATGGCAGGTTCGCAGTTTGCCGGTGTTGAGGAGTCTCCCGGAGAAACCATCATTTATGAAGGTAGAAAGTATAAAACTTACCGTGGAATGGGATCCATTGAAGCTATGCAATCAGGCTCAAAAGACCGCTATTTCCAGGATGTTGAAGATGACGTAAAAAAACTGGTTCCTGAAGGCATTGTAGGTCGGGTTCCCTATAAAGGTACTTTGTCCGAAGTAATTCATCAGATGGTTGGCGGACTCAGGGCAGGAATGGGCTATTGTGGAGCAGCCGATATATCCGGACTGCAGGAAGCCAGATTTATCAGAATCACAAATGCTGGAATTAAGGAAAGTCATGTACACGACGTACAAATCACCCGCGAAGCTCCCAATTATTCAAGATAAGTTCTTAGCAAAACTAAAAACTGATAAAAAAATCATGAAAAATCTGAATCTGATTAAAGAATTATCCGGAATTGCAATTTTTATTTTACTTTTTGGTTTTCAATCATTTGCCGGTAATACTTCCGATGATCCCATTTTATTGAAAATAAATGAACGTGAGATTACAGTTTCGGAATTTGAATATGTTTATTCAAAAAACAATCTCAACCCTCAGGTAATGGACCCCAGGTCCGTTGAAGAGTATCTTGAGTTGTTTATTAATTTTAATCTTAAGGTTTATGAGGCTATCCAGCTTGGACTTGATACCCATGCAACCTTTATTGATGAACTTGCAGGCTATCGTCAGCAACTTGCTCAGCCCTATCTGAATGATCAGAATGTTGCCGAACACCTGGTTGAAGAAGCATATGAGCGTTTGCAGTATGATGTAAGGGCATCTCATATTCTCGTTTCAGTTGAGGAACATGCTGATCCGGCTGATACACTTGTCGCCTGGAATAAAATTCTGAGCCTGAGAGAACGTATTCTGGCAGGTGAAAATTTTTCAGCTCTTGCTGTAGAATATTCCGATGACACTTCTGCCAAAGGCATGCCTGCAACTGCTAACAGGCCTGCAATGAGAGGCAACTCAGGCGACCTTGGATATTTCACTGTTTTAGATATGGTGTATCCGTTTGAAAATGCCGCTTACAATACAGCGATAAATGAAGTGTCGCTTCCCATAAGAACCAACTTTGGATACCACATTATAAAAGTGGTTGATAAACTACCCGCCATCGGCAGAGCCAGTGTTGCCCATATAATGGTTAATGTAGCTGCAGATGCTCCTGAAGCCAGTCAAAAACAGGCAAAATCCAAAATTGAAGAAATTTATCAGAAGGTTCTGGATGGAGAAGATTTTGCAACTCTGGCTGAAAGATTTTCCGACGATAAGGCATCGGGCAGGAGAGGAGGAGAGCTCCCCGCTTTCACTTCCAACAGGATGGTACCCGAATTTATTAAGGCCATTGCTGAACTTGATAAACCTGGCCAGATTTCGGAACCGGTAAGAACGCAATTCGGGTGGCATTTAATAAAACTCAATAACAAAAGCTTACCATCCGGAGATGAAGCTATTGCTGATCTGAAAAACAGGATCAGCAGGGATAGCAGGGCCAGATTAAGTCAGGAGGCAGTTCTGAAGCGAATTAAGAATGAATACAACTTCACAGAGTATAGTCAGAATCTTGAAATATTTTTTGACCTGGTTGACGAAAGTATTTTCCAGGGAAGATGGGATAAAAGTCTGGCAGATGGCAAAAATGGCTTGCTTTTCTCATTTTCTGATCAAGCTTTTACACAGCAGGATTTCGCAAACTATCTTGCAAGTGTTCAGTCCATGAGAACCCCTGAATCCGTGAGGAATTACATAAATACCATGTATCTGAATTTCAGAAACCAGAACCTTCTGGAGTATGAAGATAGTAAACTGGAGGAAAAGTATCCTGAATTCCGGCAGATCATGAAAGAGTATCATGATGGGATATTACTTTTCGAACTTACTGATCAGAAAGTATGGAGCAAGGCCATGCAGGATACTACCGGATTAAGAAGTTTCTTTAATAATAATATTGAAAACTACATGTGGGATGACCGTTTCGATGCTGAAATTTATACTTTTTACTCAGAAAAGGCAGCAAAGGCAGGGAGGAGACAAATTAGACGAGCTCAACGTCGCAATATTTCACACGATGAACTTATGAAAACATTTAACTCATCATCTCAACTTGAGGTGTCTTCAGAGAAAGGACTTATGGAAAAAGAGCAAAATCCTTTACTCTCAGAATTGGATAACCGACGCGGAGTTACTGATGTTTTTAAATCTGGCAATAGCTACATTGTTGTAAGAGTAAATGAGTTTTTACCCGCTCAACCCAAAAAAATGAATGAAATACGTGGTCTTGTTATTGCTGACTATCAGAATTATCTGGAAAAAATGTGGGTGAAGGAATTACGCAATAAATATGAATACAATGTAAACACTGATGCTCTTGAAGCGTTATTTGGTAATTAATTGTATTTATACCATCATAGAAAAATTATCGTTTTCCATTATACAACTTTTTATTAATTGGATGCAGAAACTCATTGTCATAGTAATTTTAATTTCATTCAGCTTTTTAGGAGCCTGCAATCTTTTCGACGGGAGAAAAGCGGATGAAAGAGTCGCAAGAGTCGGCAATAAATACCTTTACAGGTCGGATCTTCAGGGAATTGTGGCATCCGGCACCAGTCCTGCTGATAGTGTTTTTATTATCAAAAGGTATATAGATAACTGGGTCCGACAGCAGGTAAATCTGGCGCAAGCAGAAAAAAACCTGACCGCAGACCTGGCAGATTTTAATCGTAAGGTTGAGAATTACAAAAATTCTCTTATTGTATTTTCTTATGAAAATGAGTATATAAATGCTAACCTTGATACAGTTATTACCCCTGAGTTAATGGCTGAGTATTATGAAAAACACCAGGACGAATTTAAGCTACGGGATCATATTGTGCAGGTTAAATATGTCAAACTTCCGTTGGACGCTCCGGAAATCAATACCGTAAGGCGGTTGGTAAGGTCTGATAGTGAGCAGGATTTAATCGCTCTTGAAGAATATTGTATTAATCATGCTGCAAGTTATTTTCTTGATACTGAATCATGGTTTGTATTTTCTGATATCCTCAGGGATATGCCAATAAACCCCCAAAATACTGAGTCTTTTCTCAGAAATAACAGTTTTTTGGAAAGAACAGATGATTTTTATCGTTATTTTCTCAACATCATTGATTACAGGCTTGAAGGAAGTGCTTCACCCATAGTATTTCAAAGTGATAATATTAAGGCAATTATTCTGAATCACAGGAAACAGCAGCTTATAAGTGAGTTCAGAAATGATCTTTTTAAAAATGCAGCCAGCAATGGTAGTATCGAAATATATTAAACAATTCAATAAACTGGCTTCATTCTGATATTTACAAATAAACCTAACTGAATAATGAAAAATATTAAATCAGCTCTTCTTACAACAGTTTTTATTCTTAGTCTCTTTTCAAAAACATTTGCCCAGGAAAAGGTAATTATTGACCAGGTGGTTGCAGTAGTTGGTAATAGTGCTATCCTGAAATCAGATCTTTTCAACCAGCAAAGGCAAATGGAATCGCAAGGAATAACTTTTGGTTCCAACCCTCAGTGCGAACTTCTGGATGAAATGCTTTATCAGAAACTTCTTTTCAACCAGGCAGTTATTGATAGTATTGAAGTTTCAGATCAGCAGGTAGAGCAGATACTGGAGCGGCGTTTAAGGTTTTTTATTCAACAAATTGGTTCGCGCGAGCAGCTCGAAGCCTATTATGGTAAAACCATTGAAGAATTGAAGGATGAGTTCAGGCCGCTTATCAGAGAGCAGGAACTCAGCCAGATGATGGAAGCACAGATAACACGAAATATCAGGGTAACTCCATCCGAAGTACGTAGCTTTTTTAATAACCTGCATCCCGATAGTATCCCAACTGTAGAGAGCGAAACCGAACTGGCCCAGATAGTGATTAAACCCCCGGTAGAACAGGAAGAGATTGCTGAAACCAAAAGACGTCTCAATGAAATCAGGGAAAGAATAATTCAGGGCGAAAGCTTCAGCACCATGGCAATTTTATACTCCGAAGACCCCGGATCTGCGAGAAGGGGTGGTGAACTTGGCTTTTATGGCAGAGGTGATCTTTATCCTGAGTTCGAAGCTACAGCATTTGGTCTCAGACCCGGAGAAATTTCTGAAATCATCGAAACACAAGCCGGATACCATATCATTCAGATGATTGAAAGAAGGGGTGAGCAGATTAATGTAAGGCATATTCTGATTCAGCCCAAAATATCCCCCCTGCAACTCAGTAAGGCAAGAAATAAACTTGACAGTATCAGAAGATTGATAATCAATGAGGAGCTTACATTTGCCGAGGCTGCATTAAAATTTTCTGATGACCCGGGTAAGGTAAACGGCGGAATTATGATCAATCCTTTCACAAATACCACCCGCTTCAAAAATGATGAAATTGATCAAAATCTGTTTTTTGTAATTGACAGGCTCGAAAAAGGAGAAATCTCAAGCCCTGTTCCCATGATGACCGAGGAAGGAAAACAGGCTTTCAGAATTGTTAAAGTGAACAACCGCATCGATGCGCATGTTGCTTCTCTGGATGGAGATTATGATTTTATTCAGCAATTGGCTCTGAACAAAAAGAAAATGAAGGCTGTGCAGGATTGGATCAAACGAAGGATTGGAAACACCTTCATTTCAATTAATGAGAATTATTTGAATTGTGACTTTTCCATCCAGTGGACGGACAGGGTAGCCCAGGCACCCAGATAATTGTTAACCTGTAAAATTACAATACATGGAATTCAAATCAGATGTGGAAGCCCTTGATGCTTTTACCATTCATTATAAACGGCTCAGAGAAGAAATCGGGAAGGTAATTATAGGGCAGGATGAAGTAATCAGGAAAGTAATTATATCTATCTTCAGTCGTGGTCATTGTTTGCTGGTTGGTGTTCCGGGTCTGGCAAAAACATTGCTTGTAAATACTATTGCACAAACATTGGGATTGAAATACAACCGGATTCAGTTTACACCCGACCTTATGCCATCTGATATTATTGGTACTGAAATTCTCGATGAATCCAGAAATTTTCGTTTTATCGAAGGTCCGGTTTTTGCCAATGTAATACTAGCAGATGAAATAAACAGGACTCCCCCAAAAACTCAGTCAGCGCTTCTGGAGGCTATGCAGGAAAAATCAGTAACTGCTGCAGGAATAACTTATAAACTGGATGATCCGTTTTTTGTACTGGCAACGCAAAACCCCATTGAACAGGAAGGCACTTATCCATTGCCGGAAGCTCAGCTCGACAGGTTTATGTTTAATGTATGGCTCGATTATCCGAGTTTTGAAGAAGAAGTTCAGGTTGTCAAAAATACCACAACTGATATCCACAACGACCTGGAAGTTATACTTACGGCACAGGATATCATTTTCTTTCAGAAGCTGATCAGAAAGATCCCCGTTCCCGATAATGTGATTGAATACGCTGTCAGGCTTGCATCCAAAACCAGGCCCTCATCGCCCTACGCTCATCCTTTGGCTAAAGAATACATCAGCTGGGGTGCAGGTCCCCGGGCATCACAGTATCTTATTCTGGGAGCAAAATGCAATGCAGCAATTAATGGTAAATACTCTCCCGACATAGAAGATGTAAATTCTATTGCCAACGATGTGCTCAGACATAGAGTTGTTCGCAATTATAAGGCAGAAGCCGAAGGCATGAGTATTGAAAATATTGTTGAAAAGCTCTCCGAATAGTAATCTTTTCCTATATATCAACGTAATCAGATAGTTAGGGATTGTTAATAAAAAAGCATCTTTTTTTTGTTATATTTTTATTTAGATTTTGTATCTTTGTATCCCTTTTGCAATAACGATTGTAAAGTAAAAAAATCACTTTTTTTTAGTTCATTGATAATTGCCAGTTTTTTTTTCGAATGCGAAAATGCTGGCAAACAACAAGCTACGACAAGATGTAAAATTTTTCTCAAAAAAACCCTTGTCAAATAGAAAAAGGTTTTTACCTTTGCACTCCCAAACGAGGGGCCCCGGGTCGAGAGAATCGGGGTAAGGAATAGAAAAGATAGTTCTTTGAAAATATTTGATATTGACAAACAAAAGCGAGCGAGTACCCGGTTAAAATACTTTAGAGTAAATTGATCGAAAAACAAAATGATATCAGGCAGGGATGCCTGGTAGAAGTTTTGAGCCAGGTAACCTAATAGGAATATACAGTATTAAACTTTCACAACGGAGAGTTTGATCCTGGCTCAGGATGAACGCTAGCGGCA
>JAHYJP010000104.1 GCA_019429055.1 Bacteroidales bacterium
TCTGCATTCAGGTATTGATGTGCTGGTTGCCACACCCGGGCGGTTGCTTGACCTTATGAACCAGGGTTATGTAAAACTCGATCATATTGAATATTTTGTATTGGATGAAGCTGACCGCATGCTTGATATGGGCTTTGTGCAGGATGTAAAAAGAGTAATTGCCCGTTTGCCACGCAGAAAGCAGTCGCTGTTCTTTTCAGCTACCATGCCCGATGCCATTGTAAAGCTGGCCGACACCATACTGGTAAATCCATCGCGGATTGATATTACTCCTGCTTCGGCAACTGTTGATGCCATTGACCAGGTGGTTTATTTTGTTGATAAGAAAAACAAAAGAAACCTTTTAAGAGATCTACTGAAGAATACGGATATTGAAAGAGCGCTGGTCTTTACCCGCACCAAGCATGGTGCCGACAGGGTTGCCCGTGAGCTTACCAAAGCAGGTATAAAATCGCAGGCTATACATGGCAACAAATCACAAAATGCCCGTCAGGCTGCTCTTACCGCCTTTAAAGCTTATCAGACCCGCATCCTTGTGGCAACAGATATTGCTGCCAGGGGCATTGATATTGATGATCTTACCCATGTGGTAAACTATGATCTGCCCAACATCTCCGAATCTTATGTGCACCGTATTGGCCGTACAGGCAGGGCAGGAGCAAGCGGAAAAGCCATCGCTTTCTGCGATGCCGAAGAGAAAGAATACCTGAAGGATATTCAGAAGCTCATCGGTAAAAAAGTACCTGTAATGGATGATCATGATTACCCTTTGATGATTCACGATGTTATAAAAACCGTACCCGGCAGTAATCGTAATTCAGGAAACAGAAATAACGGGAATTCGAACGGTTCAAACCGCTCCAATGGAAATAATCGTTTTAACGGATTCTCAGGAAGCAATACCGGAACTAAAAAAAGACGCAGACGTTCCTTTGTTAATGAAGGCTGATAAATTGCATTTTATATAAAAAAATCCCGGCGCATGCGTCGGGATTTTTTTGTTTTCATGGATTAAGCTTTCTGATTACCTGGGTCTGTTGGGACGGGCCGGTCTTTGCGGACGATCAGGCCGGTTGGGTTGGTTTGGACGTTCAGGACGTTCAGGTCTTGCACTTTGTTCACGGCGCTGGCTTCCGGTACCATCCTGCAACCTTTGTTGCTGACGCTGTTGAAGTTGCTGTTGTTCCTTCTTTTCAAGCCTTTGCTGTTTTCTTTGTTCACGCCTTTCCTGGCGGGTCATTTTTTGTTGTTCGCCCTGGTTCCTGGCCTGTACCCTTACTGTTTCTCCTTGCTGGCTTTGATCCTGAGCCTGGATCTGCTCACGGGTCTGGTTCCTTTCCCTGGTCTGCACAGGCTCCTGGGTTTGGCTGATGGCAGCTGTACTTATTAAAAGTGCTGATGCTGCAATAAAAATCATTGATTTCATGGTTTTATAATTTTAAGTAAATAACTGGAACAAATCTACACCCGCGAACATGAAGATATCATGAAATCAGGCAGAAAATATAAAAATAAATTCTGTTCCCTTTCCGGGATGGCTGTTTACTTCAATTTTTATGTTATGAAAATCAGCAATAGATTTGGATATGGCAAGGCCAATACCTGTTCCGTTCCGGGGATGTGCAGGGCGGTTTTTAAATCGGGTAAAGAGATTTTTCAACTGATTCTCATTCATTCCGGGGCCATCATCCTTTATAAGGATTTCATAATTTTCACGATGGGTGCGTAAAATTATGCGGATATTTCCCCCATCAGGAGTGAATTTTATGGCATTGTTTACAACATTATAAAACATGGTAAAAATGAGTGCACGATTTGCATGGTGTATTTTTTTATCTGTTCTGATTTCATTAATCAAATCAATATTCTTATCCTGTGCAAGGGGAAGGAGTTCTTCCTGAATTTCATGAAAAACTTCACCCACCAGGAAATTGTCTTCTTTCAGATATTCATGACTTTCCACCCTGGCAATCAGCAGCATTGATTTTACCATTATTTTTAACCGATGGAGGGTTTTGAGAGCTTCTTCAGTTTTTGCACCAGCTTCATCAGAAAGGTTTTCCTGCGAAAGAAGGTTTTCCAGTTTACTTCTTAAAACCGATATAGGGGTGAGTAACTCATGCGAAATATTGGCTGTAGTTTCCTTTTCTTTTTGAAAAAGCTCATTGATTTTTTGCATCAGTTCACTTAAAGTATTTTCAAGATACAGAAATTCGGTAGTGGTAGTTTTTATGGGTTTGGGATCATATAAAACTGGTGAAGGGGTTTTTCGGAGTCTGGCTGTAATTTTTTCCACCGGACGAATAAGAAATGATGCAAATGAAATATCCATAATACCCGAGATCAGGATAAAAGCCAATAAAAATATCAAAGTAAAAGTGGTTATGTTTTTTTCAGTTTGCCGGATACTGCTGAGACTTTTGCCGATTTCGAGCAAAAACATCTCACCATCAATAAGAAAAGTGTAGTTTAAAACCCTGTAATCGATAATTTCATCTTCTACTTTGCGCTGAGTTACCTCAATGAAATTCCAGTGCTGATCCAGCTCTACTTTTTCAAGGCTTATATATTCTTCTTTCAGGATGTTATAACTGCCGAAAGCATCATCCCGGGTTTCTTCAAGGAAATAATCAACGCCCCACATGGCAATCAGATCAATCACCTGTTCTCTTTTGTTTATGAGCTCATTATCTGTTTGTATGGTATTAACCCTTTCCAGAATCATTGGCATAATAATAATGAAAAGCAAACCAAAAATAATTTTGGAAAGAATATTGAACAGGGCCAGTTTGTATCTCAGCTTCATTTCTTAAATTCCCGGTTACAGTTCAGTTTTGTATCCTATGCCTCTTACCGTTACAAGCCAGTCAACCGGAGCATGCGCCGAAAGTTTTTTACGGAGATTCTTGATATGAACATCAATAAAATTACTATCGTACTGATCATCCAGCAAATTACCCCAGATATGTTCGTATAGCTGAATGCGGGTAAGGGTTTTGTTTTTGTTCAGTATCAGATAAAGCAAAAGGTCAAACTCTTTTTTGGTAAGTTCTATATCATGATCGTTATGAAAGATCCTTCTGGACTGAATGTTAATTTTGAATTCACCTGCGTGTATTTCGGGATTGCTGACATTAAATTTGCGCCGTGCCACAGCTTGTATCCGTGCATGTAACTCAACAAGCGAAAAAGGTTTGGCCAGATAATCATCGGCACCCAGGTCAAGGCCTTTCACTTTATCTTCCAGGGCACCTCTTGCGGTTATGATAATAATGCCGGGTTTTTCATCCAGATTTTGCGCCTCTGTCAGAAGGTCCAGTCCGTCATAATCAGGCAGACCCAGATCGAGCAAAATAAAATCATAAAGATTAACGGCAATCTTCTCTGATGCATCCTGCCCGGTAAGGGCAATTTCGCACAGATAGTTCTCTTTAATCAGATATTCAGCCATCTCGGCCGCAAGATTTTTTTCATCTTCTACTATAAGAATGTTCATCTGCAGCTATTAAAATATCCTGTAATATGCATTCAGAAAAAAATAGAAGCCTTTAGCACCTGAACTTTCCCCGTTAAGGGATCGTGGAAAAAGATACAAGGGTTCAGCTTCAAAGGTAAAGTTATGAAAGTAGAAGGATACCGGAACAGAAATTTCGGTTTGTAGCAATGTAAACTGATTTGTAATTTCTTCACCGATGATCTGATTCTGGCCTTGTCCTCTCTGTCCGTTCCTTCCATCAGGTCTGTTCTGGCCGCGGTAAAGGGGTTGTACCTGGTAAAGATTTCCAAATAGAATATTTACATTGGGATCAAAGGAAAAATAATTATCTGACTTTCCGAAGGTACCTGTCCTGAAATACCTGGAATTTCTGAGATACACGTAGATGCCGGAATCCTGTTCAAGAATTCTGCCTGCTGTAAGTTTGGAATAAACCCACACCCAGTCAAATCCTCCGCTTAATCTCAGGTAGGCAAAACTACCATAAAGTTCATCATCCGTCTTCCCGGTATTGATGTAAGATGATACGGATGCCGATATATCCAGGTAATCATTGAAAACATGAGAAAAGCCTGCCGAAAGATCATAAAAGGGAATGGCAGGTTGTCGGCCTGGCAAATTATAAAGCGTGGCAGATGTCCAGAATTTACCCAAAAAAGCATAGGTTAAATCTGCCGAAATAAAAGGCTGACTGGCCGTAAGGCTGGTTCCTGCGTAAAGAAGATCATTGCCGTATCCGCTGCCTACATAAACCGAATGTTTCTTCATTGTGGCTGAAGCCGGATTTTGCAAACGGGCAGTGCGGACATTCTGAATAGTATCCGGTTGAGAAAATACCGAAATATTGGTAAAAAACATTAGGAAGATAAATCCGGTTAATTCAAGATACAGTCTCATTTTTAGATATCCAAAAGATTAATTTCTTCCGGGGCGTCTTGCACCCTGGGGTTTACCTGCACCTGCCGGTCTTCCCTTGCCGGGTCTTACAATTTCGGGGCGTGCACCGCGAGCCGGGCGTGCCCTGCTTCTTTCTTTTTCTCTGTCAGGCTGATTGGGAGCAACAGTTTTTACTTCTTCTGAAGACTTTTTTTCTGCTTCAGTTTGTGTTTCACGGGGTGTGTCAGGAATTTCAGGAACTTCTTTTGAAGTCTCTGTTTGCGCTTCTTTGGGTTTTTCAGTCTGTTTGGTTACTTCTTTTTGTTCCTGGGCCGAAAGACCCATGAAAAAAGCAGTGAAAAGCACAAAGAAAATTCCGGTGATTATTTTTTTCATGGCTTTTATTTTTAACAAATTTAGAGAATTATGATGAAGATATGATGAAGAAAGTAACGGTTAACAATTCAGGATTAATGTGCATAAAAGTCATCAGGAAATTTTATAACGTAAAAAAAAGGGATCAGAATTAAAAAAGTGTGATATATTTGTCAGTTGAATACAATTGTGGCAGCTTCACCAAATCAAATATCGAAATAAAGGAAAACACCGGGCTTCAAATTAAATTCTTAAATACTTATCAAAACAATAAAAAAACCTGTTATGAACAAAATCCGACACTATCTTTTAATCATCATTTTTTTCTTACCGCTCATTGCATGCGAAGACGATAACATCATTGATGATCCCATTCTGCCTGATATCCAAACATTTACTTTTTTTACCAATGATACCTATGTTTCGGAAAACCAGAGAAAATGGGTTTTAATCTATGACAGTGAAAATATTTTGCTGGCTGAAAAGGAACTGGAAAACAATAAGGAAATTATACTGGAATGGGAATCTGATGACAATGATTCACAGTTAATGATTCAATTGATAACTTTTAATTCTTCAACCCATTCTGAATCATATACCGTTGATACTTATACGGATTTAAAACCGGATGTATGGCACCTGAAGGGTAATGTTGCACCAGAAAAGCCCGATAAATTAGGATCGAACAGAGTTGAATTAAATGACTTTGATTACCATGCATATACATACAGAACCATTCAGAATCTTGGCAATGGCACCAGGGGTCTCGGTGATGATTATTTTTTTATTGATCAGCATTTTAATCCCGACATGATCTGGATGAGTTTTTTTAATCCGGGAGAAAATCCCATGTATAAACTTGTGGAAAATGTTTCATTGAATGAAGATTTTTCCTTTTCATCTAACGATATTCTACAGATGGAAGACTATGTTGAGTATGAGTTTCCTGAGTCCAATGTGTCGGATATCATGATCACGTCATATCAGCCATTCTATGATGGAATCAATACCCGGTTCAGGATGTACCACAATACACAATTTGACCCTTCCACATCTATCAGAGGATTTTATCCCGGCGATTTATTTACCGGATATGAGCTGAGCACTTATTTTCAGTCAGATAATATTACTGAATCCATGATATATCGGGGTGCTGCACTGCCGGCTGAATTTATAAGGATGGAAACAAGTGAAGTAATAAGTAATACATCCATACATGGTTTTAATTCATTGGTTAATGCAGATGCAGAGTATATGAGACATGATTGGAACTTTGTGATCATTGTGCCGGGTGGCATCAGCAGGTTTTTTTACTATAATGTCTTCTCTCCGGTTTCACAGAATTTTAATTTTGCTGCGCCTGAATTGCCCGGATACATAACAGATTTAGACAACGAATTGATAGATTTAAATAATCTTGATTTCAAATTTACCCGTTTCAGCAAAACAGATAACCTAAGCGGTTACGATGATTTTATCCATAATCAATATGTAGATCCCGGAGAATATAATGATTATAGCCTAAGGCTTTTTAAGAGCATTTGGTATCAGGATTGAAAAATCCGCCCTTTCTTTTCGAAATTCCGAAGGACCTTCAACCTTTTTAAGAATAATTAGCAAGGCCCTCAAATCTAATATACTTACTTTTGACATCTCAACCATAAAGTTCCTGATTCGATTGATTTTTAAGGGGATATCAGGAAGCTTTTCTATGGATAAGAGATTGGGATCGTATCAGAAATAAGATATATTTATCCGAAATACTTTTTTCTGGTAAGTATAACCTTTCCGGTTGCGAACTATTTGCTTGAAACCGGGTTGTTCACAAAAACTATTTATTTTCAAATGAACAAGAAATTCAAACCTTTTTTTATCGCACTTGTCATTCTGGTGCTTGCCGGGATCATTTTTTATCCTAAGTTGAATCCTTTATTTACAGATGCGGCAGAGAGTGATGCTCCTGTTGTTGCCAGAGGGCCTCAGGCATTGAATGTGGAGGCTTTACAAATGAAGCCACAGCGTCTTGTGGAGATGATCAACAGTTCAGGAACACTCATTCCTGATGAGCAGGTTGACCTGTCTTTCGAAACATCAGGAAAAATTACCAATATCAATTTTGATGAAGGTTCCGCTGTGCGAAAAGGACAGCTGCTCGCCAAGATCAACGATCGTCATTTGCAGGCGCAACTATTAAAATTACAGGCCCAGAAAAAGCTTGCCGATGAGCGTGAGTTCAGGCAGCGCACTTTGCTCTCACGTGATGCCATCAGCCAGGAAAGCTACGATCAGGCCGTTACTGAACTGCAATCGCTCGAAGCCGATATTTTGCTTCTCGAAGCACGCATTGCCGAAACAGAACTAAGGGCTCCTTTTGACGGGGTTATTGGTTTGAGGCATGTGAGTGAAGGTGCTTACGTTAATCCCAATACACAGATTGCCCGCCTGATAAAAAGTGACCCCTTGAAAATTGAGTTTTCTATTCCGGAGCGGTATGCCGGAGAAATTACAGTGGGTTTCCCTCTGAGCTTTGTCCTCGACGGCAACCCTGATACGCATCTTGCAAAGGTTTATGCCGTAGATCCCAAAGTGGATATACGCACCCGTAATATTACTGTAAGGGCACGGTATAACAATCCCGGAGCAAGAATTAAACCCGGCAGGTTTGTTTCCATTCAACTGGAACTTTCAGAAATTGATGATGCACTTTCCATTCCCACAGAAGCACTGATACCTGAAATGGATGGTGACAGGGTTTTTGTATATCGCGATGGCATTGCCCACTCATTAGGTGTTACTACAGGTCTCAGGACAGAAGATATGATACAGATCACTTCGGGTTTGCAGCCCGGCGATACACTTATTACCACCGGTATTTTGCAGCTGCGGCATGGAATGACAGTAGTTATTGATAATATATTTTAGTTCCGAAGAATATGAGCCTCTCGTCTATAAGCATACAACGCCCGGTTCTGGCAACGGTTTTTACCATCATAATTCTGTTGTTTGGGCTGATTGGTATGACCTTCCTGGGTGTGCGTGAATTTCCCAGTGTCGACCCGCCCATTATTTCTGTCAGGACTTCCTATCCAGGTGCCAATTCTGATGTAATTGACGCCCAGATCACTGAACCGCTGGAGCAGGCTATAAATGCCGTACCCGGTATACGAACCATAACCAGTGTGAGCCGGCAGGGCAGCAGCAATATTACTGTTGAGTTTGAGCTTAGTGTTGATATGGAAACCGCAGCCAATGATGTACGTGATAAGGTTGCCCAGGCCCAGCGACGCTTGCCCCGTGATGTGGATCCTCCCATCGTTTCCAAAGCCGATGCCGATGCCAGTCCCATCATGTTTATCAATATACAGAGCGACCGGCGTTCATTAACCGAGTTATCTGAATTTGCCGAGCTTACCTTCCAGGAACGCCTGCAAACCATTGATGGTGTCAGCTCAGTGCCCATCTGGGGGCAAAGAAGATGGAGTATGCGCTTGTGGATGGACCCGGCCAAACTTGCAGGCTATAATCTTACCCCGCTGGATGTGCGCAATGCCATTGCCCGGGAAAATGTGGAATTACCGTCAGGAAGTATCGAAGGCTCAACCACTGAACTTACCATCAGAACTCTCGGTTTATTAACCACCCCCGATGAATTTAATAATCTGATCATTCGTCAGGAAGGAGACCAGGTAATACGTTTTATTGATATCGGCCGTGCGGAACTGGGTTCTGAAAACCTGCGCAGCATTCTCATGCGCGATCGTATTCCAATGGTGGGCGTGGCAATTATCCCTCAACCCGGTTCGAACCATATTGATATTGCCGATGAAGTTTATAACCGTCTTGAACACTTGAAAAGAGACCTGCCCGATGATGTTTTTTACCAGGTGGGTTTTGATAATACGAAATACATCCGATCATCCATTGTGGAAGTAAGGAATACCATTTTTATTGCATTTATGCTTGTGGTGATTATTATTTTCCTTTTTCTGCGCGACTGGCGTACCACGCTTATTCCCATACTGGTAATTCCCGTTTCGCTGGTGGGTTCTTTCTTTATCATGTATATTGCAGGGTTTACCATTAATGTACTAACCCTGCTGGCTATTGTACTGGCCATAGGCCTGGTGGTGGATGACGCCATTGTAATGATGGAGAATATTTATGTGAAGATAGAGCAGGGGATGACACCCAAACAAGCGGGATTAAAAGGGGCACAGGAAATCTTCTTCGCCATTATTGCCACCACCATAACACTGGTGGCGGTATTTATTCCCATTGTATTTCTTGAAGGGATGACGGGGCGACTGTTCCGTGAATTCAGTATTGTTATTGCCGGGGCAGTGGCCATTTCTTCTTTTGTAGCGCTTACATTCACTCCCATGCTTTCCACCAAAATTCTCAAACAGAGAACCGAAAGGGGAGCACTTTATAAAAGTACTGAAGGATTCTTCCGGTCCATGAATGATGCGTATAAAAATTCTCTCGATAAATTTCTTGCTAAAAGGTGGATAACATTTTTTATTCTTTTGGGTGCCGTAGGTCTTATCGTTTTATTATACATGAATATACCGGCTGAAATGGCCCCACTGGAAGACCGTTCCCAGATTACTATTAACGCACAAACACCGGAGGGTGCTACATTTGAATTTACCCGTGATTATATTTTCGATGTGGCGGAAATGGTAATGGAAGAAGTACCCGAACTGGAAGGTATTATTTATATGGTGTTTGGTGGATGGGCCAATGTAAGGGTAATTCTGGTACCACCCGATGAGCGTCAACGATCACAACAGGAAATAGCAGATCATTTATCAGCAAAGGTAAGGCAAATGACCCGTGCCAGGGCCTTTGTGCTGCAGCAATCTACTTTTGGCGGACGTCGTTCCGGTATGCCTGTTCAGTATGTTTTGCAGGCGCAGAGTATAGAAAGGTTAAGGGAAGTACTTCCGGAATTTATGGAAAAGGTTGATGACAGTGAGATATTACAGATGTCGAATGTAAACCTTCGCTTTACAAAACCCGAAATACAGGTGGCGATTAATCGTGATAAGGCCAACCTGATGGGGGTTTCTACCCAGAATATCGGGCAAACGCTTCAGCTGGCGTTATCCGGCCAACGATTCGGTTATTTCTTTATGCATGGCAAGCAATACCAGATACTGGGTGAGCTGGCCCGTGAAAACCGCAATACACCGCTCGATCTGAAATCTCTGTATGTACGCAACAATAATGGAGATATGATCCAGCTCGATAACCTGGTAAGCATACAGGAACAAACCGCTCCGCCGCAGCTTTATCGATATAATCGTTTTGTTTCGGCAACGGTTTCTTCGGGTCTTGCAGCCGGTTATACCATTGGTGATGGAATTGAAGAGATGAACCGCATCGCCGATGAGGTGCTTGATGAAACCTTCCGTACAGCGCTTGCCGGAGACTCAAGAGATTTCCAGGAAAGTGCGTCCAGTCTTATGTTTGCATTCCTGCTTGCTTTGATCCTGATATTCCTGGTGCTTTCGGCACAGTTTGAAAGTTTCAGAGATCCATTGATCGTAATGATGACAGTACCCCTGGCCTTAACCGGTGCATTGTTCTTTATGTGGTATTTTAATATAACCATGAACATTTTCAGTCAGATCGGTATCATTATGCTCATCGGACTGGTATCCAAGAACGGAATCCTTATGGTGGAGTTTGCCAACCAGCGAAAGCAGCAGGGAATGGAAAAACTGGAAGCCATCAAATTTGCGGCTGCAGCGCGGTTTCGCCCCATCCTTATGACCAGTCTTTCAACCATATTGGGAGTTTTACCGCTTACCCTGGGCCTGGGCGAAGGAGCTGAAAGTCGTATTGCCATGGGTGTGGCTGTTATTGGTGGTTTGATCATTGCCACATTCCTTACCTTGTATGTGGTTCCGGCCATTTATTCCTATGTTTCAAGTTCTAAAAAGAATATTAGTGATGAGCCGATTTAAGCTGATAATTAATAGTTTAATTACATTTTTTATTTTCAATGCAGGATTGCACGCTCAGCAGGCCTTATCGCTGGAAGAGTTTATTGAAATTGCACTGGAGCAGAATTACTCTTTGCGCATTGTAAAGAACCAGGAAGTAATCGCTGGCAATAATTTTACCCGGGGCAATGCCGGAATGCTTCCCGGTCTTGATCTGAGATCACAGTTTTCAGGGAACATCAACAATACTGATCAGAATCTCAGGGATGGGAGTGAGTTCAGCCTTCGGGGAATTCACAACACCACATTCAATAACACCTTGCAGGGAAACTGGATGCTATTCGACGGCTTCAGAGCACAGATAAGATATGCTCAACTGGAAGAACTGAAGAACCTGGGTGAACTCAATACGCGCATCCAGATTGAAAATCTTATAGCCCAGCTGGCATCTGAGTATTATTTTTACATACAGCAAACCCAGCACTTTACCAATTTACAGTATGCTGTTGATATTTCCAGGGAACGGGTTCGAATTGAACAGGAGCATTTTCTGCTGGGTTCCGGATCAAAGGTAACCTTGTTACAGGCTGAGGTTACACTTAATGCAGACAGCTCGCGCCTGGAAAGACAATATGAAGTACTCAGTGCCTCACGCATCCGGCTCGCTGAATTGATGGCTTTGCCTGATCTTACTGAATTTGTGGTACCTGCAGATACTTCTATAGTTGTAAATCCCGGTCTGTTGTATGATCTATTGATGGATGATGTTATCAGTCAGAATGCTTCCATCCTGGCTGCACTGCAGAACCGGAAAATCAGTGAATATGACCTGGATTTGATCCGGTCACGCACCTATCCTTATCTGAATCTGAGCTCGGGTTACGGCTATACCTTCAGCACATCTCAAAGTGCTGCATGGGAAAATCAACATGCCTGGGGAATGAACTATGGCATTACGGTGGGAATAAATCTTTATGATGGCCGTAACCTCCGGCGTCAGAAAAGCAATGCCCGGATAGAGCTTGAAAATCGTGATCTTATGCTTGAGCGCACTCAACAAGAGATCACTGCCGACCTGCTCACCATTTTTAATGCCTATAGCAACAACCTAAGATTACTGGAACTCGAAACACAGAATCTGGATGCTGCCCGCGAAAATGTAGAAATAGCTTTCGATAGATATCGCCTGGGTGCTCTCTCCGGTTTTGAGCTTCGCGAAGTTCAAAAAAACCTTCTGGAAGCAGAAGAACGTCTTCTCTCCATTCAGTACCAGGCCAAAATGGCCGAGATCAGCCTGCTGCAGATTTCAGGAAGGATTCTGGAAAGTTTTTAAAAGATGTTTTTTGATTTTGAGTAGTTAGAGTGCGTCTCAAAGTCGCGCCCCGAATCAACCATGCGAACTTTTCTATAGATAACTTGTTAATATCGGCAAAACATTAATATTTTTTTCAGTCGGCCAATAAAAAACAATTTATGAAATATTATTTTACATTCTCATTGCTTTTTTCTGTTCTTTTTCTCCATTCTGTTCAAAGCCAACAGGTCAATAGCGTTGAATACATTTCTTCTGCAACGGCTCAGGAGATCTCTGAACTTCTGGACTATGATGTGCCTTACGGAGTTCGATTTTATAAAATGACCTATCATACCACCGGATCAGATGATATGCCCGATATAGCATCAGGTTTGATTGTGATTCCCGATAATGATGCACCGGATTTTCCGTTGGTAATTTATCATCATGGCACCAGCCCGGCAAAGGATCAGGTGCCATCATCATTGAATCTGGATTATGAAGCTTATGCGTTTATCGGTGCAAACGGTTTTGCCGTTTTGGCGCCCGATTACCTGGGAATGGGCGATTCAAGAGGATTTCATCCTTATGTGCATCGCGAAACCCAGGCCAGGGCTTCTGTGGATATGCTTAAAGCATTTCACGAATGGCTGGAAAATGAAGATTATGCTGTAAATGATAAATTGTTTCTTACGGGCTATTCGCAGGGAGGCCATGCGTCCATGTCAACCCACCAGGAACTGGAACTCTTTTATTCCGGGGAATTCAGTGTAACAGCCGCTACACACCTATCCGGTCCTTACAGCATTTCGGGGGTTATGCGTGATCTGATGTTCAGTCAGGACGATTATCTGTTCCTGGGTTTTATACCTTATGTGATCCTGGGGTATCAGGAAGTATACGGTACTATTTACGAAGAACTGGACGATATATTTCAACCTGTTTTTATTCAATCCATCGAAGCTTTTTATAACGGAGATATTAATCTGATAGAACTCACCATCGCTCTGATTTTCTTATCCGGTCAAAATTTTGGGAATAATTACCCGGTCACTTTATTTAACCCTGACCTGGTAAATGATGTTACATCCAATGATAACCATCCCATTAATATTATCTTACGCGAAAATGATACCTATAACTGGACACTCCAGGCCCCAACCCGTATTTTCTATTGCATGGGTGATGAAATGGTTCCTTTTGAAAACTCCATACTTGCCGATTCTGTGATGCAGGCAAATGGTGCTGCAGATCTCATTACGGAGAATCTCAGTTCAACGATGGGTCATGGCGATTGTGCTGTTCCGGCATTGCTCGAAACCGTTGCGTTCTTCAAAGGATTCATTGAAACGTCTGTTGATCTTCCGGCTTTTCATAATGAGATCAGTCTTTATCCCAATCCTACCAATGGCAGGATAAATGTATCCGGACTAACTGATTTTGCGGGTTACAAAGTGCAGGTTGTGGATATTTCAGGAAAAATCATCCTGGACCAGGTTTTATCACCTGAGATCAATTTAGATAACTTCCGTTCCGGAATGTATTTAGTAAGGATCACTGGAAAACAGGGTGTTTCAACGCACAGGGTCATCAGGAAGTAAAGCGCTCTTCTATTCGTAACAACTTCAGGGATATTCGTAAACCTTGATTATCTTTGCATCAGAAAATCAGGAAAATTTTTTGAAAATAAGGGGTTGTATCAAAAGCCAGATTTTATTAGGACGATGAGCTTGTCGAAGCGGGTATCTGGCTGGTAATCAGATGTCGTTTCGACAGGCTCAACGACCAACTCGCACTTTTGAGACAGCCCCTTCAAACTCTTTTTAAATTTCATGAGCGACGATAAAAAGATCATTTTCTCCATGGTGGGGGTAAGCAAAGTTTTTCCGCCATCCAAGCAGGTATTGAAGGATATTTACCTTTCCTTTTTTTATGGTGCTAAAATCGGTATAATTGGTTTAAATGGTTCGGGTAAATCCACATTGATGCGAATCATTGCGGGCGAGGAGAAATCCTTCCAGGGTGAAGTAGTTTTTTCACCGGGATATTCAGTGGGATATCTTGCCCAGGAACCTTATCTTGATAATACCAAAACCGTGAAGGAAGTTGTGGAAGAGGGAGTGCAGAATGTGGTGGATATCATGAAGGAGTACGAAGAGGTAAACATGAAATTCTCTGAGCCCATGAGTGATGATGAGATGACAAAGCTGATCGAACGTCAGGGTGAGCTTTCCGATCTCATTGAACAATACAATGGCTGGGAGCTTGACAGCCGCCTGGAGCGCGCCATGGATGCCCTGCGTTGCCCTGCTCCCGATGAGAAAGTTGAGCACCTGAGCGGTGGTGAACGTCGCCGTGTGGCCCTTTGCAGATTGCTTCTGCAGGAACCCGATATTT